>NZ_DYZA01000193.1 GCF_020741395.1 Mailhella massiliensis | reverse complement strand
GCGAGAAACACGGCCTTCGTCCGGGGCGTGAGGGCCTCCTCCATGCGGGAGACGTCGATATTGCAGGTGGCGGGCTCAATGTCGACGAACACCGGCACCAGGGAATTCTGAATGATGGGGTTCACCGTGGTGGGAAAGGCCGCGGCCACAGTCATGACTTCATCCCCCTTCCTCAGGCGTCGCGCGCCGAGCTTCGGGGAGGTAAGCGCCGTGAGCGCCAGAAGGTCGGCGCTGGAACCGGAATTGACCGAAAGGGCGTATTTCACGCCGAGCTTTGCGGCAAAGGCCTCCTCAAAGGCCGCGTTGAAGCGCCCGGCGGTAAGCCACATGTCCAGCGAGGCTTCCAGCATGGCGTAAAGTTCTTCCCTGCCCAGCGACTTGCCCGAAACGGGGATATGGCCGGGGCGGCGCCTGTCGGGGCGCGCGAGCTCATAGTATTCCCCGGCAAGCCTTCGTATCCCGCTCTTTATCTCTTCCGCGCTTCTTTTCATATCCTCCCCCCTGTTCATGCCTGCGGCGCGCCTTCCGGGGCGGCGCCGTAGTCCTCTATCTCCCTGTCCATCTCTGCGGGGATATCGCCTCCTGCAAGCCACACCTTCGACCACGCGCAGGTTTTTTCCACGGCTTCGGCAATGTGCCAGCGCGGCGACCAGCCGAAGGTTTTTTTTATCTTCGTGCAGTCGAGCCTGAGACATTCCGCCTCGTGCGGGGCGTTCTTCTCCGCCCTGTTCTCCCAGCGCGCCCCCTCGCCCCAGCATCGGCAGAAAAGCTCCGCAAGCTCTCCGGTCGTCACGCAGTCGCCCTCGTCCGGCCCCACGTTGTACCCGCCCGCAAGGGCGGGGTTCTCCCACTGGGCCCGCGCTATCATGAGATAGGCCATGACGGGCTCAAGGACGTGCTGATACGGCCTTACGGAAAAGGGACGGCGCACCCCTATAACCCTGCCCTCCCGCTGCGCACGCACGCAGTCGGGAATGATGCGGTCGAGGGCAAAATCCCCCCCGCCTATGACGTTGCCCGCGCGGGCCGTGCTTACGGGAGGCACGCCGTCCGCAAAAAAGCTGTTCCTGTAACTGCGGGTCGCAAGCTCCGAGCAGCTCTTGCTGTTGGAGTAGGGGTCGAAGCCGTCGAGGGGATCCTGTTCACGGCAGGCCCTCCCTGCGACGTTCCGATACACCTTGTCCGTGGTGACGTTGAGAACGCTCCTCACGCAGGAGGAAAGGCGCACACATTCCAGAAGGTTCACCGTGCCCATGACGTTGGTTTCGTAGGTGCAGCGGGGATTTCTGTAGGACTCGCGCACTATGGGCTGCGCGGCAAGGTGCAGGACTATCTCCGGCCGCGCCCTGTCGAAGCTTTCCTTCAGGCGCGCAAAGTCGCGGATATCCCCGAGTATGCTCGTCATGCGCCCTTCCAGGCCGGCCAGGGAAAACAGGTCGGCTCCCGCAGGCGCGGGCAGGCTGTAGCCTGTGACTTCGGCCCCCGCGCCGATGAGCACGCGGCACAGCCAGCTCCCCTTGAAGCCGGTATGGCCGGTGAGAAAAAGCCGCTTCCCGCGAAAGAATGAAAGATTGCCCATGTTCAGTCCCTCCAGATTTTCCAGGGGGCTTGCCCGCTGTCCCACAGGGCGTTCAGGTCCTTCTTGTCCTTGAGCATGTCCATGGGACGCCAGAAGCCCTCGTGGCGATAGGCGCAGAGCTGGCCGTCGCGGGCGAGCGCGCGCAGGGGGGCCTGCTCCCATACCGCATCGTCGCCGGGCGGGATATAGTCGAAAACCTCCGGCTCCAGGACAAAGAAGCCTCCGTTGATCCAGCCGCCTCCCTGCCGGGGCTTCTCCTGAAAGGACGACACTTGCGCATCGTCCTCTATGGACAGCGCGCCGAAACGGCCTTCCGGCTGTACCGCCGTCAGCGTGGCCAGCCTGCCGCATCGCCGGTGATGGGCGATGAGCGCGGGAATATCAATGTCGGCCACGCCGTCGCCGTAGGTGAGCATGAACGTCTCCTCCCCCACATAGCCGCGTACCCTGCGGAGGCGGCCGCCCGTCATAGTGTCGCGCCCCGTGTCCACAAGCGTGACCTTCCACGGCTCCACGCGCTTTTCATGCACCTTCACCGCATTGCTCGCGAGGTCGAAGGTGACGTCGGAATTATCCATGAAATAGTTCATGAAATATTCCTTGATATACTCATGCCTGTAGCCGCACAGCACGATGAAATCATGAAAACCGTAATGCGAGTATATCTTCATGATATGCCAGAGAATGGGCCTGCCCCCTATCTCCACCATGGGTTTCGGGCGTATGGAGGTCTCTTCTCCGAGGCGCGTTCCCAGACCTCCGGCCAGAATCAGCACTTTCATGGAATGTTCCTTCTTCTCCACGGCTCCTCCTCTCCGCGCTTTCACAACGCCCCGCGGCCCTTGTTCCGGATTCCGGAACCTGTTCCCCGGCCCTGCGGCACGTTTTCCTCCCGGCTTCCGCACCCCGCCGCCGGAAGCATGATTCGAACCCCGAAACATACGGGCAGGCTTTGCCCTTTGCTGCGGTAAGGGCCCTTGCCTTGTCGATGCGCCGGCCTGCGGCCGGCTCGTCGGAGCGTATGCCTCCCTCAGGCTCTTTGCAGCAGCGCTTGCCGCACTTGCAGGCGAAGGCCGCCTCTCCGCCCGGCACGGAAAAGCCTTGGGCAAAGCCGCGCGGGATCATGAGCCGGAGGCGGTTCCCCGCCGAAAGTTCAACGGCTGCATGCCGCCCGCAGGCGGGGGATGCGCGGCGTATATCCACGGCCGCGCCGGGCGCCGGCCCGGGCGTGCGGAACGCTTTTCCGCCCGGAACATCCTTTTCCGGGAGCGCTCCTCACGGCGCCATGCCGACAGGATGCTCTTTTCATGTTCCGCAAAAGCCGGGGGCTTTCCCTTTGTTGCGCCGCCCCTTCTCCGGGAGAAGAGTGTTATTTTTTTTCTTATGATATCCAATGATAATCTTATGATTTCTCCCTGCGCTCCTGTTTTTTCCCCTTCCCGCTCCCCGGCATCCGCGCCCCTGCCCGGAGGCGGACACTTCCTCTATAGGATACTGACGGCGGAAGCCATGATTTTCTTCCTCCGCCCTTCTTTCCCGCGCCTTTTTTGTGCCTTCGCCCCGTTTCCGGCTCATGGAGGGCCGCCCTCAGGGCATGAAAAAAGGCCCTTTCCCGAAGGAAAAGGCCCTTCCCTGCGCTACCCGATATACGCAACCCTCACCATACCTGAGGAACCTGCGGAGCCGTCGGTACTTGCATAGGCGAGGTTATCGGAAGCATTCCAGGAACCTCCCGGCAAAGCCCAGCCGTTGCCGCGTCCTCCCGCGCCGCCCCAGCGGCCGCCCTGTCCTCCACCGCCGCCTGCGCCTCCGTAGACACCTGTAGTATGTGTTCCATACAAGGCGCCGTTTTCACCTTGTCCGCCGTTCACAGAGCCTGCGCCGCCTGCGCCGCCCTGGGGGGTAGCGATATCAGCTGTGGAAGTTGCCTTATCCTCGGGCAGAGTGCCCACGCCGCCGCCGTAACCTCCGTCGGCAGAAGCCGAGGCCGCTCCGCTTATGACTGTGGATCCGCCTCTTCCGCCTGCCGTCGGCGACTGCAGATTATGCCCCATGTAAGGCACAGTTCCATATCCTCTTACCCCTCCTCCGCCACCTCCGCCTATGGAAAAGTATACAGCCTGTCCGGCGGATAGGTACTGGTCTTTGACGGTGAAGTACCCGCCTCCCCCGCCGCCTCCGCCTGCCCCTGAGGTATAGCCCAGTATAATATCAGTCTGGTTTTTTTTCTGGATGCGCCTGCCGCCTGCGCCGCCTGCGCCTCCCCCGCCGCCTCCGTATACCGTGAAGCGGTAGGTGCCGTTGTGGGGAGCGGTGAAGGTGCTGTTGGAGGTATAGTCGCCCCCGGCATAGCAGCTATGGGTATTGCAGGACTGCGAAAGCGCGCCCTTGCTCACCCCGTAGGCCGTACAGAAGGAATCGGCCACCGTCAGCCCGTCGGAGCGCTTGCAGGTCGCCGTGCGCGTCTGCGTGCCTCCGCCGCAATTCTTGGAGCAGGCGCTCCAGCCGGAATAGGAATAGCCGTAGGTATAGGCCTTTTTCCATACGCCCGACACGCGCACCCAGGTGTTGAGGGCCGTCTTCCACGCGCCCGATACTTTCACATAGGTATAATTCTGCTTCTTCCACGCCCCGCTTACCCTGACGAAAACCGGCATGCTACACCTCCCGCGCGCGGCGCGCGGCTATGCAGTACTCATGCGCCCCGTTCTGCGCGGCAAGGCACTCTTCCTTCGTGGCGGCGGCCTTCACGCGGGAGAGATAGCCCCACTGTGCGCCGTTCACCCCGGCCATGGCCGCAAGGAAGGAGGCGTGGTTCGCGAGAATGTCCTCGCAGAGCGTTTTCTTGTCCGGCTTGCCCTCGTCCGTGCGCGCGGCAAGGAAGGCGTCCACATAGGGCGTGGCCGTGCTCCCGTCCGCCAGGTACGCGCGCGCCTCCATGACCTGCCATGTCCAGGTTTCCGTTTCGTAGCTCGGCGTGAAGTACCTGTCTGCGCTCATGGCGTGGCGCAGAAGCTCGAAATCCACGCGCAGGGAGGAGGCGGCGTCCATTTTCGCCTTCTCCAAGGAACGCGGATCCTTCCACGCGCCGGAGGCGATATCCCAGATGTGGTACATGCTCGGCCTGTCGGGAACCTGCGCCGCCTTTTCCGCTTCCGTGAAGCCCAACACGCACTGAGCACAGACGTTTTCCGGCCATTCGCGCACCGTGCCGTCGTCGAGCACGGCCAGGGCAAGGCGCTCCCAGGCTTCGCCCGTCCACTTGCTCGCCGGGTGATCGGGGGCCTCGTTCACACGGAAGGAAAGCCCCGCCGCCTCGGCCGCGCTCTTTGCCATGCTCCCCGCATACAGGCCCGATTCCGCGTCGTAGGCATGCACGGGAAAATCGTGCTCCTGCCAGAAGGTGTCGCAAAGAGCGCGCACCGCCGCGACCTCCGAAGAGGAAAGGTTGCGCCGCGCGCCGTCTTCCTCCACCAGAAAGGCGTTGCCCGCCTCCGGCTCGTAGTACAGAGCCGCATAGGAAAAAGGCAGGGAAAAGCGGGCGGAAGTGCTGAGGCGATAGCCCCCGGATATGACGCGCCCTTCCGCGCCGTCCCAGGTGAGAAGATATTCTGCCATGTCTGCTCCTTGAAAAGTTGACGATACGCGCCGCAACGCGCCCGGAGGACGGGCGGCTTCGCGGCAAAACATGCCCGCGCAGGATCACGCCGGGCGATGAAGGCGCGAAAGAGCGCAAGGCGGGGGAAGGCCCGGGGGCCGCGCGATGGGGGAAGCGCCCGGAAACGCCCTGCCCCGCCCGGTTGCGGCAAACTCCCCGCAGGGGGTCTTTTCCGGCAACCATGCCCCGGCGCGGGGAACGTCCGGCATACGCTGCGGCGCAGGCCCGGCAGGGAAACGCGCCCTCCCGGATCCCGCGCATGGGGGAAGCGCCCGAGCTCCTGCCTCCCTGCCCAAGTCCCGCAAAGAGAAGGCGGATCTGGGAAAGGCCCTTCCCGAACAGGGCGCGGAAACGCGGGCGGCACATGCCGGGGCTCTTCACCGCCCCCGCAGGAAGGCAAGGCCCGCGCGGGGGAACAAGGGGTTCATGCTTTTCCCCCGCCAAGCCCCGCAAAGGACTTGCGAAGCGGGGAAAACCAAGCCCCGCGGGGGAAGGCTCGCCCCGGAAGGCCCGGCGACGGGGGAAAGCGCCCGGGGGCCGCGCGACGGGCCCCCCTCCCCTGCGCCTCCCTGCCCCGGCATCGGGCCGCAGGCGCTACGCAATGTACTGAATCCACACGTCCCCGTTCGAGCCGCCGGAAGGCGAGGCCGTGGAGACCGTGTGGCCCTTCACCGTGCCCCAGCTCGCCGTCGTGCCGTTGGTGGTGAGGAACTTGCCCGACTGCCCGCTCTGCGAAGGAAGAGTTGCCCGTGAGTCCACGGTGTTGGCATAGCTTTTCACATCTGCCATGAGCTGGCGGATAGCGTTGTTGATGCCCGAAGGCGCGCAGCCCTCGGCTATGTTGATGCCGGATATCTGCGTGTTCTGATCCGGTACTGTGCTGTAGTTCGATACGGCCATGGAAAAACTCCTTTTTGGAAAAAGCATGGCACGGGAAAAAGCTGCGGCACAGTTTTTTGTTTACGAGCACAAGAAAAAGGGAGTAGGCTTCGGCATGGACATGTTTTCTGTCGTGCTCACCGCGCTTGTCTGCTTCGCCCTGCTCATGGGCGCTCTCGGCTCATGGCCGTGCCTTTGGCGGATCGTGGCCGGCTTATCAAGGACTTCAAGGGGGGGGGG
>NZ_DYZA01000192.1 GCF_020741395.1 Mailhella massiliensis | reverse complement strand
GCACATGCCCTTCTCGATGCAGCCGTCGTACATCACGGAACGAAACACGCTGGGTACCACCTGGAGACGGGCCATCTGGCTGAGGTCGGAATGATGGCGGGAAATGGTGAACAGGTGCTTGAGCTGCTTCTTGCAGGCGTCATAGAGTTCCTCGAAGTCCTTGAACTCTCGGGGATCGCCGGTTTCCGCGCCCACCACCTTCTTCGTGGAGGGATCCTTGCCGTTATTGAGCAGAAGTTCAACCACCTTGGCCAGGCAGGGCTGATCTTCCTGAGTGATGAAGCTGCCCTTGCCGCAGATACCGGTGGATACACAGCCGTAGTTGCCGCAGTTACGGGCGTCTTCAAGGGTAATGCCGTCCTTGTACTGGGCAAACCGGGCGAGGTTGCGCTCGATGACTACGGTGTTATTGAGAATCTGAGGCTGGCCGGAGCCGCCGCGGATGCACTCCACCACCTTGTTCATATAGGAGGGCTTGAGCTTGGGATGATAGAGCAGCGTCAGCGTGGGCTGGATGCCGCGCATGCGGATCTGCGTTTCGAGCAGCAGTTCCTCAAGCTCGGTGCTGGCGTCGCGGCCGTCGGCATCCACGCCGCCTATGGTGATGGTCTGACCGGTATGGCCGGACAAGGTCTTCGCGTAGGAGCCGCCCTGGTATTCGCCGAGTTCCATGTGCTTGATCCACTGGAACTTGAGCAGGGTGATGACCTGTTCCTTCGTCAGCCTGCCCTCTTCAATGTCCTTCTTGTAGAAAGGATACATGTACTGACCGTAACGGCCGGGAGAGGTAGCACAGGCCATTTGTTCCACTTCAATGGCCAGATGCACGAACCAGAAGGACTGTATGGCTTCGCGGAAGTTGCGGGCGGGGAATTCGGGCACGCGGCGGCAGATTTCCGCGATTTCCAGAAGTTCGGCCTTGTTCTTCGGATCGGTTTCGGCCTCGGCCGTCTTTTCCGCGAGTTCGGCATAGCGGCGGGAATGGGCAATGACGGCTTCCACGGCCACGATCATGGCGCGGTAAAGGTCGTGACGCTCCTTGTTGGCCAGAGTGGTGGGACATTCAAGCAGGCGCTTCTTCAAATCATCGACCACCCAGCGCAGACCCTTGTTGAGGGCCTTGGGGTAATCGGCGATACCCGAGCCGGAGGCCACGCTTACGTTGTCGTAGTACATGCCAGCCTTGGAGTACTGCGCAGGGTTCACACCGTACTTGTCCTTGTACATCTTGTTGTTCAGGGCAATGCAGGTACGGTTCTTCCACTTCTTGTACACCTTCTCCAGAAGTTCTTCCGTCTCCTGGGGAATCTTCATTTCCCCGAGGGAAGTCATCTTGGCGAGCTGCATTTCATCCTTGATCCAGGAGACATTCCATTCCGGGTAGGGATTCACTCCGCAACGTATGCCCGTGAGCGTACCCACGATAGGGTTGCCGTCGAGGAAAATCTTCTTGGTCAGAAGCACGCGCTCAAAGAGTTTTGCGCGGATATATATCGTGGGCTCCCCGGCGAATTCATCATACACGTCCAGAAGGCAGCGAAGCCGTTCCGGATCCATGACCTGGGGGGCAGTCATGAGAAAATCCTTCAGTTCGGTGACGCGCTGTTCGGCGGTGTCCCAGTTAATGGCGTAGCCCTGCCCTTCCACGGGGGCGGAGGAGGTGAACTCTATGACGGACATGGGATATCTCCTGTTGGGGATGTTAGAGGCCGGAAAAATGTCGCTTGCTTGTGCCCTTGACGATGCACAAAGTGTGCCAAAATTCCCATTCAATACTTAACATTATGAAATAATACATATTTCTATCTCCATCCGGCATATTTTCCCTGACAGAACTTTTTAAAGATCATAAAAAAACTTTCTTTTTAAAAAGAAATTTTTTATATATGGGAAAAATTTATCACTTCTAAAAAAAAGGAACGCCTGCCATGCTCTTCGGTACGGATACATTCAGCAATGTCAGCCGGTCGGCCGTGATGACAGCTTCCATGACGGCCGTATGGGATCACATGAGCATAGGCGTAGCCGTGGTGGACGCCTCCGGCACCTGCGTCTACATGAACGATATCCAGAGGAAGGTGGACGGTTTCACCGGTTCGGTGGTGGGCAAGCACATCACGGAGCTTTATGTACCCAATGAAATGGACTGCATCCCCACCATGGAGTGCCTGCGCCGGGGCGAGCCGCTTTTAAGGAAGGCCTACTGGTACAAGACCATCAACAATTCCCTGTTCTCTTCGGTGACGGACTTTTTCCCGCTCTTCGACAGAGGCCGCAAGGACGGAGTCCTGGCCTTCACCATCTGGGTGGACAGCGCCCTGCTCACCGGGGAGGCGAAGGCCAGGACGCGCCCTCCGGCGCCCTCCGGCGAAGACACAAGGTACACTTTTGAAAGCATCATCGGCCGCGACCCGGCCCTGCGCGGCGCCATAAACGATGCCAGGGTAGCCGCGAAAAGCTCCGTGCCCGTCATGATCTGGGGGGAAAACGGCACAGGCAAAGAACTCTTTGCCCAGGCCCTGCACGCGGCAAGCCCCAGGCGGCAGAGGCCCTTCATCGCCGTGAACTGCGCGGCCATTCCGGAAAACCTTCTGGAAGGCATACTGTTCGGCACCTCCAAAGGCGCATACACCGACGCAGCGGACAAGCCCGGCCTTTTTGAAAAGGCCGACGGCGGCACCCTGCTGCTTGATGAGCTCAACTCCATGCCCCTCGGGCTCCAGGCCAAGCTTCTGCGCGTGCTTCAGGAAAAAAAGATACGCAGGCTCGGCGCGCATGTGGAAAAAGACGTGGACGTCCGGGTCGTCAGCATCCTGAACGAACCGCCGCTCACTGCCGTGGAAAAGGGAAAACTCCGCAACGACCTTTACTACCGCCTCGCCGTGGTGGGCATCTCTGTCCCGCCCCTCAGGGAGCGACGGGAAGACATTCCCCTCCTGGTCTCCGCCTTCCTCCAGCGCCCGGAAATCGCGGAGGGCGTGGCGCGGGTTTCCGATTCCGTCATGAAGCTTTTCTGGGAATATGCCTGGCCCGGCAACATCCGCGAACTTCTGCACGTCATCGAAGGTTCCCTGGCCCTTCTCGGCGACCGCGACCTCATTGACGAGGACTGCCTGCCCCGCCAGTTCCGCGACGCCTGCTTCGGCGGCCGCAGCGCGGCCCCGGCGCAGCCCTCCGCGCGGCAGGACGCCTTCCCTCCGCTGGATGACTACCGCGACGTGAAAAGAAACAGCGTTATCCCCCTCAAAGAGAAATTGAACGCCTTCGAATCACGATGCATCCGCAACGTATTGCGCGTGACCGGGGGCAATATCTCCAAGGCTGCCCGCATCATGGAGCTCACCGGCCCCGGCCTGCGCTACAAGATGAAACAGCTCGGCATAAGCGAGGAAGATTACTGACACATGTTCTCCGGGGCGGCATGCACTGGCAATTTCTCCCGGCCTGGAGCCCCCGCCACAGCGCTTATGGTGATGAAGAGGGAATCATAACAGGTTTCATCGGCAGCATCGCCACGTCGGAGGCATGCATCACCAGCGCGTACCGCTTTGCCTGAAAACTTCATGCTCCGCAGCGTGCAGCTTGGCCTTCTTTCCGCAGGGCGCGAGGACTTCCGGAAGATTTCCTTCCGAATGTCCCCGTTCGACATGGGAAAAAAATAACATAATAAAACGCCCTCCCCTCCTTCCCTT
>NZ_DYZA01000191.1 GCF_020741395.1 Mailhella massiliensis | reverse complement strand
GGCATAGACCTTGTGGCCATGAGCGTGAACGACTGCCTGGTGCTCGGTGCGAAGCCCCTCTTCTTCCTCGACTATTTTTCCTGCGGCGAACTTGACGTCGATCTTGCCGCCACGGTGGTGGGCGGCATCGTGGAAGGCTGTCGGCAGAGCGGGTGTACCCTTCTCGGCGGGGAGACGGCGGAAATGCCCGGCATGTACGCCAAGGGTGATTACGACCTTGCGGGCTTCTGCGTAGGTATTGTGGACGGACCCAGGATTGTGGACGGCTCCACCATCAGCGTAGGCGACGTGATCATCGGCCTCGCCTCTTCCGGGCTCCACTCCAACGGCTATTCGCTGGTGCGGAAAATCTATGAGGAAAGCGGAGTCACGGGCGACGACATAGTGCCCGGCACGGACCGCACCTTTGCCGACGTTCTCCTCACCCCCACAGTCATCTATGCCGATCAGGTCAAGTCCATCATGCGCGATCTGCCCATCAAGGGCATGGTTCACATCACGGGAGGCGGCTTCTACGACAACATCCCCCGCGTGCTCTCGCCTTCCGTCTGCGCGAACATACGCTTCAACAGCTGGGAACACCCCGCCATTTTCGACTGGCTGAAGGAACAAGGCAACCTCACCTGGCCGGAAATGCTCCAGATCTTCAACTGCGGCATAGGCTACATCATGATTACCGACAGGGCTACGGCCGACGACATGCTCCCCCGCTTCAAGTCCATGAAAACGGAAGCCTGGGAAATAGGCACCATAGTCCGGCGTAAGGAACATCAGGAACAGGTGGAGATTTCCTTTGACTGAACTGCAAAAGCCCTGCCGCTATGTCGTCAGCGCCTGCCTTGCGGGCCAGTGCTGCCGTTACGACGGCCGCTCCAACCTGCGTAAGGAAGTGGCCGCTCTGGTGGAAGCCGGGCAGGCCGTGCCCGTATGCCCTGAGGTGCTCGGGGGCCTGCCCACTCCCCGTACCCCCTCTGAACGCAGAGGCGAAGACGTGTTTTCCGCCACGGGGGAGAATGTGACGGAGGCCTTCGCTGCCGGAGCGGAAGCAGCGCTCTACATTGCTGAAGAATGCGGATGTTCCGCCGCTATACTCAAGGCCCGCTCTCCTTCCTGCGGGTGCGGGCGCATTTATGACGGAACCTTCACCCGCACACTGACGGACGGCGACGGCCTCTTCGCCGCCCTTCTGCGTAAAAAAGGCTTCCAGCTCTTTACCGAAGAAACCTTCTCCCCGGAACATGTATGAAACGGGGTATTCTCCTCGCGGCCTACGGCTTCGGAAACATACGCGGGGCAAGCGCCCTGCGTGCCGTACAGGCCGCTGCGGAGGCACGTTTTTCCCTGCCCGTGCGCTGGGCCTTCACGTCGGAAACCATGCGCATGCGCCTTGCCAGTTCCCGCACCAAGTCCGACTCCGTGCTCAAGGCCCTGAAGCGCATGCGCTTTGAACGCTACACCCATGTGGCGGTGCAGCCCCTGCACATCATTCCCGGCATGGAATACGGCGCCGTGGCCTCGGAGTGCCGGACCATTATGGAAGAAGGGGGGCTTTGCGTCAGCCTCGGCATGCCCCTGCTTTCCGGCCCCGGCGATCATGCCATAGACTGCGCCGCGCACACGCTTATCCGCCATATTTCCCCGCTCCGTGCCCCCGATGAACCTGTGATCTGCATGGCTCACGGCAGCCGCCACGAGTGCGACATTCTCTACCGCCGCTGGGCGGAGGCCGTGCGGAAGCTGGACGGCCATATCCATATAGCCTGCATGGTGGGCCGGGGCCTGCGCCGCGCGGAAGGGGAAATCGCCCCCGCCGACGGGCTGGACCTTCTTCTGCCCGAGCTTGCCCTGGATATACCGCCTTCCCGCCGTGTATGGCTCATGCCCCTGCTTTCCCTGGTGGGCCGCCACACTCTGGAAGACATGGCAGGAGCCGGCCCCGCGTCGTGGAAAAGCCGTCTTGAGTCCGCCGGATACCACTGCCAGGCAGAACTGCGGGGCCTTGCCGACGACGCGTCTTTTATCGAGCTTTGGCTGGACAGGCTGGAAGACGCCCTCGCCGGGCTGGACGGCCGCCCTCACCCTCCCCTTTTCCCTCAAAAAAACGCTTCCGCCGCTCCCGAGCCCGAAAGCCCCCTTTCCCCCGCTTCTTTCCCTACGTTCAAGGAGTCTGCCATGTCCGCTTCCGTTATCAGCTCCGCCATGGAGCAGAATCTCTCCCAAGGTTCCATGATCCGGCGTATGTTCGAAGCCGGTATCGAACTTCGCAAGAAATACGGGGCCGACGCCGTCTGCGACTTCAGCCTCGGCAACCCCGACCTCGCCCCGCCTGCCGAAGCCGCCCGCGCCATGAGCACCCTCGCCTCCCGCCTCTCCGAACCGGGCATTCTCGGCTACATGCCCAACGGCGGCTTTGCCTGGGCACGGGAAAGGCTGGCCGCCTGGCTGAGCAGTCAGCAGCAGACTGCTCTTGAGGCAAAACACGTTATGTTGGGCTGCGGCGCGGCGGGCGTCATGAACGCCTTCTTCCACACTGTACTCGAACCCGGCGACGAGGTTCTTACCGTCGCGCCCTTCTTCGGCGAATACCGCTTCTATGCGGGTAATCACGGCGGAGTGCTCCGCCCCGTGCCCTGTCGGGCGGAAGACTTCGGCCCTGATGTGGAAGCCCTCGCCGCCGCCGTCACGCCGCGCACAAGGGCCGTCATCATCAATTCGCCCAACAACCCTTCCGGGGCCGTGTACACAAAGCAGGACATTGAGGCCCTCGCCGCCATGCTGGAAGAAGCCTCGAAGCGCATCGGCCGCATCATCTACCTCATCGCCGACGAACCCTACCGCTTCCTGGCCTACGACGGCCTGGAAGTGCCCGCCGCCCTGCCCCTTTACAAACACGCCGTGGTCATCAGCTCCTTTGCCAAAAATTACGGCATGGCCGGGGAAAGAGTGGGTTACATTGCCGTGAATCCCGCCATGGACGATGCGGACAAGCTCATGGACGGGCTCATCTTCTCCAACCGCGTGCTGGGCTTTGTAAACCCGCCCGTGGTGGGCCAGTACCTCATGGCGGAATGTCTCGGCACCTCCACCGAAGAGGCGCTCGCCGTCTATACCCGCCGCCGTAACCGCCTTGCCGCCATCCTTGCCAACGCGGGCTATGAGTTCACGCTGCCCAAGGGAACCTTCTATTTCTTCCCCAAGGCCCCGGGAGGGGACGACAAAGCCATTGTAGAGCGCCTGACACAGAACCT
Organism: Mailhella massiliensis; assembly: GCF_020741395.1. Classification (GTDB taxonomy): domain Bacteria; phylum Desulfobacterota; class Desulfovibrionia; order Desulfovibrionales; family Desulfovibrionaceae; genus Mailhella; species Mailhella massiliensis_A. The sequence goes on along the minus strand of NZ_DYZA01000191.1, from coordinate 214 downwards.
CGTGCTTGCCGTGCCGAGTTCCGGCTTCGGCTACCCCGGCTATTTCCGCCTCTCCTTCGCGGTGGAGGACGCCGTCATCGAGCGCTCCGCCGAAGGCTTCTGCAAGGCCCTGAACGGCTGATTGACCTCACCTGAAACAAACTGTGAAAGCGCCGGAACTCCCTTCCGGCGCTTTTTTGGTTAAAAGAAACCCCCCAGCTAGGCTGGGGGTTCC
>NZ_DYZA01000190.1 GCF_020741395.1 Mailhella massiliensis | reverse complement strand
GACGACAAAGATGCCGTTTTAGAGTTGACATAGATTTTCAATTTCACTATCTGTAAGCCATGAGTTACGCAAAACGGCACGCTCCGAAGCGGGCAAAGAATTTTTCCGGCTCAATGTTCGCGTCGTCTTGCGCTTCGTCCGCCATGTTGCGGCCGCCTCCCGGCTTCGGAAACGCCGCTGTCTGCCGTCCTTTGCCGTAGGCAGCGGCACATGCGGGAACTCGGAATATCCCGCCCCTGTTTTGAAAAAGAATGTCATTATTATCTGAGGAGGAATCCATGTCACAAATGAATCTCCGCCGGCTTGTCCCGGGGCAGAAGGCGAGCATCGTCAGAATCAACGCTTACGGCGAGCTGGGCCGCCGCATCCGCGATATGGGGCTTGTGCCGGGCATGAGCGTGCAGGTTGTGGGCAGGGCCCCGCTGCGCGACCCCGTAGCCCTGCGCATTGAAGGCTCCACCATTGCCCTGCGCAACAGCGAAGCCGACTTTGTCGACGTGGAGGTACGATGAGCTGCCCCCATTGTGAAAAGAACGGCGCTTCGGGCGCTTCCTCCTTCAGCGAAGAAGAAAGGAAAAACGGCGTGCGCATCGCCCTTGCGGGCAATCCCAACTGCGGCAAGACCACGGCCTTCAACGCCTACACGGGCGCGCATCAGCATGTGGGCAACTACCCCGGTGTGACGGTGGAGAAAAAGGAAGGCTGGACGCGCTGCGGGGAGCAGAAGGTGCTGCTGGTGGACCTGCCCGGCGCCTATTCCCTCACGGCCTACTCCATGGAAGAGCGCGTGGTGCGCGAGGTGCTCGCCCCGGAAAACCCTGCGGAAACGCCCCGCGCCGTCATCGACGTCATAGATTCCGCCACCCTGGAACGCGGGCTCTTCCTCGCCGTACAGATACGCGAGCTCGGCAGGCCCGTGGTGCTCGCCTGCAACATGATGGATGAGGCGCGCAAGGCGGGCATGAGCATCGACCTGGAAAAGCTCTCCGCCCGCTTCGGCGTACGCGCCGTACCCACCGTAGCCCGCTCCGGCGAAGGCCTGGACAAGGCCTTGGAACTCGCCCTCGAAGAGGCCGCAAAGCCCTGTGAACCACTCTTCCTCAGCTACGGGCCGGATATTGACCCTGCTTTATTGAAAATGACTTCCATTATTAAAGACAGGCATATCCTCACCTCCCGCTATCCTGCGCGCTGGACCGCCCTGAAAATCCTTGAAAACGACGAAGTACTCCGCGCCCAGGTGAAGGCTGCGGACGCTGCGGCCGCCCTTGAGCTCGACGCCTTGCGCGACACTCTGGCCGAACACCTTGCCGCCACGCTGGAGACCACGCCCGAGGCCGTTGTTTCCGACTTCCGCTACGGCTTCATCCACAGCGCGCTCAAGGACGGGGTGATCCGCAAGGACGACACGAAAGACCGCCTGGCCTTCACCGACAAGCTCGACAAGGTGCTCACCAACACCGTTTTGGGCCCGCTCATCATGCTGGGCGTGGTGTATTTCATGTTCTGGACCACCTTCATCGTGGGCGCGTACCCGCAGGGCTGGGTGGAAGACTTCTTCGGCATGCTCGGCGAATTCATGAGCGGCATCCTGCCCGAGGGCCTTGTGCAGTCGCTCATTGTGGACGGCATCATCGGCGGTGTGGGCGGCGTGCTCAGCTTCGTGCCGCTCATCCTCATCATGTTCCTCATCGTGTCCTTCCTGGAAGACAGCGGCTACATGGCGCGCATGGCCTACATGCTCGACCGTGTGATGCGGGCCTTCGGCCTGCACGGCTCGTCAGTCATGCCCTTCATCATCGCAGGCGGCATTGCGGGCGGCTGCGCCATTCCCGGCGTCATGGCCACGCGCACCATGCGCAGCGAGAAGGAAAGAATGGCCACCATGATGACGCTGCCGCTCATGACATGCGGCGCGAAGATACCGGTATTTCTCATGCTCACCGCGGCCTTCTTCCCGGAGAACCAGGCGGGCATCATGTTCGCCGTCACCCTGTGCGGCTGGGCCGTGGCGCTTCTCGTCTCCCTTCTGCTCAGGAAAACCGTGTTCCGCGGCGCTTCCACGCCCTTTGTCATGGAGCTGCCGCCCTACCGCCTGCCCACGCTCCGGAGCATAATCACCCACACCTGGGAACGCGGCTGGATGTATATCAAAAAAGCGGGCACCGTGATCCTGGCCATTTCCGTGATACTCTGGGCCGCGCTCACCTTCCCGGCCCTCGACGCGGAAAAAGCCGCCCCCTTCGAGGCGAAGATAGCCGCCTTCAACGAAGAGATCCATCCCCTGGAAGCGCAGCTTGCCGAAGTGCAGAAAGCGCTGGAAAGCGCGGACGACGCCTCCCGCCCCGCCCTGGAGCAGACCGCGGCCGGGATCTCCGCAAAAAAGGATGCTCTGGAGGAAGAAAAGGCCGAGGCCGAGAACGCCCTTGCCTCCGAACAGGTGAAGAACACCTTCGGCGGACGCATCGGCCGGTTCATAGAGCCCGTGTTCCGCCCCCTCGGCTTCGACTGGCGCACCGACGTGGCCCTCATCTCCGGCGTGGCAGCCAAGGAAGCCATACTTTCCACCATGGGCACGGCCTACTCCATCGGCGAAACCGACCCGGACGAACCCGATTCCCTCTCCGCAAGGCTGGCCGCCGACCCGGACTGGTCCAGAACCACGGCCCTTGCCCTCATGCTCTTCGTGCTCATCTACTCCCCCTGCTTCGTCACCCTCGTGGTGCTCAAGAACGAAGCCGGCGGCTGGAGGTGGCTCTTCTTCAGCATGGCCTTCAACACCGCCGTGGCCTATGCGGTGGCCTGGGCGGGAACCCTTGCGGGCAACATGATCTGGGGCTGATCCGACCTTTTCCCCTGCCCTGAAAAGGCGGGCATCCTCCCGGGGGCCTGAAAAGGCCCCTTTTTTTGCGCCCCACGAGCCTCCCTACACCCCATTGCGCCGGAAAAGCGCCCTCAGAGAAAAAGATGGGGGGCCTTCCCTCACCCCTACATTCCCCCCACGGCATCCCCGCATCAGCCGCACAACTCCGACGGCGAAAAGGGCTTCCCTGCGGCCGCCTCCCTCAGAAAATCCCTCCCCGCTCCCCGCAGCCCCTGCGGCACAGGGCCCTGTGCGAAGAAGTCGGCATTTTTGCCCCATCCCTTCCCCTTTCAGGGAAAATTGGCTAGACTTCTCTTCACCCAATACCTCCTGTGTTTCCCAACATGCCCCCGAGGTTGCCATGCGCCGCATCTATCAGCTTTTCCCCGCCCTCGCGCACCGGGCCTTCTTCTACTTCATCATAGGCCAGACCATATCCATGCTGGGCCAGTGGATGCAGCGCCTCGCCATGAGCTGGCTGGTCTTCCGCCTCACGGGCTCCGCCTTCCTGCTCGGCATCGTGGAATTCGTGAGCCTTGCGCCCATCCTCGTGCTCGGGCTCATGGCCGGGGCCTGGCTGGAGCGGCACGACCTCAGAAAAGCGCTCATCGTCACGCAGGTGCTCTGCATGCTGGAGGCCGCGCTGCTCACCTTCGCCGCCTTCACGGGCATGGCCACCTATCCGCTGCTTGTGGCCCTCAGCCTGGCGCTCGGCGTCATCACCTCCTTCGACATGACGGCGCGGCAGTCCTCCGTGTCGCTCATGGTCACGGACACGGCGGCCGTGAAAAGCGCCGTGGCCCTCAATTCCATGGCCTTCAACATCAGCAAGCTCGTGGGCCCCTCCATCGCCGGGCTTGCCATTTACGCCTGGGGCGAGGGGATATGCTTTTTCATCTCCGCCCTCACCTACCTGCCCATCATCTACATGCTGCTCTTCCAGGTGCGCCTGCGTGAACGCGAACAAAAGCCCGCCGGGCAGGGCATACTCAGGGACATGGTGGAAGGCATACGCCACGTCCAGGAGGAATTCTTCCTGCGCCACATTTTCCAGCTCCTCGCCGCCGCCTGCTTCTTCGGCCTGTGCTACAGCGTGCTTTTCCCCATGTTCTCCACCGATATCCTGGGCGGGGGCTCCCAGACCCTCGGCTGGCTCTTCGGCGCAGTGGGCGCGGGCGCGTTCCTCGGCGGGGTAGTGGTCTCCGTATTCATCGTGCTTCGGCGCATCCCCGCCCTCATCGCGCGCACCTCGGCCCTTACCGCCGCCTCCCTCATGGTATTCAGCTTCTCGGAAAACCTGTGGCTTTCCCTGGCCGCCGCCTTCTTCCTGGGCTTTGCCATAACCACCACCAACATCAGCGTGAATACCCTCTGCCAGACCACCGCCACGGACGATTGCCGAAGCCGCGTGATGAGCCTCTACGTCATGTGCGTCTCCGGCCTCGGCCCCGTGGGCGGGCTGCTCTTCGGCGCCCTCGCCGACCTCATCGGCGCGCCGCACACCATGCTCTTCTGCGCCCTGGCTATCTGCGTGTTCATCGCGCTCTTCCTGCGCGAGATAAAGCCCATACACCACAGCCTCGTGCAGGCCCTCATGCGCCGCTGAACTTTTCCTCGCCTGCCCCCGGTCTTGAAAAAGCCCGCATCCGGCAGTAGTCTTCCGTTCTCCCGGGCCGCTCCGCCCGTCCAACCGCAACACAAAGGCTCCCTTTTCCATGTCCGGCATCCTCTCCGCCCTCGTTACCGTGTTCGGCATCATCTTCCTCGGCCTCGTCGCCGAGCGCCGCCGCATCTTCGCGCCCTCCATGGCCCTGTGCCTCAATCAGTTCGTGTACTGGGTGAGCCTGCCCGCCCTTATCTTCATGCAGATGTGCACCATCCCCATGGACGGGGCGCAGCCCTTCATCTGGGGTACCCTCGCCGCTTCCCTCCTCTTCTACCTCGCCGCCTACCTCTTCTTTTCCCGCTTCTGGAAAAGGCACGACCCCATCGTCACCATCCGCACCCTGGCCGCCGCCTTCCCCAACGCGGCCTTTTTCGGGCTGCCCTTCATATTCATGGTCTTTCCCGGCAACGAAGAGGCCGTGAGCGCGGGCATGCTCGGCGCGCTGCTCTACACCGGCGTTTTCCTCACTGCCGACGCCACCCTCGACATGCTTTCCCCCGGCAGGGAGAAAAAAGGCCTCGGCCTGCGCCTTTTCAAGGAACTCACCCACAACCCCATGCTCGTTTCCGCCCTTATCGGCGCCTCCCTCGGCTTCTTCGGCGTGCCCGTGCCCACGGCCTTCGTGAAGATAGCGGAAATGCTCGGCTCCACGGCCGCGCCCTGCGCCCTGTTCGGCATGGGCATGGTGCTCTCGGCCCAGCTTTCCGGTACTGCCGGCGCAGGGGAAGGCTTCAGCCGGAAAAACATCGCCGTCGTCGCCGTGCTCAAGCTCCTTCTCCAGCCCCTCGTCACCTTCCTCGCTCTTCTTGCCGCAGGCTGCTCCGGCACGGCCCTGATCACGGGCACCGTCACCGCGGCCATGCCCACCGCCACCATGGTCTATATCCTCGGGGAACGCTACCGCGCACGGCCCATGGAAGCTTCCATGACCGTCATAGCCACCACGCTCCTTTCCCTGCTCACCCTGCCCCTCGTCATGTTCGCGCTCAGCCTCGCCGGGCTGGTGTGACCCGCCGGAAGAGGCGACGGATGCCCCGGCCCCCATCGAAGCTCCTTTACTGTTTCAGAAAAAGCGTGCCTGCGGGAGGCCCGAGCCAGCCTTCGCCCGGTAGGGCGGAGGGAGCTTGCTAAAGGCGGAAGGGAGCGCTATCATGCACTCCGCCTGATTTTCATGCGTCACGCGCTATCCGGCACATGTTCTGCCGCTGCCCGCGAAAAGGAGGTTTCATGCCGGATCGTTACCTTCCCCCCATTCTACCCTGCTCCACCTGCGGAAGCCATGAGCAGAAGCTGGAGTCGTGCCTGCCCGCAGGCCGCCGCCACGCGCTGTGGCGCGTCGTCTGCCCGTGCGGCTGCGCGCTGACGCAGTGGGCGGTCTCCGAAGGGGCGGCCATACGCCTCTGGAACCGCTTCCTCGGAGAAAATCCCGAACAGTAAACCTTCACGGGGCGCATTGCCCAAAGCACCGCCATGGCCACTTCCCACCCCCGCCCGCACATGCTCCTGGCCGACAAAGACGGCCGCATCTTCGACGACCCCGACCTGCTCATGCTCTGCCGCAAGGGCAATGAATGGACGCTGCCGCGCCCCGATGAGCTCATGCCCCTGCCGCCCGAGAGCGAGCTTTTCCTTCTGCCGGGCCGCCATGCCGTGGGCCTGGATCCGGAAACCGGGGAGACGCTGGAAGTGGAGGAACTCGCCGTGGCGGCCTTCATCGCGCCCGCGCACACCCTCACCGGCCACCCCGTGTATGTGACGGGCGAAGGCGCGCCCACGCTGCCGCTTTTCGCCTATGCCGCCGTGGGCATGATAGGCGAGCGCTTCTACGTCTGCGCCAAAAAGGTAGATGAGGACCCGCGCCAGATATTCACCGGCATCCCGCAGAAGAAGATCAACAAGGCCGCGCGCGAGCTCATGGCGAAATATCCGGACAACCGCTTCATTCAGCACCTCATGCAGAACTGCGTGCTGAAGTACGGCTGCCCTGCGGCCAAGAACCTGGCCATAGGCCGCTATGAAGCGCCCATCCCCACTTCCCGCGTGTGCAACGCCCGCTGCGTGGGCTGCATCTCCCACAAGAACGAGGATTCCACCCTCTGCGCCACCCCGCAGGAGCGGCTCACCTTCACCCCGAAGGCGGACGAAATTCTGGAAATGATGTTCCACCACATGAAGAACGAGCCGCACCCCATCTTCTCCTTCGGGCAGGGCTGCGAAGGAGAGCCCCTTACCGAGGCCCCGCTGCTCCTTGAGGTGGTGAAAAGGTTCCGCGCCGAGGGCGGGCACGGCACCATCAACCTGAATTCCAACGCCTCCATGCCCGACGAGGTAGCCAAGCTCGCCGAGGCAGGGCTTACCTCCCTGCGCGTGAGCATGAACAGCGCGCGCGAAGAGGTGTATACCCGCTACTACCGGCCGCGCAGCTTCTCCTTTGCCGACGTGCGCCGCTCCATTAAAGAAGCGAGCGGGCGCGGGGTTTTCGTCTCCCTGAACCTGCTCTATTTCCCCGGCATCACCGACTGCGAGGAGGAAATCGAGGCCCTTGTGGAGCTCATCAACAGCTGCAAGGTGAGCTTCATCCAGCTGCGCAACCTCAACATCGACCCTGAGCTCTACATGAAGCTCATGGAAGGCATCGGCTTCGGGCCTTCCGTAGGACTTGTGAACTTTCGAAAGCGCCTCAAAAAATACTGCCCCGGCCTGAACTTCGGCTACTTCAACCCCTATCGCGGCGACGGCGAGCCCGAAGAGGCGGACGGCAAGGCGGAATAACGGCATCACGCCCCGGGAGCGCCTCCTGCCTGCTCCCGGGGCTTTTCCGATGCGCCCCTCCGCCGCAAAGGCCGCTCCGGCCCCCTGCCTTCGTTCCCGCGCCCCGTGCCCGCGTTTCCGGCCCCGTGCCTCTTCCAAGGACACCCATGACTGCCTTTTCCTCCCTCTCGCGCTTTTTCCGCCGGGCGGCGCGCCTTGCGCTTGCCGCCTGCATGCTCTCGCCCCTTCTCCCTTCCGCCGCTCCCGCCCTTGAATCGCGCCAGGTGTACGGGCCCGACGGCTCGCCCCTTTTTGAGCTGAACTTCTTCGACCAGGGAGACGTGATCTATGAGAATGAAGACGCGGCGTGGCTTTCCTCCTGGACGCTCTCCGGGCAGCAGAAAAACGCCGTGACTTCCGCCGCCGCGCTCTGGGCCGAGGTTCTGGGGCCGGGCAGCACGAACAGCACGCCGCTGCCCCTCTTCATCGGCACCTACGATGTGGAAAACGCCGAGGCGGGAAGCGCGCCGAATGCCTCGTCTCTTCCCGTCCTCGAAACAGCCTTGCAGAGCGGCATCATACACGGCACGGCCATGGAAGAGCCGGCGTACTTTTTTGTGGGAACGATAGACTTCGGCATACCGGAGCACCTTTCTCCCCTGCCCTCGACCGGAGAGCAGGCCGATATCGTCGCCGTACTCTACCACGAAACCGCCCATGCCCTGGGCGTTCTCTCCTTTATGCAGAACGGAAAAGAAGAATCGCTCAGCGTATGGAATGCGCACCTCAAAGACGCATACGGCACCCGGCTCACCCCGGGCATGAACGTGGTGCACGAAGGCGAAGGCGGCGTGCCGGGCAGGGATTTCATCGTGGGTGATGCGACGAGAAGCGGCGTGACCTTCCACGGCAGGAACGTGGCCGAAGTGATGGGCAACGACGAGGGCCTGCCCATAGAAGGCTATGAGAACGACTATCTCGACCTTTCCCACATCGAGCTTGAGCGCAGCCTCATGAGCCACCAGAACTACCGCAACTACACCGCCTTCATGGAAGCGGAACTGGCCGCGCTTCAGGACATAGGCTACAGCATCGACCGCAGGAACTTCTACGGCTTCTCCATCTACGGCGACGGTGAAACTATCGTGAACGGCAACGGCTACTTCGCCAGGAACGAAGCAGGAGACGCCTTCCTTGAGGGCGTGCCGAACACGGCAACCCTCGGCACGGGCCTGCACCTTTACGGCAAGCAGAACACCGTGACCCAGGCCGCCGACCTTCTCGCCTGCGGCACGGCAGGCACGGGCATCCGCGTGGACGGCAGCGGCAACACGCTCGCCATAGCGCCCGGCGTGCGCATTGCGGCAAACGGCGCATGGGGCACGGGCCTTCTTGTGGCCTACGGCAAAGATCAGGCCGTCATAAGCCGCGGCGACGTGACCGCCCTCGGAGAGGGAGGCATTGCCGCGCGCTTCGACTTCGGCAGCAACCTGCTCGGCAATGCCACGGAGTACCGCGGTTCGTGGATATGGAACAACCCGTATGAAGAATGGGGCTGGCACCTTATTTCCGACCCTTCGCATCCCTACTATAATACGGACCCGTACGGCATGGAGCTGAACCTCGACGGGCCGCTTGTCTCCTCCTTCGACGTGAGCGGCCTTCTCGCCGGAAGCGCGGCCTCCCTCTTCGTGTCCGAAAACGCCTTCGTCGGGGAGATCAACATCCTTTCCGGCGCGCAGGTCATCGGGGACATTGTTTCCGAATGGGACCCGGAAAACCCCGACCTCCAGTACCCGGGAAGCGCGGACGGGCTGCACACCGCCCTCACCTTCGGCCGGGCCGCGCAGGCGGACGGCACGGCGGGGGAGGCGGATCCCTCCTTCGACATGACGCTTTACGGCGGCATCGACGGCGCAAAGAGCATCAATATGAGCCTTGAGGCAGGCCGCCTTGCCGTGACGGACGCCGTGAACGTGTATTCGCTGCGCAACGCGGGCCTCCTCGCCCTGTACGGCACGGATGAGGAAGGCTTCGGCGCGAGTGTGGCGGAAGCCTTTGTGAACGAAGAAGGCGCGGTGCTGGAAACCGGCTTTCTCCCCACGGGCGAGGTGAACGGCATCAAGGCGTACTCCGCCGTGCTCGGCGGGACCTGGGCGCTGCGGCCCATGCCCGGCTTCTATGCGCAGAACGCCCTCATCACGCCGCAGGCCCCGGTGGACGCGGAATATGCGGGCGGCGGCTTTACCGGCGTGACTCTCGGCCCCAACCTTTCCCCCACGCTGGAATTTGCCCTTTCCGACTCCTCCGGCACGGTTGAAGTGCGCGCCTTCCGCGAAAAGGACGCCTACAGCCGCTATGCGGGCAACGCGGGGGCCTTCTCCCTCGGCAGCGCGCTCTACGGCATTTCCGGCGTGGCCGGGGGGGACATGCAGGCGCTCCTTGCCGCGCTCGACTGGTCGGAAAAAAGCGGCGCAGGCGTGGCGCGCGGCCTGAACCTGCTCGGCCCGGAAGCCTGGGACGCCTCGGCCCGCGCCTCCCTGAACGCCATGAGCGCGCTGAACCTGCTCCTTCTCCAGCACATGAACCGGGACGCGCCGCAAGCGGGCGAGTGGCGGATGTGGGCCGCGCCCTTCGGCTCCGCCTCCCGGCAGGGCGCGCACGGCGGCTCCTCAGGCTGGAAGAGCACGGAAGCGGGCCTTCTCGCCGCCCTGGAACGCAGCTTCGACTCCGGCCTCACCGCAGGCGTGCACCTGGCCTCAGGCATGAGGGAAACGCGCCTTTACGGCGACGCCGCGAAGGCCGACAGCCGCTTTTTCCTCCTCGGCGCGCACTCCCGCCTCGCGCCCGGAGGCCGGGGCGGCTACCTCGCCGCGCAGGCCCGCCTCGGCCTGGAAAACGCCGACATGGATCGCCGCGTGGCCGTGAACGGCTACGCCCGCAGCCATGAAAGCGACGGGAACGCCCTCCTCGGCTCCTTCATGCTCGGCGCTGGCTGGGACGCCTCGTGGGGCACGGAGCGCGGGACCTTCAGGGCCGGGCCCCTCGCCTGGCTGGAATACGGCTTCCTGCGCCGCGAGGGCTTCACCGAACACGGCGGCGCAAGCGCCCTGCATGTGGACGGCGAAAGCTACGCGTCCCTGCCCCTTTCCCTGGGCGCGCACACGGCGTGGCAGGGAGAGCTTGAAAACGGCGCGGGCCTCGGGCTGGATATCACGGCCGCATGGCGGCATGAGCTGGCGGATACCGCCTTCCATACCCATGCGCACTTTGCCGGGTACGATGCCTTCGGCTTTTCCTCCGCCACCGCCCTGCCCGGCCGCGACGCCCTGCTCCTTCAGGGAAGCCTCACCCTCACAAGCCCGGACCGGGCCTTCTTCATGCAGCTTTCCGCAGGCGGCGAAGCCTTCCGCCGGGAAAGCTCCGCCGTGAACGCCTCCCTTTCCCTGGGCTGGAAGTTCTGAAGGGCGGCGGCCCCCCCCGGCTCGCGGCACGGAGGAAAAACCGTCCCTGCGGGCCGGGAAAAGGGGATGCCCGGGCACCCCCCCCACGGATAACGCGCCCGGCCGCAGGAAAGTGCGCGCGGCTTGCAGGCCCGGACAAGGCTGCGGCCGCCTCCTTCCGCCGCGCCGGGAAGGTTTCCCTGCGCCATGAAAAAGAGGGGAATCTTCAACACGGCGAGGCTGCCTGCATCTCAGGTTTCCTTTTCCGCACATAAGCCCAAAAGATAAGCCCCCAGAAATAAATCGGACGCCAGTTCACCTTTCCCGCCTCGCCGCTGACGGCCTCGCCCTTTTCCCTGCGCAGGTAAAGAGGGTACAGGGCAAGAAAATCGTCATCTTTCAGGTAGCCGATGATCTTGCCGCTCCGGATGGTAATGCGGATGCGGCCACGGATATTTTCCGCTTTAAAAGGCACGCCCGACTGACCATCCTTCAGCCTTGTCCTGTACCACCCGGGATTCAGCTCGACAAACTTCTTTATCTCGTTCCAGATTTCCCTGAGTTCCTGCGTTTCCACCTCACGCCTCCTTAAAAAACATGGTTGATGCACGGGCGGCCCGGCCAGGCCGCCCGCATGCCCGGCCCAAGGCAAGGCGGGACTTTCCTCATTTCACTCTTCCACGGCTGCTTCACGGACAAGGCTGCGCCTGCCCGCTTCACCATGGCCTGCATGAGGTCGCAGCGGCGCGGAAGCTCTTCCGGCCTCGCGGGCACAGTATGGCACACAGGCGGCACCATGGCAAGGAAAATTCATGTAACATATTGTTTTTATTATTTTTTATGTTGTTTTATAACAACGGGCACGCTTTTTTGCAACAGATGTTTTTTATCGACAACAACACAAAAAAAACGCGGGGATGTTTTTCCCCGCAGCGCTTTCATCCGCATCGCGTATTCCCGGCCGTCGGCGCCGCCTGCCTTGAACATGCCTGTGCTTAAAACCTGCGTCCTGCCTTATTTTCACAGGGCACGCTCCATGGACATGGCGCTCATGAAAAAAGCCATGCTCCGCAAAAGCGCGGGCATGGCTTTGGGGAAAGGGGGCGGCAGGCAGTTCCCGCCGCAGGGGCTGCATCATACCGGATCAGGCTCCAGGCATGCAGCCCTTCGGCAGGGCACAGCGGAGGATCATCTTCCGCCGTATCCTTCATAAAAATAGGACTGCTCGATGCCTTTCAAGATGACTTCACGGTCGCCCGTCCTGTCGGTCAGGTTCGGCTGAAGGAGGGCGCGGAGTTCCAGGTCGTTGACGGGGCTGCGTTCCATGGCCTGAAGGTAGAGCGTCTTGTCCACGTTCTGCCAGTTGACCACCTGCCGGAGATGCTTTTTCAGCATCATGTCGAGCCAGATACGCGCGGCGCGGCCGTTGCCTTCCAGGAAGGGATGGGCGACGTTCATTTCCACATATTTGGCGATGATCTCCTCAAAGGAGCCCTCCGGCATCTTTTCTATGGCCTCAAGCGCCGCCTTGAGGTACAGGCTGTTTGCAAAGCGGAAATTCCCCTTGGAGATGTTCACTTCCCGGATCTGCCCGGCAAAGTCGTAAAGGCCGCCGAAAAGATACTCGTGTATCTGCTGAAGGCCGCGGGTCGTGCCCACTTCCATGCGGTCTATGTCGCCGGATTCAAAGAGACGCCGGGCATGGTTCAGGCTGAACTCGCCAATGCTCGCCATGGTTCTCCTTCTTCTTTGCGATGCTGACGCCTCTCTCAGCTTCGCCCTCGCCGTGGGAACATAGAAGCACGACCATCACGGCAGGATCGCCCCTCACAGGCAGAGGCGCGCTGCCTCGGCGCAGAAAAAACGCTCCGCCCATGACGGGGACACGCCGTTTCCGGCAGAAGGCAAGGCCCCGGCGCGCCCTCAGCGCATCTTTTCCCCGCGCCTTTTGGCTCTCCCTTCCGCCGTGCACGGGCACACGCGCCCCATGGCCCCTTCCCGCGCCCTCTGGGGCGGGGCGCACAGCGAGGCCGCCGCGCTCTTCAGCATGCCTATGGGCGTGAGGGGCACGGGGGCCCAGTCCACCCGCATGCCCAGGAGCGCGCCCACGGGCAGGGGCAGCGGCGTGAGGTTCAGGGGGGCCGCCGCACGGCGCAGCGCGGCCCTCATGCCCTGCGCGCCGTCCGGCCAGGTTCCTTCCCACAAAGGCAGGGCGGAAACCAGGCTCACGCTCAATCCCGGGCAGGCGCGGCGTACCATGCCGTAGAGCTCGCGCACGCTCACGGCCCGCGCCGCCTCCCCTTCGCCGAGGCCGGGCCCGGCCCAGCGCGACTGCACGCTCTTCGGCGCGCCCGCGAGGGAAAAGCTGTTCCACTCCATGATGATGATGCCCCGGGCCGCCACGCGAAGCGCCTCTTCAAGCACGGCACGCCCCGCCTCCCCGGCCCTCAGGCCGTGATGCACGAGCACCGCGTAGTCGAAGGAGCCGTTCTCGAAGGGCAGAAAATCGGGCGCGCCGCACACATACTCCACGCGCGGCCCGGTCTGCTCCCGCGCGGCGGCAAGGCATGCCGGGGAACGGTCGACGGCCGTCACGTCAAAGCCCGCTTCCCAGAAGAATTCCGGGGAAAAACCGGCGTTCAGCCCCACCTGGAGCAGCGTGGCCCCCCGGCGATGCCAGCCGGAAATCAGCTGGTGCAGCACTTTCTGCCGGGCCACGGAAAGAAACTGGCGGCGAAATTCGGCCATGCCTTCCTCCTGAAGGATACAAAACATGAGGGCAAGCCTGTCCCCCGCGCCGCGGGGCGCGCGCCCCGGACGCGCTTCCCCGGAACCCGGCCGCAAGGGGCGCTTCCGCCGCGCGGCCGGAAGAGGGGATTATCCTTCCTGCCCGGATTCTTCCTCGGAAATCCAGCCGCTCAGAGCCTCCACGATGCGGCGGGCCTGATCGTTACTGGAAATGGTGAATTTGGACTGCTGGCGGTATTCCCCGCCCGACTTCTTGTAGCGGCGTATCACATAGCGGTCAGGGCCGTAAGTGTCGTTCTCCTGCCATTCCCGGTAGCGGAAAAGCACCGTGGCCCAGGCTCCCTTGGAAAGCACCACCTTGCCCATTTCCTTGATTTTCAAAATGCCGTCTTCTTCGTAGTCCACCGTCAGTTCGTCTACCGTATTGTTCATCTCTTCTCCTCCTTTCTCCGGGGCGACCATGCTTCCGGCATGGGCCCGTGCAGGGAGCCCCCCCGCCAAAAACGGGGCGGCATGAAGGCCGGGCCCCTTCTCTCAGGCAAAGCCCTTTGCCGTCCGGCTCCGGCCCGCGCCATTTGAGGACAGATCCCGCCGGAAGGCAAGCAAAAAACCGCCTCTTCCCGGCACAGAACCTATCCGCGCCCCGGAAATCTCCGCGCCCTGCGCCCCCAGGAGGCCCGCGCCGGGCGATGCCCGGGCCCCTTCCGCCTTTTGCAGGGCAGAAGCTTTGCCGCTAGCGCCTTTTGCGGAAAAACTCCGTAAGCAGCCGCGCGCACTTTTCCGCCTCCACGCCGCCGTAGCTCCACGGCGCGGAGCCCGTCTGCGCGTAGTCAAGCCCCTCCAGGCAGGAGCACACGGCCCCGGCGCGCGCGTCCGACGCGCCGAACACCACGCCGGACACTCTCGCCTCCCGAAGCGCCCCCGTGCACATGAGGCAGGGCTCCAGCGTCACCACAAGCACGCTCCCGGAAAGCCGGTGATTGCCCGCCGCAAGGGCCGCGCGGCGCAGGGCCAGCACCTCGGCGTGGGCCGTGGGGTCATGGGAGGATTCGGTCTCGTTGTGCGCCTCGGCGAGAATACAGCCCTGCCCGTCCACCACCAGCGCGCCCACAGGCACTTCCCCTGCGCGCTCAGCCTGCCGCGCAAGGCGCAGCGCCCGCCCCATGAGCGAGCGCCAAGAACGGCCCGAAGGCGCGGGCGGCTCCGGCCCCCAGGAGGGCAGCGGCCGCCAGCGCTCCTCTTCGGGGCAGCGGTTGAAAAGCTCCATGCCCTAGAGCACCACGCGCCGTCTTATGGTGGAGAGCACCTCTTCGGGCGTGTCGCACACGGTGACGAGGTCGAGTTCCTCTTCGCGCAGATACCCGTCCTTGATCATGCGGGTGCGTATCCACTCCAGAAGGCCGTCCCAGAATTCATGCCCGTAGAGGATGATGGGGAAGGGCTTGATGCGGTGCGTCTGCGCAAGCACGAAGGCTTCGGAAAGCTCGTCGATGGTGCCCATGCCGCCGGGCATGACCACATAGGCGATGGAATACTTCACGAACATGAGCTTGCGGATGAAGAAGTAGCGGTAATCGCTGCGCACGGAAAGGTATTCGTTGGGTTCCTGTTCCATGGGCAGGTGAATGTGCAGCCCCACGGAAGGCGCGCCCGCCTCGGTGGCGCCGCGGTTGCCCGCCTCCATGAGGCCCGGCCCGCCGCCGGTGATGATGCCGTAGCCCGCCTTGCCGAGGGTTTTCGCCACGCGCATGGTTTCCTCATAAATGGGTGCGCCCGCCTCGGGACGGGCGGAACCGAAGATGGACACACAGGGCGGAAGCCCGCTCAGATCCTCAAAGCCGTCCACGATCTCGGCCAAAATGCGGAAGAGCCGCCAGGATTCCTGGGCGGAAAGCGTATCAATGACGTATTGCTGGGAAGCGTTGTTCATGTTCTGCTCCTGTCATGGTCTGGGGAAAGGAGCATCATAGCCCGCACTTTCGCCGCGTGCAAGAATTTCCCGCCGCCGAGGCCTGCGGCAGAAAGGAATATCCTTTTTCCTCCGTGGGAGAAGCTTCGTATAACGGCCCGTTCAGGAAAGGAACCTTTCTTCCGAAGCGTTGCCGGAGAGCAGAATTGCATGGACAAAGCGAAGTATCTTGCCCTCCGCGCCCGGGAAAAAAAGACGAACTTGCATGGACGGGGCAAAGCATGTTTTCCCTCCTTTCCCCGACTGAGGGAAAAAACGCCCTTTTTTTTCTCGTTCCACCCGGAATAATGGGAGCAATTCTTGCACAATGCGGGGAAAACACCTATACTCCAGTTTTCCGGGACCATCATCCATGGAGTTGTTTGTATGAAGATTACCTTTCTGGGCGCGGCCCAGACTGTGACCGGCTCCTGTTTCGTCATAGAGACGAAATCCTCCCGATTCGCCGTGGACTGCGGCATGTTCCAGGGCAACTCCGCCATTGAAGAACGCAACTTTGAAACGGAGAACTACCGTCCGGAAGAGCTGGATTTCATCCTGCTCACCCATGCGCACATCGACCATTCCGGGCTTCTGCCCCGCATGGTGAAGGAAGGCTTCAAGGGAGGCATCTACTGCACGGCCCCCACGGCGGATCTGGCCGCCATCATGCTGGAAGACAGCGCCCACATCCAGGAAATGGAACATGAGTGGAAAAGCCGCCACAGCAAGCGCCGCGGCGAGCCTGACGACGAGGATTCCGAAGCGCTGTACTCCACCGAAGACGCCCTGGCCACGGCAAAGCAGCTCCGGCCCGTGGACTTCGGCAAGGCGGTGAACCCCGCGCCGGGCGTCACGGTGATATTCCGCTATGCCGGGCACATTCTGGGCGCGGCCATACTCGACCTTACGGTGGATGAAGAGGGCAAGAGCACGCGGCTCGTGTTTTCCGGCGACCTCGGCCGCCCGGGCGCGCTGCTTCTGCCCGACGCGGAAATGCCCCGCACGCCGGACTGGCTTTTTGTGGAATCCACCTACGGCGACCGCGACCACAAGGGCGAGGCCGACACCCTTGAGGAACTGGCCGAAGCCATCGACTACAGCTACGCGCGCAGGGAAAAGGTCATCATTCCCGCCTTTGCGGTGGAGCGCACGCAGGAAATCCTCTACAGCCTGCTCATCCTCAAGAAGCAGGGCCGCCTGCCCGACGACATGCCCGTGTATGTGGACAGTCCCCTGGCCACCAAGGCCACGCAGGTGTTTCTGAAGTACGCCGATCACCTGCGCACGCCGGAATTCACGCCCGAAGACTTCAAGGAGCACCCGGGCGGAGGCATCATCTTCACCCAGAGCGCGCAGGATTCGCAGAAGCTCAACACCATGAAGGAACCGGCCATCATTCTTTCCGCAAGCGGCATGTGCAACGCGGGCCGCGTGCGCCATCACCTCAGGCACAACCTGTGGAAGGAAGGAGTGAGCATCGTGTTCGTGGGCTACCAGGCCATGGGCACGCCGGGCAGAAAGCTGGTGGACGGGGCCAAGAGCCTGCGCCTGTTCGGGGAAGATGTGGCCGTGGCCGCGAAGATATTCACCATCAACGGCTTTTCCGCCCATGCCGGGCAGAGCCAGCTTCTGGAATGGATAGGCGGCATGGCCCGGCCGGGCATGAACATCGCCCTCATCCACGGCGAACCCAGGGCCCAGCAGATCCTTGCCGGGCTGATTAAAGAACGCTTCGGCATCACGGCCCACATCCCGGAATACCTGGAAGAAGCCACCATTGAAGGCGCGGCCGTGGCGGAAGTGCACAGCGCAAGCCCTGCGCGCGCGAAGCCCCGCGTGGACTGGAACTTCCTTGCCGAAGAGCTGGAGCAGCGCGTGGCCCAGCTGCGTTCCCGCCTCGCCCATGTGGACGAGATCCCCTGGGAAGAGCAGACGGAACTGCGCGACCGCCTCGTGGAAATCGAGCGCGACCTCTTCCACTTCCTCACCAGGCTCTGACAGGGGCCCCGCCCCGGGGACGGGCTGCGGCATTGCCTTTTGCCGCAGCATGATTTAAAGGAACTGCCCGGGGCGGGCCTCCGCCCCGGCACGGGGCATGCCGCCGTGCCCCACGCTCCCGCCCCTGCGGGTGCACACCTCATCCCGGAAGCCCGCCTTCCGGCGGCGCGACAGCGCCCTTTCAGGAAACAACATGCGGATCATTGCCGGAGCCTGCCGCGGAAGGACGCTCCACACCGTTACCGGGCCGGGCTACCGGCCCGCCATGGGCAAGGTGCGCGAATCCCTTTTCTCCATGCTGGAATCGCGCGGCGTCGTGTGGGGGGAAATGCGCGTGCTCGACGTGTTCGCCGGAAGCGGCAGCCTCGGTTTCGAGGCGCTGAGCCGGGGCGCGCTTTTTGCCGACTTCATAGAAAAAGACCGCAAGGCCGCGGCATGCCTGCGCAAGAACGCCGCCAGCCTCGGCCTTGAAGCGCGCTGCGCCGTGCATGAGGAAGACGCCCTGCGCGTCACCGCCCGCCGCCCCTCGGAGCCGTGCCGCCTCATCTTCATCGACCCGCCCTACGGGGCCGACCTTTTCAAGCCCGCCCTCAGGAACATCATGCGGCAGGGCTGGCTGGCCGACGAGGGCTTCCTTGTGGCGGAAGTGGAAAAGGGCCTGCCCCTCAGGGCCGACGCCCAGTACGATCTGACCCTGGAAGCGGAACGACTCTACGGAAACACGAGGATACTGGTATGGGTGAAGAACGCATAGCCATTTACCCCGGCACCTTCGACCCGCTCACCAACGGGCATGAGTGCATCATCAGGCGCGGCCTGGAACTTTTCGACACCGTCATCGTGGCCGTGGCCAGAGACTGCGGCAAGAACACCCTCTTTTCCCTGGAAGAGCGTGTGGAAATCGTGCGCGAGGTGTTCGCCAGCATCCCGGGCGTGAAAGTCATGCCCTTTTCCGGCCTGCTGGTGGATTTTGCGGCCGAGAACCATGCCAAGGCCATTCTTCGCGGCCTGCGCGCCGTCTCCGACTTCGACTACGAGTTTCAAATGGCGCTCATGAACCGCAAGCTTCAGCGCCATGTACAGACCATATTCCTCATGTCCGACCTGCGCTGGATGTACATAAGTTCCACCAACATCCGCAACGTGGCCTCCCTCGGCGGCAATGTGAGCTGCCTTGTGCCGCCCACCGTCATTCCCCGCCTGCGCCGGGCATACCGTCTGCCCGATTCCTGGCCGGAAGATACGGACTGCGGCTGTCCCGAGACCTTCAGCGAGGAATGTCTGCCCGAGTGCCGGGGCGACATGCTCTAGCTTCGGAAGGGCCTATTTCCCGGAGCGCTCCCGGCGGCGGCAACCTGCTCCGGCCCCTTGCCGGGAGCGCCCGTTTTTTCCGCAACGCCTGCGGGCAGGGCCCCGGCTGGCCGGAAAGAAAGCCCTGTGCAGGCGGCCTTTCCCCAAGCGGAAAAACGCGCGGACGGCGAGCCCCTGCGGTACCGCCTGTGCTTGACGGGCGCGGTGAAATCTTCGGCTTCGGCAACAAGTTCGTGCGGTGAAATCCGCCCCGGGAAGCTCCCGGCCCGTCCCTTACCCATGGAGAAACGCGCATGAGCGCTCCTGCCAGAATACTCTGCCTTGCGGGGCCCACAGGCTCGGGCAAGACGGCCGCAGCCCTGCACCTCTCCCGCGCGCTGGAAAGGCAGGGCGTGCCCTCCTGCGTGGTCAATGCCGATTCCAGGCAGGTGTACCGCGACTTTCCCGTCATCACGGCCCAGCCTTCGGAAGAGGAAAAAAGCGTCTGCCCGCACCTTCTCTACGGCTTCCTGGAAACGGAGCGCAAGATCTCCGCAGGCCAGTGGGCGGATATGGCCCTGGAGGCCCTGAAAAAAAGCCTTGAGGAAGGGCGCGTCCCCATGCTGGTGGGAGGCACGGGATTCTACCTGCGCGCCCTGCTGGACGGCATAGCCGCAATCCCGGCCGTGGATCCGGCCATAAGCGCCCGCCTCTCCGCGGAGTGCCGTGAAAAGGGCGCGCCCTTCCTGCACGAGCGCCTGCGCCGCGTGGACCCGGAGTATGCCGCAAAGATACACCCCAACGACAGCCAACGCAACGTGCGCGCCCTGGAAGTGTGGGAAGGCACGGGCAAAACCTTCACCTGGTGGCATAAAAACGCCCCCGCCCCCGCCCCCTTCGCGGTGCTGCGCCTCGGCGTGGGGCTTCCCCTTACGGAACTTGAGCCCTTCCTTGTGCGCCGCATAGACGCCATGCTGGAGGCCGGGGCCATGGAAGAGGCGCGGCGCGCCCTCCATGTCTGCCCGGATACGCAGGCCCCCGGCTGGAGCGGCATAGGCTGCGCCGAAGCGGCGGCCTTCCTCACAGGGCGCATGGGCCTTGAGGAATGTACGGCGCTCTGGGCGCACAATACCCGCGCCTATGCCAAGCGCCAGTGGACCTGGTTCCGGGCCGACAGGCGCATGCTCTGGTTCCGGCCCGGGGAGCACGCGGCCATGGAAAAAGCGGCCCTGGACTTTCTCGGCTCCGGCGCATAGCGGAAAGCCTTCCTGCGCACGGAGGCGGCCGGGGCCTTGCGGCAGGGCTTGCTCCGGGAATCGGCATCCCCCTGCTCCCCGGCCTTTCCCCGCAGAGCAGGGGGACTGAAGGCTCTCCCCGAAGCCCGGGGCGGGGCTTCCGATACCGCTCCCCCGGCATCAAAGCCCTCCTGCGGGAAAGCCGCGCACCTTCACTCCAGGCATCGGCCCCTTTCCAGCAGCGCCCCGTGGGGGCCTTGCGGCTTCTTTCCCCCGGCGCGGGGAGGAAGCACGGGGCAAAGGCGTTCCTCATGGAAATCTTTCCCCCGGCGGCCCCTTCATCCCCGGAGGGCTGTCCCCACGGCCCGGTTCCTTTCCCGCTCTCCCCTCCCCTGCCGCTTTTCCCTGCTTTTTCCGCCTCTTCGCTCCCCGAAGCGGCATGGGGCAAAGGCGCGCTTTCCCGTTTTTTCTTCCCGGGGCAAAGCCGCTTGACAGAGGCGCAAGGCCGCGTACATGATGGAATGTCATACGCGAGGAGGCCCCATGACCACCGTGCTTTATCAGAAAAACGATCTGGAATTCTGCTTCAGCGACGCCTTTGAAGGCAAGTTCCTTCTGTCCCTTCTGGAAAATATGAAGGAAAAAATCCTCAGCGAGGAGTGGGACGACTACGACGAGCTGCATCATTGCTGTAAAATCATTCACGATTTCAGCCTTCAGAAGGGCGTGGCCATGGATTTTCACACCCTGCGGCGCGGCCCCGAGCAGCTCGGCATGGTCATGATCACGCACGGCGCCATAGACCCGAAGATCTATGCCTGCTCCGGGATCAGCATCTCCGACCCCACGGATCAGGTGGCGCTTCTCAGCTATTTCCACATTTCCCCCGCCGGGCGCGGCAACGGCACCTTCTGGCTGCGCGACCTCATCATGCCCTTCTATGCCGACCAGGGCTACACGGCCCTATACCTCAAGACCAGCCATCCCAAGGCCTTCCCTCTTTACGACAGACTGGGCGCAGTCATCGGCAACTACACCTTCCCGAGCGACAACGCCGTGCACATGCGCGTGGGGCGCATCTACCGCATCCCGCTGAAAGAGCGCCCCTTCCCCAAGGACTGACACCATGCCCTGCATCGTGTTCGATATGGACGGGGTCCTCATCGACTCCGAGCGGCTGGTCTTGCGCTCCTGGGAATGTGTGGGGAAGGATCTGGGCCTCACGGGCCTGCACAAGCTTTTCTTCCGCTGCATCGGCACCACGCACGCCAGCACGAAGATACTCTTTTCCCGGGCCTTCGGCGACGGTGTGGACTATGAGGACTTCCGCAACCGCACGCGCGCGTACTACATGCAGTTCACGAAGGACGGCATCCCCCTGAAGCCCGGCGTCATGGAGCTTCTCTCCTGGCTCAGGGAAAAGGGCTGGAAAACCGGGCTCGCCAGCTCCTCGCGCGAGGCCAACGTGCGCCGCAACATGGAAATCACGGGCATGGGGGCGTATTTCGATACGCTTGTCTGCGGCGACATGCTCACGGCCAGCAAGCCCGCGCCGGATATCTACCTGCGCGCCTGCGCGGAGCTTCAGGCCCGGGCGGAAGACTCCTACGCCGTGGAAGACTCGCGCAACGGCATCCTTTCGGCCAGCGCGGCGGGCATGAAGGCCCTGCTCGTGCCCGACATGGTGCAGCCCGACGAGGCCATGCTCCGAAACGCCCTCGCCGTGTTCCCCGACCTCTGCGCCGTGTGGCGCTGGCTGGCCCGGGAGGAATATCAGGAGGAGGCATGATTCAGGACATAGCGCCCTGGCGCCTGCGCAACGAGTTCATGGACGCCGCGCCGGAGCCCGGCGACCTTGTGATCGACATGAGCCCTGAGGGCGTGCTCACCCCGGAAGGGGAGCTTTCCTTCCCCACCGTGGAAGAGTGGCGCGCCTTCGGCATGGACGCCGCGCTCCTCTACGCCTTCCGGCTCGTGCGGCAGGGAGAGAGCGGCGCGGCGGAAAGCACCGAAGAGCGCTTCTTCCTCGCCCTGCGCGAAAAAGGGGCGGAAGCTCCCGCCCCGCAGGGCTGGCGCAGGGCCATGCCCGCCGCGCTGCGGGGCGAATTTCCCGGCCCCATGGCCTACGCGGCCGCCACGGGCTGGCACCTTTTTCTCTGGTACGACAATGCGCGCCACTGCGGCCGCTGCGGGGAGAAGCTCGCGCCCTCGGCCACGGAGCGGGCCATGCTCTGCCCCGCCTGCAAGGCCGTGCATTACCCGCGCATCGCGCCCTGCGTCATTGTGGCCGTGACGAGCGGCGAAAAGCTCCTTCTCACCCGCTACGCCCGGCCGGGCGCGAAAAACCTCGTGCTTGTGGCGGGCTTTGTGGAAGCCGGGGAAACGGCGGAAGAGGCCGCGCGGCGCGAAGTCATGGAGGAAACTGGCCTGAAGGTCAAAAACCTGCGCTACTTCGGCAGCCAGCCCTGGGGCTTTTCCGGTACCCTCGCCCTGGGCTATGTGGCGGAGCTCGACGGCCCGGACGAAATCCGCCTCGACACTTCGGAGCTGGCCGAAGCCCTGTGGGTGGAGCGCTCCCATATCCCGCCCTGCCCCGATTCCGCCTCCCTCACCATGGAGATGATCTCCCGCTTTTCCCGGGGCGAGCTCTAGGCCGCACCCGGAATCCGCCCTGCCGCCGTAACAGGGCGGGAGGCCCTTGCCTTTTCCCGAATCCCGCAGGCGCGCCTGCATTGAGGCAACTCCCTCCGGCCTCTGCGGGTTGCCCTGTTTTTCCCGTGCCCGATAAAATGCCCCGCCGCCCTTCCCTCCCCGGAGAATGGGGGAAGCCATGCCCGCCGGGACCTCCCGCAGGCCGCCCCGCCGCCCTTCCCGAAGCCAGGCCCTCCCTGCAAACGCGCCCCCGGCAGGCAGAAAGCGGGGAAGGCGCCCCGGCCGCACCTCATGCCGGGCACGCGGGGCTCCGGCCCCCTGCCCGGCGGCGGAGCCGGAAAGCCATGGCAGAGTGCCCCTTCCCCGCCTTGGCTGGCATGCGCCCCTCCCCGGCGGGAGCGGCATTTCTCTTTCTGCCTCTTCTCACCCCCCCTGCAAACGCGCCCCGGCCCTGGCTCCCGGGCGGAAAAGCGCCCCCTAGGGGCAGGCTCCCCCTCCGGCTTCTGCAGGTTGCCGCCGCGCCTTCGTGATGCGCGCGCCCCGCCGCCCTTCCCCTCTCTTCCCTTTCTCCACCGCTCTTTCCTCCCCCGCAGAACGGGGCGGCGGAGGGGAAGGCTGCGCCGGAGCGCGTTTTTTGCGAAAAAGAAAAAAATTTACGAAAAACGCCCTTTTTCCTCTTGCCAAAGGCCCTCTCTTCCTATACAAGTTTCTTCGTTGTGCCGAGGTAGCTCAGTTGGTAGAGCAGGGGACTGAAAATCCCCGTGTGGGCAGTTCGATTCTGTCCCTCGGCACCATATTTTTTTAAAGCCCGGAGGCCGCATGCCCCGGGCTTTTTGCGTTGCGGCGCCTTCCCTTTACCGGGCCTGTACCCCGGTCTTTCTCCCCGAAGGACCCCCCGCCCATGGCGGCGGAAACTCCCAGCTTCCTCCGTCCGCAAAAAAGGGAGCGTTTTTCCGCTCCCCGGGGCCTGCGCTATGCCTGCCCCCCGCCTTGCGCACAGAACTCCGCCACTCTCCGGGAAACGGAGAAATAGCGGTACCACACCGCAGCCATGATAAAGGAGACCGGCAGCTTCACGAAAACAAGCTCAGGCGGATAATACTGCGCAAGCAGCATCAGGTTCCCCACCGTATCGCCGAGTACCATGTCCAGGGTGATGAACTCCGGCCGAGGCGTGGCGAGAACCATGGACAGAAGGTGTATGAGGGGCAGGAAGGCATGGAAGAACGGCGTGATCACGATCATGATCTTCGTAAAAGTCACGGCCCTGCGCATACGGCATGAAAGACAAAGCAGCACTGCGGAATACACGACAAACCAGCACAGGCCGAGCAGGAGGGGAAGAGCCGTGCCCGGCCGCGCGGAAGGCACGTTGCGGAAAATGGAATATTCTTCCCGGCACCAGTCAAGCGTCATGAGCAGGGAACCCATGGTCAGCGCCGCATACACGAGCATCCACCCGCCAAGATCCATCACCGTAAGGCTCGAAAGCCCCTTTTTTCCGAACATCATCCCCTTCCTTTGAAGAATTCGCCCCTGCGGCCCCCGCCAAGCTGCCGAAGCGGCCGGGGCTGCGGGTATCTTCCCGACGGGCCGGGAAAGCGGCCGGTTGCGCCCCTCGGCCCTTCCGCAAAAGCCTTCCACCCGGAGCCGGAGAGCGAAGAGCGGCATCCTTTTCCTTATGAGCACAGAAAACACACCCGGCAGCCCGTGACGGGAACCCGGCACGCCCGGCCGGGGCAAAGGCCGCTTTCTGATGCCTCAGCCGGCGGGCAGGGAAACTGCGCTCAAAAAGACGCAAAGGCCTGCCCGGCAACGGCTGTAGAGCGCCTGCCGGAGAAAAAGAGCACGGGGCTTTGCCATGCGCAAAAAAACGCGGGTATCTTCCCGACGGGCCGGAAAAGCGGGCCGGTGCGCTCCTCCCCTCCGCCGCAGGGCGCAAGGCAGAAGCTCACGCAAAGCGGGGCATGCCGGGCTCTCCCTTCACCCCTGCGCGGAGCGCCTTTCCCGCCTACACGGCGGCGGGAGCCTCCGCCGCGGCAGGGGCTTCCATGGACAGAATCTGATAGATCCTCTCCAATTCCAGCGGATAGTGGTAGTAGAAGCCCTGTATCATGTCGCAACCGGAATCCTTGATGAGCCTGTTCTGCTCCATAGTTTCCACCCCCTCCATGCAGACCTTCTTGCCGAATTTGTGGCAGGCATAGACGATGCTGGAGATGAAATTCATCTTTTCATCGGAGGCCGTCATTTCCTCCAGGATGGAGCGGTCGATTTTGATGATATCCGTGGGGTACTGCAGAAGCATGCGGAAGGAGGAATAGCCGCTGCCGAAATCGTCCAGGGCTATGCGTATGCCCTTTTTGTTGCACATGTCGGCAAAGCGGCGCAGATTTTCCGTATCCGCGTCCATGCAGCTTTCCGTGACTTCGGCCACGAGCTGCGAGCCGTCCAGGTTGTACTTGGTAAGAGTCTGCTCCATGGCTTCCGGGAAGTGTTCGTCCGCCATCTGATGCAGGCTCACGTTGAAGCTCAGGTAAAAACTGTCGCGATAGGCCCGGATGCGCAGGCAGGTGCACACGGCCTGATCGAAGACCCAGCGGCCCACGGCATGGATCATGCTGTTCTTTTCCAGAAGCGGGATGAAGGTTGCAGGGGGGATATCCTCCCCCTCGAAGCGCCAGCGCAGGAGCGTCTCCCCGCCCACCATTTTCCCCGTGTCCGCGGCCACGATGGGCTGGACGACCACGCGGAAATTATTCATCCCGTGCAGCACGTCGTGATTGAGGGCGAGCGCCATGTTGGAAAGGCGCTTGCTCTTTTCGATATTGCTCCTGGAATACTCCACATAGTCCTGCTGCGGCTCATGTTTGGCGATGCGTATGAGCGAGACTGCCCGCTCAAGGAAATCCTCGGGCATTATCACCTCTCCCCGGTATTCCAGCAGGGCGAAGGAACACGGCTCCTGGATGGGCACGCCGAATATGCTGTAGCGGGCGGCCACCAGGCCGCGTATCTTCTCCACCAGTTCCTTTTTTCCGTCGTGGCAGAGGCTGTCGATTACGGCGATGAAGCGCATGCCCTCCAGGCGGTAGAAGGTCAGCTTGTCGGCCAGCTCCTCCACAAGCTCCCGGGAAATGCTGCGGATGAGGTTGTCACCGCAGGCGCGGCCCCGCGTGCTGTTGATCTCCACGAAGTTGTTCAGGCTGAAGCCTATGGCGGATATCGCGGAGCCGTTCTTGCGCGCCTCGTCCAGTATCCTGAACAGGATGCCTTCGCGGGGGAAGTTGGAAATGGGGTCCACCACGAAATTCTCATCCTGATGCGTCACTCGGCCGGAGAAAAAAAGCGGCACGCTCCTGTCCTTGCTCCACTTCATGAGGCCGTAGTAGCGCACCCACACGCTCCGCCCGTCGGCCGTGCGCACCCGGTAGCGCAGGTCGTGAAATTCGCGCTTTTCCCGGATCATGGAGTCGTGTTCCTGCCGGTACAGCTCCCTTTCCCTGCCGGTGACTATCCTTCTGCCCCAGTCCTGCAGAAAGCCCGGGACAATATTGCCGGCAAAGCCGAATTCATCGCGCATGTTGTCGGAGATATAGAATATGTCCTTCTGCATGTCGCCGAAGTAGAAATAGCTCGTCGTATTCTGCATGGCGATGGAATTGAAGAACATCTCAATGTCGCAATAGGTGGAGTTGATGAACTGGTAAAATGTGCTGTCCGGCCTCGGCGATATGCCCTCCCGCTCCACCCCCCTGCGCTCCACTCCCGGGACGCGGCGGTTGAGGGCGTAGTACCTGCGCTTGTCGTGGTACATCACAGTGTCGGCCCGGGAAATCAGCTCCTCCAGCTCAATGGGCCGCCTGTCCGACCAGGCGTAGCCCACGGCGATATGATGCCTGTCTTCCCTGACGCTTTTCTGAAGCCTGCGGACCTTCTTCAGGAAGTCCTTTTCCCGGATGTTCTCGAATACGACGATGAACTCGTCCCCTCCGCTGCGGAAGATATCGGCC
This sequence comes from Mailhella massiliensis, assembly GCF_020741395.1. Classification (GTDB taxonomy): domain Bacteria; phylum Desulfobacterota; class Desulfovibrionia; order Desulfovibrionales; family Desulfovibrionaceae; genus Mailhella; species Mailhella massiliensis_A. The sequence goes on along the minus strand of NZ_DYZA01000190.1, from coordinate 956 downwards.
ACGCGCAGCGCGCCGTGTATGAGCTCGTAGCAGTGGCGGATAAGCTCATCCCCGCCCCTGTGGCCCATAACGTCGTTGACCTGCTTGAGCCCGGTGACATCGCAGAAGATCACGCCCAGGGAGTCCCCTTTCCACGGCTCACCGTAGCGGTCGAACAGGGCGTTGCGGTTGAATGCCCCGGTGAGCGAATCGTGAAAGCTCATGGCGTTGAGGCGCTTGAGGAGATTGCGCCGCCTGAGCAGCGACACCATGAAATAGCCGAGCACCTGCAGAAGGGCGCTGATGTGATAGAGCCTGTCCCTGTCGGGATTGTCCACGCCGATGAACCCGATGACGCGGTCCCCCATGCGGAGGGGTGCCGCCGCCAGCGTCCGGATATCCTGCGGCTTCAAAATCGCGTAGGAGGTGGGGTGAGAAGTGCGTATCTCCTCAATGTCCTTGATGAGTACCCCCTTCTTTTCCTCAAAAATATCCAGCCACCAGCGCAGGCTCCCGAGAGACATTTCCTGAAGGATATCCTTCTGCGGGTGCACCCCTTCCCTGCACCATTCATAAGTGTTGGACGCGCAGGACCCGTGGAGCTCGAAAATATAGGCCCTGTCGCACCGGAAGCTTCTGCCTATGCAGGCCAATATGGCATGCAGCGATTCATCGGGGTCCGTGGTGGAAACGATATACTGCAGACATTCATTGATGACGATTTCATTTTTCGTGTACATATAGCTTTTTTTGGCAACGATATCGTCGTCAATGTCCACAGCTATCTCAATGCGGTAATTTCTGCCTTCGTAGAAAAATTTTGAATCCTTGATCAGGAAATTCTTGTTCATGACAAGATTCTTGTGAACCCAGGAAATGAACTTCTTTTCGTTCAGGCATGAATTATTGCAGAATTCGCAGGGACGGTCAGCGCCCTGCAGGACTTCATAGCATTTTTTATGGACATATTCCTGTTC
>NZ_DYZA01000189.1 GCF_020741395.1 Mailhella massiliensis | reverse complement strand
CCCTTCTCAACGCTCGGGGGCCCCCGGCCGGCCTTCAGGCGGCCGGGCCGCGAGGGCCGCGCAGCCGCGATTCACTCGCGGCGTCAGCAAGGCCCGAGTCGTGCAAGCCCCGCGTCCGTACAGCGTATCCGGGGCAGACGGGCCTGCGCGTCCCTCCGGCGTGAAGAAAAGGGCGGGCCTGCGCGTCCCTCCGTCGTGAAGAAAAGGGCGGGCCTGCGCGTCCCTCCGGCGTGGAGAAAAGGACGGGCCTGCGCGGCAGGGCGGACGCGGCAAGGGCCGCCCCTCTCCGTGCGCGGCGCTTCTGCATAAAGGGCCCTTGCCCGGAAAGGAAAATGCCGGAAAAAAAGCCCGCACGGCCTGCGCCGCACGGGCTTTGACAACCTGGGGAAAAGGTGATCAGAAGGTCACCCTCAGGCCCAGCATGAACTGATGGACGTAGTTATCCTTGGAATTCAGCTTCATCTCATGGGCGATGCCGGAAACATTGCCGTTGTCCATGGTGAGGAAGCGGTAGCCTATGTCGGCGGAAATGTTCTCCGTAAAGGCGTAGGAGCAGCCGAGGCCTATCTGCCCGGCGAACACCGTGTCCGTGTCGCTCCCAGAGCCGATGAGGTCGGCGGCAAGGCGGGAATGGTTCACATGGCCTTCGGTTTTCAGGAAGGCCATGCCGAGGCCCGCGCCCACATAGGGGGTGAAGCCGTTCCAGGTGGTGATATCCCAGTACACGTTGGCAAGCAGGGTTTGCAGGCCTACTTTGGCGTGCAGGGCATGGTCGCCGTCGCCCGAGCTTTTCGATACCCTGCCGTAGGCCCCGTATTCCAGTTCCGCGCGTACGGGCACGTCGAGCACCGGGGAAAAGTCGTAACCTATGGCCAGCGCGCCGCCCGCACGGGCCGAAGTCTTGGAATCGGAATCCACTTTCTGCCCGAGATAGGAAAGCTCCGACTTGGAATGTTGCACGTTGAGCACGAATTTGGGCGCGACGTATACGCCGATGAGGTCGGCGGCATGGGACGTGCCGGGCAGCAGAAGGCAGGTCGCCATAAGAAGCATGCCGATGCGCTTGAACATAAGGTTCTCCTTGGCTGAAGGGTGAAAGGGGCCCGCACCCCGCGACTGCCTGCGGGAACATCGGGCGCTTTTCTCTCTTGTAGCGCGGCCTTGCCTGCCTGCCATGATTATCATACGGCCGCCTTCCCCTCCCGCAAAGCCTTCCCCCGGACTGCGCCCCGCGCGAAGCTCCGTCCGCACGGGGAAGGGGGGCCGGAAAAGGCTCCCGGCGTTTTTTGCTTCTTCCAGAAAGAGGAGCACCGCGCAGGGAGCTCCGGATAACGTACGGGTCTTCTTTGTAAGCCCGCCCTCTGCGGGGAGATGCGCCCGCACCCGGAAGGGAAAGGCGGGGAACGGGTGTAGCCTGCCTTTTCCTGAGCCGTGAGGTTCTCTCCTTGTCAGGGAGCTTCATCAGCCTTCGGGAGAAGGCGCCTGAGAAAAGGCCGCGCGGGCATTTTTCCGGGCTGCGGCTGCGCAGGCCGCCGGGCGCTCTCGTCGAAGCCCGGTCCCCTCTTGTGGTGTGACTTTTTTCTCCGGCAAGGCTTCGGCAGCCCGGGGCGCGCCTGTCGGGCAAGGGGCCTACGGCTGCCCGTTTTCTGCGGGATCGGGCAGGGTTTCCTTCTCTTCGGCGGCTATTTCTTCCGGGGTGCGGCTGCGCAGGCGGAATTCATAGAGGAAGAGGAGGATGAGGGAGATGAGCAGCGGCACAAGGTAGTAGAGCACACGGAAGACGAGTATGGCCCCGAACAGGCGCTGCGGCACCACGCCGTGGATGATGTGCATGAGGATAAGCTCCAGCACGCCCACGCCGCCGGGCACATGGGTGAGCACCACGGCCACCTGGGCGAGCAGGTAGTTGGGCAGGAAGTCGGCAAAGGAAATGGTGCTGCTTTCCGGCAGCAGCACATAGAGGCAGGCGGCGGCGACCAGCAGGTCGGCGCAGGCCACGGCCGTCTGCGCCAGGGCTATGGGCAGGGTGGGCAGGGCGAATTCCTTCTTGAAGATGCGCACGGCGCGGCCCCTCGCCCACCAGCACACGAAAAGGTAGAGCACGCAAAGCCCGAGCAGCGCGGCCCCCAGGGGGCGTATGTGGGAAGGATCGATGGAAAGTTCCGGCGGTATGTGCACATTGGCGAAAAGCAGCACGCCCCCGGCAAGGCCCAGCGCCCCTATCCAGAAGGTGACGGCCAGCATGAGCACGAGGCGTACGATATCTATGGCGTGGAAGCCCCACGCGCTGTAGAGCCGGTAGCGCACCGTGGTGCCGCCGAGCAGCGCGCCCAGGTTGTAGCTCACCGCAGAACCGGCAAAGGACACCAGGCAGATGCGCGGAAAGGGGAGCTTTCGGTGTATGGCCTTCACGGCGAGCCAGTCGTATCCTACAAGTATGGCGTAGTTGAGCACCACAAGAATGACGGCCATGACAAGCTGCCGATGCCGTATGTGAAGAATACTGTCGATGATTTCTTCCATACTGTAGCGCTTGAGCTTGTCGTAGAGAAGCCAGCAGGCCAGCACACAGATGAAGAGAACGAGAAGCTTTCCCAGAATCGGCAGGTATTTTTTCATTATCGGCAGTCCACACCAGAAGGGGATACAGGGTTGCGCCCGGGCGATAGTTCCTTTTTGCGCAACTACAATACCCGCACAGAGAAGTAAAGGCAAGGGGAGGAGAGCGACAAATGCGTTATGCTTCCCTCCCCCCGGCCCAACCCCGTGCGGCGCGCCGTTCCGTGGAAATGGCCCGCGAGTTTTCCGCCTTTCCTGCCCCTGCGGGGATGTTGCCGCCCGCGCTTGAATGGCCCCCTTGCGCAAAAGCCGCCGGGGGCTGCGGCAAAGAAGGGCTTTTCCTCTCGCTGCCCGCCCCCCGTCCCCCCAAAAAAGCCCCTCCCCGCGTTCCTGCCGGGCAGGGGCGGCGCGGAACAGGGCGGGAACAGGCCCGCAGGAGCTTTTCCGGCCTTCAGGCCCGCGCCGGGGCCGTTTTGCCCCGGATTCTCCCCGGCTGTTTTTTTGCAGGAAGGAGCCCTTCGTCCCCCCAAAAAGGCCCCTCCCCGCGTTCACGGAAGCTGCTTTCGTTGCAGGGCGCGTCCCCCCTTGCCCGTGGGGCCTTCCTGCCTTCGCGCCTTTCCGTCCCTTTCCTGCACGGGATTTTTGCAGGGCCGTTTTTGGAAGGAGGTTCCGCCGTGTTTCCGGGTCCTGCCCGGGGCGTTGACGCGGCCTTCGCGCGCCGTTAATCTGGCGTGACGTTTCAGTGTTGCCGGAAGGCGGGGAGGTAAGGGCATGGCGGAAGAAGCGGCAAAGGGGCGGCGCGGGAGGCCGAAAAAGGAGCGTTCCGCGCTTCTGGAGGCGCAGGCCGTGATCGACGCGCCCGCCGCCCCGGGGCAGAAGGAGCCGAAAGAGCGGCCTTCGGCCCTCAGGGCGGCGCGCAAGGCCCCTTCAGACAGCCTGCGCCGCCTCGGGGAGCGCTGGCTCGACGAGCTTCTGGCCGTGCGCGGCCTTTCCCCGGCCACGGCGGATTCCTACCGGCAGGACATTGCCGCCCTTTCTTCCTTCCTGGAGGAGAGCGGGGCGGAGGATTTGTCCGCAAGGCAGGCCCTCGCGCGCCTGGACGACGAGGAGCTTCTGCTTTTCGTGGTCTGGCTGCGGAAAAGGGGGGACGGCAGGCGCACGCTGGCCCGCCGCCTTTCCTGCCTGCGCGGCTTCTTTTCCTGGTGCGCGGACAGGGACATGATGGAGGGCAACCCCGCCGCGCTTCTGGACGGGCCGAAGCTTCCCCACACCCTGCCTTCCGTGCTGAGCCGCGAGGAGGCGCTTGCGCTCATTGCCGCGCCGGATGAGGATACGAAGCTCGGCCGCCGCGACAGGGCCATGCTGGAGCTCTTGTACGCCTCCGGGCTGCGCGTGTCCGAGCTCATCGGCCTGCACCCCCTGGATATCGACCTTCAGCGCGGGGCGCTGCGCGTGTTCGGCAAGGGCCGCAAGGAGCGCCTCGTGCCCCTGCACGCCCGGGCCGTGGCCGTGATGGAATATTATCTTCGCAAGGTGCGGCCGGAATTCATGCCGCAGGACAGCCATGTGTTCCTGAACCGCTCCGGCACGGGCCTCACCCGGCAGGCGGTGTGGAAGCTCATCCGCCGCTACGCCCTGGAGGCGGGCATAGACCGCGACATTTCGCCGCACACCATGCGGCACACCTTTGCCACGCATCTTCTGGAAGGCGGGGCGGACCTGCGCACCGTGCAGCTTCTGCTCGGCCACAGCGACCTTGCGGCCACGGAGCTTTATACCCATGTGCGCTCCGACGTGCTCGAAGAAGTGTACCGCCGCTGCCACCCGCGCAACTTTTCCTCCCCCGGAAAGGGGAGCGCGCCGCAACAGCCCGTCAATCCGCAGCCTTCCCCTTCCGGGGAGCCGACCATAGAGGAATGAACGATGAGCGCCGATACCGTCATCACCTGCCATGTCAACGCCGACAACGACGCCCTTGCCTCCCTGGTGGGCGCGCTTGCCCTGTACCCCGGGGCCGTGCTGCTTTTCCCCGGCAGCCAGGAAAAGCAGGTACAGGAATTCTATGAGGACGTGGTGGAGCCGCTTTACCCGTGCATAAGCCAGAAGGAGCTGGACACGGAGGCGGTGAAGCGCCTTGTGGTGGTGGATACGCACCTGCGCAGCCGCATTTCGCCGGTGAAAAGGCTCCTGGAGGAGAAGCCGGGGCTGGAGATCCATGTGTGGGACCATCACGGCCTTTCCGACGACGAGGGCGAAGACAGGCTTCCCGCCTCCCTCATGCGCGTGGAGAAGGTGGGGGCCGCAAGTACCGTCATTGTGGAGGAACTGCGCAGAAGGGGCCTTCCGGTAACGTGCGAAACGGCCACGGCCCTTGCTGCGGGCATTTACGGCGACACGGGCTCCTTCCTCTACAATTCCACCACGAAGCGCGACCTTGAGGCGGCCGCGTGGCTGGCGGGCCTTGAAGCCGACCTTGCGGTGGTGAGCCGCCTCATCACGCGCACCATGGGCCGCGAGCAGCTCCACGCCCTCTCCGTGATGCTGGAGAATACGCAGCTGCGCGACATAGGCGGCGTGCTCATGGCCATTTCTTCCATGCAGAGCGAGACCTTCCTTGAGGATTTCGCCACCCTTGCCCCGCGCATCATGGAAATCGAAGGCTGCTCCGTGCTTTTCGCCGTGGCCTCCATGGAGGACAAGGTGCAGGTGGTGGGCCGGAGCAATTCTCCCATGGTGGACGTGGGGGAAATCTGCCGCCGCATCGGCGGGGGAGGGCATCATTACGCGGCCTCCGCTTCCGTCAAGGACATGACGCTGCCCCAGGTGCGCGATTTTCTGAAGATGCAGGCCTCGCTCCTTGTGAATGCCGACGAGAACGCAGGCAAGCTCATGACCAGCCCGGCCCTCGGCGCTTCCGAACGCCTGACCATTGGGGAGGCGCAGTCCCTCATGATCCGCTACGGCCTGAAGGCCGTGCCCATCTTCGCGGAAGGTACGCGGCGCTGCCTCGGGCTGCTTGCCCAGGAGACTGCGGCCAAGGCCTCGGGGCACGGGCTTGCGCAGATAGGCGTGACTATGTACATGCAGCGCTCCTTCAGCGTGGTGCCGAAGAGCGCGGGCATACAGGAGCTGGTGGATATCATGATAGGCGGCCGGCAGCGCCTCATCCCCGTGGTGGACGGGGAGGACGTGGAGGGCCTGGAAGAGGAGGAGCGCGCGGAAGCGTTGCTCGCCCGGCCCGTGGTGGGCGTGGTGACGCGCACGGATATCATACGTCTCTTCATGGGGGAGAACGGCGCGCACATCCCGCCGGTGAGCCGCAAGGCGCGCAAGGAGCGCAGCCTTGCCTCCGCCATGGGCAAGCGCCTGCCCCAGCCCTGCCTGGATTTTCTGCGCCTTGCCGGGGAAATCGCCGAGGATCGGGGGGCCGCGGTGTATGTGGTGGGCGGATTTGTGCGCGACCTTGTCATGGATAAGGGCCTGAAGTGGCCGGATATCGACGTGGACCTCGTCATAGAGGGCGACGCCATGGCCTTTGCCCACAGCCTGGCCATACACCTCAAGGGCCGCGTGCGCGAGCACCGCGAATTCATGACGGCCATGCTGGTCTTTCCTGCCGAGAGCCTCTGCCGGGACGTGAAGCAGCACCGCCGCACGCACCTTGCGGAGCCCACGGAAATCAAGGTGGACATAGCCACCGCGCGCCTGGAATTCTACGCCGAGCCGGGGGCCCTGCCGCAGGTGGAGCGCGGCTCCATCAAGATGGACCTGTACCGCCGCGATTTTTCCATCAACGCCATGGCCATACGCCTGAATCCCCCTTCCTTCGGCCAGCTCGTGGACTTTTTCGACGGCCAGGAAGACATACGCAACAAGCGCATCCGCACCCTGCACGCCCTGAGCTTTGTGGAAGACCCCACGCGCATGTTCCGCGCCGTGCGCTTCGAGCAGCGCTACGGCTTCCGCATGGGCGCCCAGTGCGAGCGCTTCATGCGCAACGCCATAGACGACCTGCACCTCATCCATCATCTTTCCGGCTCGCGCATCTGCCATGAGCTGGAGCTCATGATGGAGGAAAGAAATCCCTTCCTTGCCTTCCGCCGCATGGACGAGCTGGGCCTTCTGGCCGAAGTGCATCCGCTCCTTGCCATGAACGACGAAAAGCGCGACATGGCCGACCGCGTGCGCCGCGTGCTCGAATGGTACATGCGCATGTACCTGCCCGAAGTGCCGGACCTGCTCATGCTCATGGTCATAGCCCTGTGCCGCCGCGCCCCGGGAGCCGAGGTGGAGCAGCTCCTCGACAGGCTCCAGTTCTCCGACAGGAGGAAGCGCGAAACCATGCTGGTGCGCTCCTCCATCATGGCCGTGCGCCAGGGCATGACGCGCTGGGAAAAGGCCGACGGCCCCCTCAGCGAGCTGCACCGCATGCTCGGCCGCGCGCCCCTGGAAACTCTGCTCTACCTTCTGGCCCGGGAAGACAAGCCGGAGCTGCATGAGAAGCTCACCCGCTATATCTATCTGGGCCGCCAGATGAAGGCCGATATCAACGGCGACGACCTGAAGCACATGGGCGTGGAGCCCGGCCCCATGATAGGCCGCATCCTGAACGAGGTGCTCACCGTCAAGATGGACAACGAATCCATGAGCCGCGAGGACCAGCTCGCCCTGGCCGCCCGCCTTGCCGTGCAGTACACGGCCGAGGCCGTGGCCGAAAAGGGCCGCACCCTGGGCGAGGCGTTGGAGGAAGCCGGGGAAAAAGCCGGGCAGGGCCGGAGCGCGTAGCCCGGCAGGGGCGCACCTGAAAGTGCCGTCCCCGCGCACCGGGAACAACGGCTATTCCCGGCAGGGGGCGTCTGCCCCGGGCAATCCGTCCCCGGCTGCGGGGAAGTTTTTTCATGTTTGCCTCTATGCCCGTAGTGCGGGATGCTGCCGCGCAGGGGACTTTCCCTGATGCGGCAAAGATGCCCTCCCGGCCGCCGGGAAGACCGCAAAAATGAGAGAACGGGAACCTGCCCCGGCCGCAGGGCAGGCGGGAACCTGTTCCGCCCGTCGATCATGAACGGGGAGTTTGCCTCCCCGGGCGGGGCGCGGGGCAAGCTTTTTTCCCGTGTCCTTTGGCGTCCGGCCCGCCTTCTGCGCGGGAGACGGGCCGGACGTCCCCGGCGCGGAGGGGCCCGGCGGGGGAGAGGGGAAGAAAAACTCCGCCCCTGCCGCCAAGCCTGCGTTTTTTTCTTTCAGCGATGCCGCCTGTGCCGGGGACTCTCCGCCCGGGAGGGGCTTGTGCATCCGGGGCATCCTTGGTTATGCTTGGGGAGAAAAGGCGCGGGCGGCGGGCTTTTTCAGCCGCGCCTTTTCCGGGGCGGAGCCCCTTTTTCCCTGAACAAGCGTGCAAGAAGGAGTGCGGCATGGCTTTGCTGAATCCGTTGACCGATCCCGAGCTTTCCGAGTATCTGCCGTTCCTGGAAGAGAGGACGAACCGCTGCCGTGAGGAATACGCGCGCATCCTGCGCGGCTACGGCTCCCTCACGGCCTACGCGGCCCTGCATCACCGGCTGGGCCTCCGGCTGGTGACGGGGAAGGACGGCCGCCGCTCCTGGCATGTGCGCGAGTACATGCCTGCGGCGGGGCGCGTGTGGATCACCACGAACCGCATCAATTTCGAGCTGCGCCCGGAATTCGAGCTGGTGCGCCTGGGGCACGACCTCTGGCAGCTCTACCTGCCCGAAGACGCGCTTGCCCACGGGGATTATTACGAGATACGCCTCTACGGCAAGGGCGATACCGGGCTTCTGCGCCGCGTGCCCGCCTTTGCCCAGTGGGTGGAGCAGGACAAGGATAATCCCGACCAGTGGTGCGCGAGGGTATGGGCCCCGGAAAAGCCCTGGGAATTCCGCTACGCCGCGCCGAAAAGGCCGAAGTTCCCGCGCATTTACGAGGCGCACATCGGCATGGCGCAGGACGCGCGCACCCACACGAAGGGCTCCATCGGCAGTTACGACGATTTCGCCGCCGAGGTGCTGCCCCGCGTGAAGGCCGGGGGCTACAACGCCGTGCAGCTCATGGGCGTGCCCGAGCACCCGCTCTACAAGTCCTTCGGCTATCAGGTGAGCAGCTATTTCGCGCCCTGTTCCCGCTACGGCGACCCGGCGGGCTTCTGCCGCCTGGTGGACGAGGCCCACAGGCTGGGGCTCTACGTCCTCCTCGATATCACCCACGCCCACGCCTGCGCCAACACCGAGCAGGGCCTTGCCAAGTACGATTCCAGCTCCTATTTCTTCGATACCCGCGCCAACCAGTGGGGCACGCCCTCCTTCGACTATCACAAGGACATGACGCGCCGCTTCCTCATGTCCAACTGCCGCTACTGGATGGAGGAATTCCATGTGGACGGCTTCCGCTTCGACGCCGTGGGCAACATGCTCTACACCGACCACGGCATAGGCGACAGCTTCTCCCATGTGGGCCGCTGCTTCTACGCGCCGGACGGATCGCGCCGTACCAACGCCTGGGGCGAGCTGTACCTGTGCATGGCCAACGCCCTCATCCATGAGCTGAACCCCTCGGCCGTGACTATCGCCGAGGAGTTCAGCGGCATGCCCGGGCTGACCTGCCCGCCGGAGGAAGGCGGCCTCGGCTTCGACTACCGCTTTGCCATGGGCCTGCCCGACTTCTGGGGCAAGTACATCAAGAAGCCTTCGGAAATGGGGCGGCTGTGGTATGAAATGACTAATCACCGCCCCTACGACCGCACCATAAGCTATGTGGAGTGCCACGACCAGTGCATCAACGGCGACGACGCCATGATCTGGCGCATGGTGGGCGATGCCATGTACACCCGCATGAGCCCCTTCAACGCCACCTGGAACGAGACCCGCGGCGTGTCCCTCTACCGGCTTATGCGCGGCGTCACCCTCACCTCCGCCGACGCGGGCTACCTCAGCTTCATGGGCACGGAATTCGGCCACCCCGAATGGCTGGACGACGAGGAGCACGCCCACCGTCAGTGGCAGCTCGCGGAAGACCAGGTCTCCTTCTACGCCGCGCTTTCCCGCTGGGACAAGGCGCTTCTGAAGGACATTGCGGACAGGCATCGCCGCGACTTTGCGAGGAACCCGGAATTCCGCTTCATCCATGAGGACAAGCGCCTGCTCGCCTTCTCCCGAGGGAAGCTGCTTTTCGCCTTCAACTTCCACGAGACGCAGCCCGAGCCGGAAATGCGCTTTCAGGTGCCCCCGGGCAAGTATGTGGAAATCCTCTCCTCCGACGAACCGCGCTTCGGCGGCTGCGGCAACCTCGTGCCCGGCAGGCCCGCCACCGAACACTTCAGCGACGCCTCCACCGGCATCGACATGCAGGATATCACCCTCTACCTGCCGCCGCTCACCATGCTGGTGCTGGAAAGAAAGTAGGGGAACCCGGCCTGCGCTCGCGGCCCGGCCCGCCGGGCCGCGCTTCGGCGGCTGCGCGCAGGGCATGCCTGACACGCCTGCGGGAGGCTGCCCCCGGGAGAGCCGGAAAAGAGCAGGGCGGGGAAGGCTGCGTTTTCCCTGCCCCGGCGCTCCCCGACAGGCAGCGCCGGGGCGGAAGCTTGATTTTCATGCGTCGCAGGCTGCTTGCGCCTGAACGATAAGAACGATAAAGATATATTGTCCCAAAAGGTGTTTTTTCCATGTCGACGCTTGTGGCTGTTGCCGTTCTTTTCGGGATCATCTTTCTTGCCTGCGGAGGCCTCAGGCAAGAAAAAAGGGGAGAGGCATTACTAATTGCTGTTTTCTTTTTGATCAATCTGGGGATATTCACTCTTTTTCTCATAACAGATCACTATATTGTTCCTTTTGTTATTATTATACTGTCTAT
>NZ_DYZA01000188.1 GCF_020741395.1 Mailhella massiliensis | reverse complement strand
CAGGATCCTCCAGCCTAGCTGGGGGCTTTTAACCCAAAAAGCCCTCTCCCGTCGGGGGAAAGGGCCTTGGCTTAACGGTGCGGAACTTCACAACACCTGCTTCAGAAACTGCTGAAGCCGGGGATGCCGGGGACGCTCAAAAATCTCTTCCGGGCTTCCCATTTCCAGGATCTGCCCCTTGTCCATGAACACCACCACGTCGGCCACAGTGCGGGCAAAACCCATTTCATGCGTCACGCAGATCATGGTCATGCCGTCGCGGGCAAGGTTTACCATAACATCCAGCACTTCGCCCACCATTTCAGGATCCAGCGCCGAGGTCGGCTCGTCGAAAAGCATGAGCTCCGGCTGCATGGCCAATGCACGGGCAATGGCCACACGCTGCTGTTGTCCGCCGGAAAGCATGGCAGGATACACGTTCGCCTTGTCGCTGATGCCCACCTTTTCCAGAAGCACCAGCGCCCGGGCTTCGGCTTCCTTCCGAGGAGTACCGCGCAACCTGCACGGAGCCATGGTCAGGTTCTGGAGCACGGTTTTATGAGGAAACAGGTTGAACTGCTGGAACACCATGCCCAAGTTCTGGCGGATCTTGTTGATATCGTTTTTCGGGTCGTTGACATCAATACCGTCCACAGCGATGAGCCCGCTGTTGATTTCCTCAAGCCTGTTGATGGAACGCAGCAACGTGGACTTGCCGGAACCGGACGGGCCTATGATGACCACGCGCTGCCCCTGATACACATGCAGGGAAACATCCTGCAGGGCGGGCAGCTCTCCAAAGAATTTCCACACATGTTCGATACGGATGATGGGCTCCGCACTATTTGCGTTTGTCATAGTAGTTCAGCCTGGATTCCAGAATGCTGACCGCTTTGGACAGCAGCAGCGTGATGATGAGATAGATCAACGCAATGATGGTGTAAGTTTCAAAGTACAGATAGCTCTTCGCAGCGAAGCTGCGGCCGTACTGCATGAGGTCGGGCATAGCCATGACGGAAACCAGCGAGGTATCCTTGAGCATGGCGATGCATTCATTGCCCACGGGCGGTACTATGGTACGCAGGGCCTGGGGAAGTACCACCAGTACCATGGTCTGCACCTTGTTGAACCCCAGGGAGCGCGAAGCCTCCGTCTGCCCCTTGGGTATGGCCATGATGCCGGCCCTGAACACTTCACCCATATACGCGCCGTAACAGAAGCTGATGGCAATGACGGCCGAGGTCAGACCGCTGACCTGAAGAAACTTTGCAAGCGCATAATAGATGTAGAAAATCTGCACCAGCAGGGGAATACCGCGTATTACTTCCACATAGGTAGAGGCAATGAGGTTGATCACCCTGTTGTGGGAAAGCCTGCCCAGCCCCGTGATGAGGCCGAGGGGAATGGCGCAGATGATGGAAAGAATAGTCACTTCAAAGGTGACGATAAGACCTTCCGGGACAAAACGGAGAATCTCAAGATAGGGATCGGGCCAGACGGTGCACAGAAACGTAAGCACCGCCACCGCGCCTACCAGGGAAAGGGACCAGGCGTTGACCAGGCTCCCCTTTTCGGAATCAGGAAGCACAAGACCTCCGGCCGGAACCTCTATTTTCCCTTCCGGAGCGACGCCGGCCGGAAGGGAATTTTCCTCATTGTCGCGCATAAGGCAGCATACCCTGAAGCTGAAGGTGAGGCAAATCGCCTAGTCGCCCAACCACTTGCGGATGAGTTCAGCCTCTATGCCCTTTGCACGCACGGCCTCTATACCCTTGTTCAGGCGCTCCACAAGGTCCTTGCGGTTCTTCTGTACCACAAAACCGAAGGACTCCGTGGCCTCGGTACGGAAGGCGACGGTGAGATGGTCGGCAAAACCTTCCTTCTGGTTGGCATAATAAAGGGCCACGGGAGAGTCGCAGATCACGGCGTCGATACGGGAATTCAAAAGATCCTGCATGGCGAGGCCTACACTGTCGTATTCACGAATAGTCATGTCCACGCCGCTTTTCTGAGCCACGAAGATGCCGGTGGTGCCGATCTGCCCGCCGAGCACCCTGCCCTTCAGGGCCTCGAAGTTTTCGGCGGAGTCCCCTTTGCGCAGCACCACGATCTGCTGCACGTCATAATAGGGCACGGTAAAGGCAAAAGCCTTCTGACGTTCAGGCGTAATGGTCACGGCAGAGGCGATCACGTCGTAGTTGCCCGCGGCAATACCGGCAAAAATACCGTCCCACGCCGTCATGCGGAACTCCACCTCAAGGCCCACTTCCTTGCCTATGGCCGTCATCATATCCATATCATAACCGATGATCTGTTTATTATCATCAAGAAATTCCATCGGAGGCCATTCAGGATTGGTGGCGACAATAATTTTTTCCGCCGCCATGGCGGAAGAACACAGAAGCGTAGGCAGAAGAAACAAGGCACACAGAAGACGACGAAGCATGGAGACTCCTTGAGTGGCAAAAAGTACAGTAACAGGGCTGAAAGCTCAGCCCTCCCCCTCTGTTTTCACCGGCAGCCCCTCCCCAGCGGGCAGACCGGCATGGATATTAATAATATAATCTTGGACACTATGAATGATGCAGGGGCATGATGTCAAGGAAGGAAAGAAAAGTGCCCTCTTTTCCTGTAGGATTTTCCGTCGCAGCGGATCTTCCGGCACGGAAAAGGCCGCCCCTTTCCGGGGCGGCCTCATGCATCAGTTCCCTCAGAAAAAACTATTCCAGCCCCATCTTGCGGGCGATGCTCTGGGCCGCACGACGGCCGGCGCCCATGGCCAGAATCACGGTGGCCGCGCCGGTCACGATATCGCCGCCGGCGTAGACGTTGGGAATGGAAGTTTCGCCGTTTTCATCCACGGCTATGTAGTTCTTCTCGGTCAGCTTCAGGCCGGGCGTGCAGTCCAACATGAGAGGATTGGAACGCGTACCCAGGGCCACTATGGCAAGGTCGGTCTCCAAAACGAAGTTCTGACCTTCCACGGGGCGGGGACGACGACGGCCGGAAGCATCGGGTTCGCCGAGTTCCATGCGCTGAAGTTCCACGCCGGTGAGGTGATTTTCCTCATCATGCAGGAAACGCACGGGCGCGGAAAGTTCAAGCAGCTTCACGCCCTCTTCCAGAGCATGTTCGATTTCCTCACCGCGGGCGGGCATTTCCGCACGAGTGCGGCGGTAGACGATATGCACGCTTTCCGCGCCGAGGCGCAGCGCCGTACGCGCGGCGTCCATGGCCACGTTGCCCGCACCGAACACGGTGACATGCTTGCCCGGAGCCACGGGGGTATCATATTCAGGGAAGGAATGAGCTCGGCCCAGGTTGACGCGGGTAAGGTATTCATTGGCCGAGAAGACGCCGATGCAGTTTTCGCCGGGAACCCCCAGGAAATGCGGAAGACCGGCGCCCACGCCGATGAATATGGCGTCATACCCTTCCTTGAGCAGCCCGTCCACAGTCACGGTGCGGCCGCCCACATGGTTCAGCCGGATATCAACATCCATGGCGCGCAGCCCGTCCAGTTCACGGGCCACCACGTCCTTGGGCAGACGGAAAGCAGGAATTCCGTAAATGAGCACACCGCCGGCCTCGTGCAGGCCTTCAAACATGGTCACGTCCACACCCAGGCGGGCAAGATAGCCTGCGCACGTCACGGAAGAGGGACCGGAACCTATGCAGGCCACGCGGCGCCCCACCTTCTTGATTTCCGGAATCTTTTCCGCACTGGCATGATCGGCCACATAGCGTTCCAGACGGCCGATAGCCACAGGCTGCCCTTTCTTGCCGAGAATACAGCGGCCTTCGCACTGCTTTTCCTGCGGGCAGACGCGGCCGCACACGGCAGGCAGGCTGCTGGAAGCGTGGATGATACGGCTCGCTTCATCAATATCGCCTTTCACCACCTCGGCAATGAAGTCGGGGATGGCGATATCCACGGGACAACCGGTACGGCAAAGGGGCTTCTTACATTGAAGGCAACGGGTGGCTTCCTCATGTGCCATTTCCGCAGTGTAGCCCAGAGCCACTTCGCCGAAATTCTTGATACGTTCCTCAGGGGCCTGGCAGGGCATATCATGACGGGGAATCTTCGCCCCACGGGTGACTTCCTGACTCATGGTTAGGCCTCCTTCCTTTCAAAGCAGTTGCAGCGATGATGTTCACGGGCATGGGCTTCCTGGGTACGGAAGGAACCGAGGCGGCTGCGCAGTTCCGCAAAATCCACCTTATGGCCGTCGAATTCCGGGCCGTCCACACAGGTGAACTTCATTTCCCCGCCCACAGTCACGCGGCACGCGCCGCACATACCGAGGCCGTCCACCATAAGAGAGTTAAGACTCACGGTGGTGGGCACGCCATAGCCGCGCGTGAGCTCCGCTACGGCCTGCATCATGGGTACGGGGCCTACGGCCACCACTTCGGCGATATTTTCGCCTTCGCTGTCCAAACGGCCGCGCACAAGGTCGGTCACAATGCCCTTCTGACCTTCGGAGCCGTCGTCCGTGGAAACGAGCACCTCATCGCAGAACAGGGAAAGTTCCTTCTGGAACAGCAAAAGGTCCTTATTGCGCGCGCCGATGCAGGCGATGACATAGTTGCCAGCCTCATGATGCCCCTTGGCAATGTGATGCATGGCGGCCACGCCCGTGCCGCCGCCCACGCAGATGACTTTCTTCGGCGCAGCGAAATTTTCAATATTCGTGGCGCGGCCGAGCGGCCCGCAAACATCGAGGATTTCCTGGCCTTCTTCCAGCTCCTCAAGCATCTGGGTGGAGCGGCCCAACACCAAGTACACGATGGTGATGGTACCATGTTCCTTGTCGGTATCGGCGATGGTGAGCGGGAAACGCTCGCCGTTCCCGTCCACGCGCAGTATGACGAAATGGCCGGGGCGGGCCGTCGCAGCGATCTGCGGGGCATCAAGCACCAGTTTACTGGTGCGGCCGGGAATCAGTTTTTCCTTATGCAGAATTTTCGTGGGCATAAAACCTCCATGCATCCTTGTCCAGGTCGGAAGCCGGGCGTGAATATACGACCGGCGGCGGCAGATATGGCACGACGGCTCCTTCCAAAACGACCAGACGCCAGGAAAAAAAGCCACCGGAAAGCTGTGAGGGAATTTGCGTGTACGCGAAAAACTCCAAAGCTTTTCCCCTATCCATAGAAATAAAAAGGCGGCCCGTCAATGCCGCCTTGCTCCATGCCCCGGCCGCTCCCCTCGCGTAAGCCGTCCCATATGCGTGGCAGGGGAGCGCTCTCCAA
>NZ_DYZA01000187.1 GCF_020741395.1 Mailhella massiliensis | reverse complement strand
TGGTGAAAATTCCAGCTGTTCGTCCGCCATATCAAAACTCCTACATTTTATCATTACCTCTTATTATTATCTTTTTAATGTCAAATTTAAGCAACAACTCTTTTCCTCTTGTTTTTCCTTTCCTCTTGACATCTCCCGCAAAATTTAATTCACTGGCCTCACGGAGCCTCGAAACCTCCTCCATAGACGGTTCAGCCATCACCCCGAAAGCGTGGCTATTTTCATGCCCTGCGCCTGAAAAGCAGCGGCATATCTATCGGCTATTTAAGGCCGGGAGTAGGCTAATAAAATACCCTTCGGGGGAATAGGCCTGGGCGTTCTATGGCGTTTTCGAGCTCCCGGCCTTTTGTCATATCCGGCAGAAGGCCCATCGAAAAAATCAGAGAGGTGCCTTATGTCCCAGCTTTCCGACCTTCGCATCGGCAAGTCGTTCCCCCAGTTTCTGGACCAGCTGGAAACCATTGAAACCAAAGTCCGTCTTTCTGCGGAGCTCATGGACATCGTCAACGAAGGCGGTCTGGCCAACATTGACGGCGTCTGCCTCATGATGGCCGAGGCTTCCGATTCCCTTTCTTCCATCGTGGACAACCTGAAAGCCATGCACGATAAACTTCTTCAGGATGCCCGTATGGGCGGCACCTGGGTCATTACGCTCTGCCCTGCCCGCTCGGACGACGCTCCCGCCGCTTCCGAACTGGAGGTGGCCCATGCGTAACCTTCCCGCCTACGATCCGTATCTGGACACCATTCTCTGCATCCGCTCCGCCCATCACAGCCCCGACGAAGAAGCCGCCCTCATCCAGAACGTGTTTGACGCGCTCCACCTGGTGCAGCACCGCCGCCCGAAAAAGGCCGCGCCGGTTGTGGAGGTCGCCCGGATAGAAAAACGGCCTTCCTTCATGCCTGTCCTGCTGCTCCCCTGGGGAAAGCCCATCCCGGAGGTCTGCCATGCGTAACGAAGTCTCTCCCGTCGGCCCGCTGGCCGGGGAAGTAGTCAACGAGCTGCTCACGCCCATGATGGCCTATGCCGAACTTCTCAAGGACTCCGGCCGAAAGGCGGAAAGCAAAATGGTCTGGGCCATGCTCGAAACCCTCGACCGCAGACTTTGCGCCATGCTCATCGACATCCACCGGCAGGCTCCCCAGGTACGGCTGCACCTGCCGGATCTGCTCTAAAATTGAGCGTCAGACGGGCCTGAAAATCTTTTAGCTGCAAGGCGGGGGAAAGCTCCCCCGTCATCACAGGAGTTCCCATGAAATATGTCGTTATCGTCCACAAGGACCCCGAATCCGACTATGGAATCATTGTTCCCGACTATCCGGGCTGTTTTTCCAGCGCTTCTACCCCTGAAGACATCCCTGCACACGTGCAGGAAGCCATTCAGTGTTATGCCGAAGGTGAAGACGGCTTTACTCCTGCCGTGCCGTCCACCTTCGATGAAGTGGCAAAGCTGGAAGACGCTCAGGACGGCGTTCTTATGTTCGTGGATGTCAACTTCGACTTTCTGGACAAAAAAACTGTTCCCTGCAACATCACCATGCCCCGCTATATGCGCGACTTCGTGGATCGCCGGGCCCGCGAACTGGGCATGAGCCGTTCCGGTTTTCTGCAGGCTGCGGCGCAGGCATATCGCCCTTCCGTATAGTCTCAAACAACAGTTCAAGTGTGCGGACACCTCCTTTTTCTGAGGTGTCCGCACTTTTTTTTAATTTTTTTTATTTTTTTTAAAAGCGGAACCACCTATTAATTCAACAGGTTGTCAATTTTTGCATTTTTTGCACTTTTTCGCATAGTGTAACTACTTGATTTTATTCATGTGACAAAATTGTTATTTTCCCCTGTGATACTAAAATACACAAAAAGAACAATAATTTCATAGGGATAAAAATTTAAAAAAGATACGCCACATACGCCACATACGCCATATTCACCACATACGCCACATACGCAAGTGACGGATTTTTCCAGCCGTGCTATATCCCCGTAAAAGTGCCCTTCGACTTTGAGAGGGCGAAAATTGCGTACAAGTACGCAGGGTAAGCACATGGCTATTTTCACACGAGCAGAAAAAAGGCGGCAGCTTGAGCTTTGGAACAAGGCTCTGGCCAAGGTGAGTTCCGGTCAGGAATACACCATCGGCTCCCGCCGCCTGCGCTATGCCGACCTGCCTGAAATTCGGGAGACGCTGGACTGGATAAACTCTCAGCCCACGGTGGAAGACGAACAGGCCGGTCGCGGTCTGCCTTTCTTTCTGCAGGGCATACCCGGCCGCGGCGGCCGAGGAGGCTACTGATGAAGGTCTCCATGAATATGCTCGACCGCATGATTTCCTGGATCTCTCCCAGGGCGGGCGCACAGCGTATGTTCGCCAGAATGAGCATGGCGGCGGCCTCCGGCCGTATTACCAATGTACGGAATGCCGCCGGAGGCCGGGAAGGCACCATGGGCAACTGGCATCCGCGCCGCCTGCACCGCCACGAGGAGCAGCTCAGTTTCTTCAAGGCCATGGAGCGGGCGGAATCGCTGCTTGCCAACGACGGTCATGCCGTTTCCGCCATTGATGCTCTGGCTCTGAACATTGTGGGCGGCGGCCTCAAACCCCAGAGTTACCCGGACTGCGCCACTCTCGGCATTTCGGAAGACGAAGGCGCGGCCTTTGCGGAATCCATGGAGCGTGCATGGAAATTCTGGAGCGAGGAAGCCGACGCCGGAGCCGTTCTTTCCTTTGAGGACATTCAGTATCAGGCCATGCGCTCCATGCTGACCACGGGGGAAATTCTCCATCTTTCCGCCTGGCGCGAGGATGGCAACAGGCTTTTCGGCTTCTGCATTCAGCCGCTGCACCCTGCCCGCCTCCGTACCCCGACGGACAAAACCGGCGACCATTCCATTCAGAACGGCATTGAACTCGGCCGCTACGGGGAGCCGCTCGCCTACTGGATAGCCACTCCCGGCGACGATCAGCCCCTGAACGGTCTGAGCTCCAGCGACTTCATCCGCGTTGAACGGGAAAAGGCCGGCCGCATCATCTGCCTGCATCGCTACCGCTCGCTCATGCCGGAAGCCATCCGCGGCACCAGCATTCTGGCTCCGGCCATGAAGCAGTTCCGCGACCTTGCCGACTATGTGGACTACGAGCTGGTAGGGGCGCTCATTGCGGCGAGCTTCACGGTGTTCATCGAAGACGCGAACCCCTCGTTCCCCGGCGGCGGCTTCGGCGGAACGTCCTCCGCTATTCCGCCGGATTACACCCAGCAGATTCAGCCCGGCACCGTGGTGCTCGGACAGGCCGGTCACAAGCCGCACATCATATCCAGCAACCGGCCCGGCTCCATGTTCGACCAGTTCTATGAGCGCATTCTGCGGGCGGCCGCGGCATCTACCGGTCAGCCTTACGAGAGCGTGGCCAAGGATTTTTCCAAGACCAACTACTCCAGCGCCCGTGCAGCCCTTCTGGAAGTGTGGAAGCTGCACGCGCTCTATCAGGACTGGTTCGTCCGCTCCGTGCTTACGCCCTACTACCGCATGGTGCTGGAGGAAGCCTGGATTCGCGGAATGCTGGCTATTCCCGCCAAAGCCAAGGCCCCGGATTCCGACCCGTTCACGCTTCGCGCCTGGTGCAACTGCGTATGGACGCGGCCGCCCCGCGGACAGATCGATCCCGTCAAGGAACGGGAGGCCGACAATCTTGCTCTGGCCAACTTCACGGAAACCCACTCGGCCATCTGCCATGCCCGCGGTCTGGACTTTGAAACCGTGATTCGCACCCGGCAGCGGGAAAAGCGTCTGATGGAAAAACTCGGCCTCGCAGAAAGCCCTTCTCCTGTATCTGCAACAAAGGACGACGATCATGCCGACGAACAATAATATTTCACCCACCCTCCCCCGCGAATGGGCCATTCTGCCGGAAACGCTTGATGTGCTCCTTCATCAAGCGGCCCGTGTGGCCCGGCAGAATGCCCGCACAACCCCGGAGCCGACGGGCGACCTGGACTATCAGCTCGACGGCTCCGTGGCCATTGTGCCTGTTCACGGTGCTCTGGCCAAGAACGGCCTGTTTTTCTTCGGCTGGAAGCTGTGCGACGGGATGCGCGACATTGCCTCCTGCCTGCGCCGTGCGGCGGCGGATTCGAGGGTCAAGGCCATTATGCTGGATGTGGACTCTCCCGGCGGCACGGTGGACGGCATCGAAGAGCTGGCGGAAGCCGTCTCGCAGGTCGGTCTTATGAAGCCCGTGTACGCCTTTGCCGACGGTCTCATGGCGTCCGCCGCGTATTGGCTTTCCTGCAGTGCCCGCGAAATCGCCGCGCCGGCCACGGCTCAGGTGGGCAGCATCGGCGTCATTCTGATTCACCGCGAATACTCCAAAGCCCTCGAAGAAAACGGCATTGCCTGCAACATCATTGCCGCCGGTCACTACAAGGCCGCCGGCAATGCCGTGGAACCGCTCTCGGAAGAAATGCGCTCCTACCTGCAGGCCGGCGTGGATGAAACCTACGATCTCTTTCTGAAGGCCGTGGAAAAAGGCCGCGGCGTGGACCGCGAAAAGTCTCTGACCATGGCCGACGGAAAAATATTTTCGGGAAGTGAAGCCCTTTCCAAGGGGCTTATCGACCGGGTCTGTTCCCGGTCGGAATTCCTGCAACACATTAAAGAAGGAGTCCCCATGAATTCGACGGAACTCAAGGCTCAGTACCCCGAAGCGGTGTCGGATCTCAAAACGGAATTCGAACAGGAACACCGGACCGCCCTGAGCGCGGCAAAGGAAGAAGGCATGAAAATCGGATGCGAACAGGAACGCGCACGCATGGTGGCGCTGGCCGCGGCCGCCATCGGCGAAGAGGCCGGAGCCACGCTGAAGGAACTTGCGGAATCCGACATGACGCCGGAGCAGTTCGACAAGGTGAAAAAGGTGCTCGCAAGCTCCGGCAGCAGACTCGATGCCCTGCGTCAGGCACACAGCGGCACGGACGTCGCCCCCCGCGGGTCGGCCCCGCGCAACGCCGCCGGCTTTGAACAGCTTGTGGACAACTACATGGTGGAACACAACGCCAGGCGCGGCGAAGCCGTCAGGGCCATCGCGGAAAAGTACCCGGATGTCCATCAGAAGTGGCTGAAAGAACTTCAGAACTAGGAGAACACATGAGCTACTTTGAAATTCCCCGCAAAACCTTTGTGGCCGGCGCGGCCATCGAATGCAACACGCTGGTGAGCCTGACGGCGGACGGCGTAGTTCCCTGCACGGCGGAAACGCTGCCTGTCGGCGTGGCCGAAACTCAGGCGCATGATGCCGAAGATGTTGTCGGCGTGCGCCTCATCAATGCGTCCGGCACCGTGGAAGTGCTGTGCAGCGGTGCCGTGGCCGTCGGAGA
Organism: Mailhella massiliensis; assembly: GCF_020741395.1. Lineage (GTDB taxonomy): Bacteria > Desulfobacterota > Desulfovibrionia > Desulfovibrionales > Desulfovibrionaceae > Mailhella > Mailhella massiliensis_A. The sequence goes on along the minus strand of NZ_DYZA01000187.1, from coordinate 15,377 downwards.
CAAACTCAGCCCTGCGGCCAACGGCGCTGTGGCAAAAAGCACGGCCCTTCCTGTGTGCGGCATAGCTCTGACTGCCGGAGAAGACGGCTCTCTGGTGGAAATGATGCCGCTGCTCAACCTTCAGGCAACGGAGTAACCCATGCCCAGAACTTCTGCCATTCTTCGCCCCGACCTCGGCGCTCTGGCCTACGAATATTCCATGAATGCGGCAAAACAGGGCTTCATCGGCTCCCTTGTGCTTCCGCCCTTCTATACCCAGCTGAAAAGTGCTCAGTATCCCGTCATTCCCGCTGAAGCCATCCTGGAGGTGGCCGATACCAGACGCGCCGCCCGCTCGGCCTACGCCCGCGGTGACTGGGAATTCGTGATGGAAGATTACAGCTGCACCGAAAACGGCTGGGAAGAACCTCTGGACGACACCGAGGCTGAACACTTCCGCAACTATTTCGATGCTGAGACCGTAGCCGTGGAACGGGCTACCAGCATCGTGCTCCGCTCCATGGAACGCCGCGTGGCCAAGAAGGTCATGGATACCAAGGTGTTCACGAATGCCGCTGCAAAAGCCGCCTGGAACAGCTACGGCTCGGCAGATCCGCTGGCCGACGTAAGCGCCGGCAAGGCAACTTTCCGCCATACCGTCGGCCTGCAGCCCAATGCTCTCATCATGGACAAGGACGTATTCGACCACATTTCGCTGTGCGAAGCCGTCATCGAGCGCGTGAAATACACCAGCCCCAACGCCATCCGCGGAGCGCTGACCGTTGAGCAGCTCAAGGCCTACTTCGGCGTGGAGCATCTGCTTGTGGCAGGGGCCGTCTACAACAGTTCCGCCAAGAAGCAGACAAAGAAAATCGAATCCGTCTGGCCCGTCGACAAGGTCATGCTGGCCTGCATTTCCAGCGGCGGCAACGACCTGAAGGAACCGAGCCTCGGCCGCACCTTCGTGTGGGAAAACGATGCCCCCGACATCATCGTGACCGAACAGTACCGGGAAGAACAGACCCGCAGCGACATTTACCGCGTGCGCCAGTACACGGACGAGTGCATCCAGTTCGCCGGAGCCGGCTACATCATCACCGGAGTAACCGCGTAATGGCCAGTTTCGACGTTGCTCTGGAAAAACTGCTTCAGAAGGAAGGCGGCTGGTGCAACGTGCCTGGGGATAAGGGCGGAGAGACCTACTGCGGCATCTCCAGCCGCTCCTGGCCTGCCTGGGACGGCTGGAGCATCATCGCCAAGGCGAAAGTTCATGAGTCCTATGAGGAAGGCCCCGCTGCCTTCAGCAAGCATCTGGCCGGAATCCCTACGCTCTATGCCCGTGTGTCTCAGTTCTACCTCAAGAATTTCTGGAGCAAGGCCTGTGCCGACACCATGCCGCAGGCCCTGGCCGATGAAATGCTGGAACAGGCGGTCAATCTCGGCGTTCTCAGGGCAGTCATGTTTCTGCAGAAGACCTGCAATGCCCTGAACTTCAGGCAGGGACAGACGCTTTTCAAGGATCTCTCCGTCGATGGAACCATGGGAGCAAAAACGCTTGCCGCCCTTGACTCCGTTCTGATCGGGCACAGCGCCGGCGATGTGCTCCGCTGCCTCAATCTTCAGCAGGGCAATTACTACATTGCCCTTGCTGCGGCCAATCCCGTACAGAGAAAATTTCTGGCGGGCTGGCTGAAACGTGCTACCGAGGAAAACGATGAATAAAGGTGTGATTGCTGGCGTCGTCAGCATCCTTGTGGCCGTCATGGCCTGGTTCGGCATCGACGTGTCCACGGAAGAACAGCAGACGCTTATGGAAGGTCTCACGGCCATCTTCGGTGCAGGCGGCATGATTTCTCTCATCTGGGGATGGATTCAGACGCTGAAAAACAAAAAGAAACAGGAATAGCCGTGTGGACCGATTTCTGGAGCTCCTTTCGGTCATCGTGTCTGCTCTGGCTGCGGCACTGGAAAAATGTCGGGCAACCAACCGTCAGGATCATGCTGACAGTGTGCGTTCCGATGGTGCTGGCAGCTGGCTGCAACGCTTCGGCGGCAAAGACCGGCGTCCTGCCGACAACTCCGGGAGCCATAGCGACTGAGGCCTGGTCGTATGAGTATCAGGGGCAAACGGTAACTGTACCCGGTGAATGGATACATCTGCCCGCCTCCGAAGCGGCAGAACTGCAACTCTGGATGGAACAGGCAGGAGGTCTGCTGTGAGTCCCGACATCATGTACAACCTCATCTGTGCGCTCCTGGGCGTGAACGTGGCCGTGGTAAGCTACTATCTGCGCCGGCACGACCGGCAGCATGATATAATTTCCAAGGCCGTGGATGAGCTGAAAAACCAGCGTGTTCTGTGCGTATCGCTCTACGCCAAGAAAGAAACTGTCTCCCGTCTCCATACGCGCATGGATGAACTGGTTGCGGCAAACGGTGCTCTGGCCCAGCGGGTCGGGGTCCTTGAAGCCTCTCTGGAAGCCTGCCGGGAGGAACGCTGATGTTTCGGGATGAAGTCATGGACGATGTCCGGGCCGTCTTTATGATGCTCGATGAATTCGGAGAAGAAATAGACTTCGACGGGCACACTGTACGCGCCGTCATCGACGACAGTCATGCCGCCATCTCCACGGGAGGCTCGCAGGGCTTTTCCGATGCCTCCGCTCTCGGTCTCCTGAAGGAAGTCCGCACTCTGTACATGGAAGACTCCATAACTCCGCGGCCTGTTCCGGAACAGCTGGTGACCATCAACGGCGAGCGCTGGCAGATCGGCCCGGACGACACCAGCGTCAAGGAAGAAATGGGCGTACTCGTCCTGGAACTGCAACGGGCATACTCGTGAGGTTCTCATGCTGCCGACTCTTGATATCCGCCTCGATGAAAAGGACGTCGCCAGGTGCAAGCAAATGTGCGCCGCCTTTCCCGTCCTTCTGGAAACGGCTCTTCAGAAGGCGGAGAAAACGACGCGCAGCGTCCTTCGCCGGCGCGTCACCAAGAAGCTCAAGGCAGTCGTGGAACTGCCTGGAACTTCCGTAACCCGTGCCGTCACTGCACGACAGAGAAACGGAGCTCAGGAAGTCCGCATTGCCTCCGGGCAGATTCCCCTCATCAGCTACAAGGTCACCCCTCTGCTCCGCGTTCCTCCCAAAGGCGTCGCTTCCCGTGACAGACCGCGCACCTGGTACCGGCTCCGCAAGGGCGGCAAGCTCTACGACGACTCTCGTGTGCGAGGCGAAGAAGCAGTCGGCCGCACGTCGAAGCTCTTTGTTACCACGGTACGCGGCCGCACCGCGGTGTTCTACCGGACGGAATCGGATGATGCGCTGCATGAAAAGCGAGGCCCCTCCCTGCAGTGGCATATGTACGAAGACGGCATGATCCCTGAAGTACAGGAGTACGGCCGGCAAAGCCTGTTCCGCAACCTCGAAACTGAACTGAACCGGCTGGGAGTATCCAGACTATGAACTCTTTTTTCCTTCTTACCGAGCTCTCCGATTATCTGTCTCCGGCTCTGGAGAATCTGCGTCTGCCCAGAAAACACAGGGGCAGCCATGAAGAAACGGAAACCGTGCCGAGCCTGATACTCGGCCTTCCTCCCACCGGTCAGGAAAGCTGGGAGCGCGTGCCCTTTGTCTCCATTCAGGCTCTTTCCGGCAAAGAAACCGAGGACGGGCTGGCCAGCATGGACGTGGGCATACGCATAGCCGTGCGCGGAGAAACCGGCGAAGAGGCAGAAAACCATCTGCACAATGTCCTGAACGCCGTCAGGCACCGCCTGCTCCAGCTCAAAAAGCAACCTCTGGCCAAACTGTACCGGCTGGAACCTACCAAAGACGGCATTGTTCCCTGGTGGCGTCCTGATGAACAGGTCTTCCCCTTTGCCGAAGCCTTCATTCTGACCACCTGGACCTTCAAGGGGATGGAATAATCCCCACACCGAGAGGTATTCTCATGGCCTATAAGCATGGCGTTTACATCAGTGAAGCCGATACCAAACTGGTCTCGGCCGTAGAAGCAACTTCCACTCTTCCCGTGGTCGTAGGCGTTGCTCCTGTCCACTCTCTGGGCAATACCAAAGCTCCGGTCAACGAACCGAAGCTCATCTACACCATGACGGAATTCGTGGCCGCCTTCGGCTCTCCGAGGGACGATGAACCCTATACCAGATATCCGCTCTACGAGGCGGCATCCCTGATGCTGGACCGCTACAAGGTCTCTCCGCTTGTCTGCATCAATGTGTTCGACCCTGCGGAGCATACCAGCGAGGTCGAAAGCGAAAGCCTCACTCTCGTCAAGGGTTCGGCCCTGCTCGCTCACGGCGGCGTGTCCGCTCTGACCCTGAAGGTCAGTGAAGGCAGCCCGCTTACGGAAAACACCGATTTTTCCCTGAACGCAGGGACCGGCGAGATTTCGATTCTGGAAGGCGGAAGCCTTACCGGGAACGAGACGCTTACCGCCACCTACACCTATGCCGACCCGACCAAGGTCACGTCCACGGAGGTGATCGGTGGCGTGGATGAAACGACGCTGAAGCCTACCGGCCTTTCCGCCGTCCAGCGTGTGTTTCCTCTGTTCAGGCTTGTTCCCGGCCAGATTCTGGCTCCGGGCTTCTCCGATGTGCCGGCCGTGGGCATTGCCATCGCTTCCGCCTGCACCGACATTTCCGGCGTCTTCCGCGCCCAGGGACACATTACCGTGCCCGAAACGCTGAACAACTATACGGAAGCGCCGGCATGGCTCATCGACAACGGTCTGACCGACAGCCATCTCATCTGCACCTTCGGCTCTCCCACCTATAACGGTCTGAAGGAACACGGCGACATCCACGAAGCCTGCGGCATCTGCCGCAGGGCTGCGGAGAACGACGACATTCCCTTCTGGAGCCCGTCCAACTACGGGCTGAAGGCCGACGGGGTGGTGTACGGAGACAGCGAACTGAACCTCGACCTGGCTCAGGCCGCCTACCTGAACGGCAACGGTATTTCCACCTTCATCAATTTCACGTCTTCGTTTGTGTTCTGGGGCGATCTGACGACTGCCTATCCCGGTGTGTCCGATGTGAAGGAGGTGCAGATCCCCGTCCGCATGATGTTCAACTGGATAGGCAACAGCATCATCCTCACGGCCTTTCAGAAAGTCAGCTCTCCTTTGCGCCGCCGGCTCATCGAAACGGTGTGCGATACGCTCAACGTCTGGCTCAACGGTCTGACGGCGCGGGAATTCATCCTCGGCGGCCGCGTGGAGTTTCTGGAATCGGAAAATCCTTCGACTGATCTCATGGGCGGCATTGCCCGCTTCCATGTGTATGTCACGCCTCCGAGTGCCGCCGGAGAACTGGACTTCACGCTGGAATACGACGTCGACTACCTCAGCACGCTTTTTGAAGCGGCGTAACGGAGGCATCCATGGCACTGGCACAGACCAACCTCATTCCCGCACTTCTGGAAGATGCCCGCATCTATAAGGACGGCTATGTCCTTCTGGGAGTAGGCAACATTGAACTGCCCAGCATCGAATATATGTCGGAAACGCTTTCCGGTTTCGGCCTGGGCGGTGAAATCGAAGTCCCCGTCAAGGGGCACTTCAAAAGCATGACCGTCAAAATCAAATGGAACACGGTCGAACCGGAGGCCGTTCAGCTTCTGGAAACCACCGCCCATCATCTGGACATACGCGGCTCCGTCGAAAAAGTGGACGCCGGCACCGGTGAATTCCTTGATCTGCCCGTGAAACTGGTCCTGCAGGCAGCTCCCAAGACAAACAGCCTCGGAACCATGGAACCGGCCAAGAAGATGGACGGAGAAACCGAACTGGAAGTCACCTACCTGAAGCTCTGGATCAATGGGGTGGAACAGATGGAAATCGACAAGCTCAACTTCATCTGCAGGATACAGGGCACCGACCTTCTCCAGGTCATGAGAATCAATCTGGGGATGATCTGATGGACGCCTACGTTGTCGGCCAGGGCGTCAAATTCGAGCGTATTCGTCGGATTACCGGCTACCTGGTCGGCGATCTGGACAGGTTCAACAGCGGCAAACGTGCAGAAGAGCGCGACCGGGTAAAACACTGCAGCATGAATGACTGGGAGGCGAAAAAATGAAGGAAAACATCACGCTGAAATATCCTCTGAATCTGGCAGACGGAAAGTTGAGCAACATTTTCATACGCCGGCCGGACCTCGGCGACCTGCTCGACTGTCCTGTGAAGGACGCCTCGGACATAAAGGGCGAAGCCGTTCTTCTGGCCAGACTCTGCGGCATGAACATGGAAGATTTCCGCAAGCTCGACCTCGAAGACTACCTGCAGGTGCAGAAAAGCTATCTGCGATTTCGCATCGGAAACGATGTCGAAGAAGGAAGTGATGCGTCTGTGCGTGATTCTGTCCCGGCTCACGGGATGGGGGCTTGAGGACGTGCGGAGCGTGAAGGTATGCGACGTGAAAGACTGGCTGGACGTCGCCATGGATGTGGAAAAATCCATGGCCGGCAAGTAGTCAGGCTCTCTGAGACTTTTTTAAAGCATCGATCCGGGCAAGCATCTCCTGATGCTCCCGGCGCTTGCGGGCGTTCAGCTCTTCTTCCCATGCCTTCCGCTCCCGCGCTTTCCATTCCGGCCGCCACTTGCGGTGCCGGACATAGAGCACGGTCCGGCGCACAGCCTCGAACAAACGTCCAGACGCGGCAAAGGCAAACCTTGTACCTGTAAACGCAAGGGCCATGCCGTCCAGCGCGCGACAGAGACACCAAAGAATCACAATTCCGGCAACGAGAACGGCCAGCACCACCATCACGCCGGACAGCACACCGTTGACAATTTCCATCATTACCTCCGGAGAAACACCATGGCACAGAATTTCGGCGTAGGGTTCATCATTGGTGCCACGGTTGCGGCTTCAGTCAATTCTGCATTTACCACAGTCTCCAATAAAATCAAACAAACTCAGATTCAGATGGGCAAAACCAGACAGGAGATGTCCACTCTGAATAAAGCCATCACGCTGCAGAACCAGCGTTCTTCCCTGGTTGACCAGTATCGGGCGTCCGGGGGCACCGATGCAAAGCTCCATGCCGAGCTGCAGCGCGTATCGGCAAACTATGTTAAGGCCAGGCAGGAAGCTCTCAAATACGGGACCTCTGTAGCTGAATGGGAGGCAAAACACAAAAAAGCCGCCGCCACGCTGGAGACGCTGAACAGCAAAAAAATGCTTCTGTCCTCCATGCAAGGGGAACAGGATAACCGGTCCATGTTGCGGCAGAACATCGTGGGCGATGTGGCCAGCATCATGGCCGTGGCGGCTCCCGTGCGCTCCGCCATTTCTTTTGAGTCTGCCATGGCTGACGCGGCGAAAACCATTGACGGTATGCGCGATGAAACCGGCGCTCTCACTCCGGTTTATTATGAGATGGAAGCCGCCGTAAAGAGTCTGGGGAGTGAGCTTCCTTTGACTCATGACCAGATTGCTTCTCTGTTCGCGGCCGGCGGTCAGCAGGGCATGACCGCCATCAGTGACCTGCGCGAATTCGCCACCATGGCCGCACAGATGGCGGTGGCCTTCGGCATGAGCAATGACGAAGCCGCGGATGCCATCGGCGGCTACAGGACGGCTCTCGGCCTCTCGTTTGAAGATACCCGCTCCATGCTGGATCTGATGAACCAGTACGCCAACACCTCTTCCGCGTCGGAAAAAGGCATTGCCGACATTGTGCGGCGCATCGGTTCTCTTGGACAGATCGCCGGCGTGTCCGCCAAGCCCATGACGGCGCTGGCCGCAACGCTGGACTCCATGAAGATCGCTCCTGAAGTGGCAGCCACGGGCATCAAGAATATGCTTCTCTCCCTGACGGCCGGCAGCGCCGCCACCAAAAGCCAGCGGGAAGCCTTTGCCAAGCTCGGCATCGATGTGGTCAAGCTCTCTCGGCAGATGCAGAAGGACGGACCAGCTGCGGTCATCAGTGTCCTCGAAGCGGTCAAGCGGCTTCCGGAAGCCGAACAGCTTTCCATCATGAGCGAGATATTCGGCAAGGAAAGCATCGGCGCCATCGCACCGCTTCTTAAGAACCTGCAACTTGTGAGGCAGAATCTTGAGATTGCCGGCGACGAGTCCCAGTATGCCGGAGCCATGCAGCAGGAGTTTGCCAACCGCTCAAAGACGACGGCCAACAATCTCGTCATCATGAAAAACAGACTGGCGGAAATGGGGATTACTCTCGGCTCCGTCGTACTGCCTGCGCTGAATGCCGGTCTTGATACCCTCGGCCCGTACATCTCTGCCATCGCGGATTTTGCCGGAAAGCATCAGACGCTCACGACCGTTATCGTGGGAGCCGCAGCGGGATTCATGCTGCTCGGCCCTGTAGTTCGCGCCGGCGCTCTGGCCTACAGCCTGTTCCGCTCTGTACTTCTGGGCGGTCGAGCCGCCATTGCCGCGGTCACCACCGCTCAGTGGGGACTGAATGCAGCATTTTCCGCCAACCCCATCGGCATCGCCGTCACGGCCGTCGCGGCTCTCGTGGCCGGGCTTATCTATCTCTACCAGACCTGTGAGCCGGTACGCGCTGCCTTTGACGCTGTATTCGGCTACATCGGAAACATCATCAGCAGTGTCTGGCAAAAAATCAAAGGCTTCGGGGATACCCTGAAGTCTCTCGGCAAATGGGCTGGCTTTGGAGGCGATGACGAAGAAGAAGCCGAAACGGTTAATCTGGAAGCGGTCGTTCCACCGCCCAAGACTGTCGTTCCACCGCTGCCTCCTGTTCCGCAGGGGTCTCCCTTTGCTCTTCCGGCTCCTTACGGCTCAGGGACCGCGTCGCCCTCGTCTTCTCAGACCGGACAACCGGTCTCTCAGGGCCAGCTTTCAGAAGCGGTCGTTCCGCCGCCCAAGGCTGCCGTTCCTCCGCTGTCTCCTGTTCCGCAAGGGTCTCCCTGTGCTCTTCCGGCTCCTTACGGCTCAGGGACCGCGTCGCCCTCGTCTTCTCAGGCCGGACAGCCGGTCTCTCAGGGCCAGCTTTCGGGTACCCCCGTCACGGCAAACTTCAGCTTCCAGATGAGCGGCATTCCCGACAGGGATTTCGCGGAACGGGTCGTCCAGGCAATCCAGGAACGACGTTCCGAATTCGAGCAGCTTCTTGACCGGATTGTCCGGGATCAGCAGAGGGCGGCTTATGGCGTCTAGCTACAAAACTTTGCAGGGCGATACCTGGGACAGCATCGCCTATGGTCTGTGGGGCAGGGAAAACCTCATGCATCTGCTCATTCTGGCCAATCCGGAATATGCCGACGTGCTCATCTTCCCCGCAGGAACAGTCTTGGTCGTACCCGACGTGGAAACATCCACCATTGCCGGCAACCTTCCTCCCTGGATGACGGAATAAGGGGTGCCCATGCTTGCCCGAAGAGTGAAGCTTCATGTGGACATCGGTGGCCACGACGCCACGGACTACATGAATGCCAGCGTTATGGAGTTTGAATACATCGACCACGAAAGTGGCAAGGCCGACGAAGTCCGTCTTTCTCTCCACGACAGGGACGGTCACTGGTCCGGCGACTGGAGGCCCAGAAAAGGCACGGAAATCAATGCCTCCTTCACGGTGGTCAACTGGATGGAGAATGAGGGGGATGAAGAAAAGGAAATCACCTTTCCCTGCGGCCGGTTCACCGTGGATGAAATCGAATTCTCCGGCCCGCCCGACCGCGTGGAAATCAAGGCGCTCTCCGCTTCCCTCACATCGTCCATCAGGGACACAAAGCGTACTCAGGCATGGGAACGATATTCCCTGCAGGGCATTGCCGCAGAGATAGCCGGACGCAACGGTCTGGGCCTCATGTACACCGCCAGGGAGCACAGCTTCGGCCGCAAGGATCAGCGTGATGAATCGGACCTTGCCTTTCTCCAGCGACTCGCCTCCGCCTGCGGCGTCAAATGCAAGGTTCACGAAAACAAGCTGGTGCTGTTTGAAGCCGACGATGCCGATCAGGCCGAGCCTGTTCTGACCATCCCCAAATCTGGAAGTCAGTTTTCGCCTTCCCGCTATCGCTTTCTCGATTCCAGTTCCGATACCGGCTATCGACGCGCCGTGGTGAAGTACACCGATCCCGCAACCGGCAAGCTGCAGAAGGCCGAAGTGGAAGTGAAGGGAGAAGACCAATGAGCGACGACAAGACTCTCACACTTGAAAGCCGTGTGGAAAATTCCACGGAAGCCGTGCAGCTCGGCCGGGCCGAACTGCGGAAGAAAAACGAAAAGGAAAAGACCGCGGAGCTGGAACTTATGGGGCATCCCAGCCTTGTTTCCGGCTCCAACATCGAGCTTGCCGGCTTCGGTCAATGGGATGGCAAGTACGCCATTGTGGAAGCTCACCACATGCTGAAGCCCGGCTATACCGTCCGCCTGAAAATCCGCAAGACGCTGGAGGGATGATGTCTTTCGACATGGCAAGCTTTGACCGCCGTATAAGCGCACTGGAAGGCAACCGCGGAGCCAGCCTGCGCTTTGCCACCGTGTCCACCGTCCAGCCGGAAAAAGGCACGGTTCGCGTCGTACTGGAAGACGGCGACGACATGGTGTCATACCCTCTGCAGGTTCTTTTCCCCCGTGCGGGCAAGGATACCGTGCAGGATATGCCCGACGTGGGCGACCGGGTTGCCGTGCTCTTCTCAGGAACGGGACTTGAGGCTGGCGTCGTTCTCGGCGGCTACTACTCGGATGCCAATGCGGCTCCTTCAAAGAACAGCGACGTCTTTTACCGCAGGTTTTCCGACGGCACGGAGCTTTCCTATGACCGCAAGGCCCACAAGCTTTCCGCCTCCGTTCAGGGCGACGCTGAATGTACCGTCAAAGGTTCGGCATCGCTCACTGCGGAAGGCGCGATCAAGATCGAGTCATCCTCCAGCATATCTCTCAAGGCTCCCAACATCATGCTTTCCGGGGCGATCTCTTCCGAAGGTCATGGCGGCGGTGCCGGCACCTTCAGCATAAAAGGCAAGGTGGACGTGGACGGAACCGTGGACAGCACGGGCGACATGAAGGCGGAAGGCATTTCCGTGGCTCATCATACCCATACCTGCCCGGACGGGCAGACCGACACCCCGCACTGAGGTTGCCATGAATATAGGATCGCTGGGGGATATTCCCTTTGAAACATCGGCCTCCTTTGTCAGAACGCCGCGCGACATCAGCCGGAAAATATCCTCCCGGTATGAGACGCACTACGTTCTCGGAGCCAAGCCCCGCCTTGAGTACCTCAGCGAGGATCTCGACTCCATCACCATGCAGATCCGCCTTGTGGAAATAGGCTTGATTCAGCCGGAAGCGGATCTTGCCAGACTGGCCGATCTCTGCCGTCAGGGACAAGTTGTGCCGCTCATTCTCATGGGCGTGAACTGCGGCAACGTCATCATCGAAAGCGTCACGGAACGCTGGCGCGGCAAAGGGGAGAGCGGCCCTTTCTGCATCGATGCCACGCTGGAACTCAAGGAGTACGTCTGATGCCTGAACTTCTCGTGGACAATGCCCCCATCGTCATCGGCGCAAGCGGCATGGAGGAAATCACCCAGAACATCCGCATGATCGTGCTGACCTTCATGGGATCGGTCCCTCTTCATCGCAGCTTTGCCCATGACCCTGCCGTGCTTGACTCCCCTTCTCCGCTGGAAACGGCCCGTCTCATCGGGTCACTGACTACGGCCATTGAAACATGGGAGCCGCGGGTCAAGGTTGAAAGCCTCCGACTCGAAAGGCGCACGGATGCCGACGCCATGCTGGGGCATCTTGTTCCCCGTATCACCTTCAGTCTTCGGGAGTCCTGATTATGCCACTGCCTGATGTCTCTTTTGCAGAAGAGCGCTCCGACGTCATCGAATCGAACCTCATTGCCGAATATGAGGCCGCCACAGGAAAAACCCTTTATCCGGCCGACCCCGTGCGTCTGTTTCTGGCAACGCTGGCCTATCGCCTGGCCGTACAGAATGCCGTCATCAACCTGGCCGGCCGTCAGGGCCTCCTGGCCTATGCCACAGGCGGACACCTCGATCATCTCGGCGCATTGCTCGGCGTGGAGCGTCTTGCCGCCAAGCCGGCACGCACCATGCTCCGCTATTCTCTGCAGGAAGCGCTGACCTTTTCCGTCACCGTGCCTTCCGGCAGCCGTGTTGCCACCCGCGACGGTACTGCGGTGTTCAAAACGACGTCCGCCGCCGTCATCGAGCCCGGAGAAACGTTTGTGGATGTGCTTGCCGAAGCCGTGGAAGGCGGCTCCAAAGCCAACGGACTTGTAGCCGGCCAGCTCTGCGAAATGGTGGACATCGTGGCTTACGTCGCGTCGGCAAGCAATGTCTCCGCCAGCACCGACGGCGACGACGAGGAAAGCGACGATCGGCTTCGGGAACGCATCAGGCTCGCTCCGGAAGCGTTTTCCGTCGCCGGACCGGAAGGCGCCTATCGGGCGCTGACTCTGGCCGCCAGCACCGAGATCGCTGCCGTGTCCGTCACTACGCCCACGCCCGGAACGGTGGACATCCGGCTTGTCATGGCAAACGGAGAACTCCCGGACCCTGCGACCATCGAACTCGTCCAGAAAGCGCTGTCTGCCGAAGATGTCCGGCCGCTTACCGACAACGTGCAGGTCGCTGCCCCGGATACGGTCTCCTATGACATCACGGGAAAATGGTATGCCACAGCGGATGACTCCACCATGCTCGACACCATCACGGAGGCCGTTGCCGCTGCCGTCGAGTCCTACCGGCTCTGGCAGCGCAGCCAGCCCGGCCGGGACATCAATCCGTCCGAACTCATTCGGAGGATCATGGATGCCGGAGCCAAGCGCGTAGAACTTTCTTCCCCTGTTTTTCAGGCCCTGACTGAAACACAGCTCGCCGTGGAAGACGCCGTTTCCATGATCTTTGGAGGGATTGAAGATGTCTGATCGTCCCTTCCTTGATCTGCTTCCCGCGAGTTTGTCCATGGACCGGACCATGCATGGCGTGGCCGACTCCCTGGAGCCGCATCTTTGTACCGGCGATGCCGCCATAGCCTCCATCCTTCTCATTGCCCGTCTGTCAGGCGACGGAAAGCCGCTTGCTCCCGCGCTGGAGCGCCTGGTCGAACAATCCGGCGGCCTGAAGGACCTGGAAGAGAACCTGCTTGATCTCATGGCCTGGCAATATCATGTCGATGATTACGATCTGGCGCAAAGCTATGACGCCAAGCTCGACATGGTTCGCACGTCCATTGCGCTGCACCGGAAAAAAGGAACCCGATGGGCCGTCAGACGCGCTATCGACGCCGCATTTCAGGACATCAGCACAACGGTGCTGGAATGGTTTGAATACGGGGCGGAGCCGTACCACTTCAAGGTGGCCATATCCGTTTTCGGCGACGGCATCATGAAGGAAGCCATAGAGCGGGCACACCGCCTCATAGAAAGCAACAAGTCCAAACGCTCACTCTGCGACGGCATCACGCTGGCCCTGGCAAGCTCAGTGACCACGCATTGCGGAACTGCCGTATGCATGGGCACCTGCATAACCATTGAACCGGAACTCATAGACGCGCTGGACGCCCAGCCGCTGAACTCCTTCTGCGGTCTCGGCACTCACATTGAAAGCTCCATGACCATCTGCTCGTAGGAGGAAACATGGCAGATCAGACATACAAAACGGTCACCACAAACCTGGGGCGCAACGCTCTTCAGGTTGCGCTGTCTCAGGGCAGCACCGTGCAGTTGACCCACATGGCCGTCGGCGACGGCAACGGCTCTCCCGTAACCCCGCAGGCTACCATGACGGCTCTTGTTCATGAGGTCTATCGGGCCAACATCAACCTTTTGACCGTGGACCCGGACAACCCCGACCAGATCACGGCGGAGCTGGTTATCCCCCAGTCTGTAGGAGGATTCTTCATCCGGGAAGTCGGTCTCTTCCTGGCCGACGGTACGCTCTTTGCCATTGGCAACACTCCGCTCACGGAGAAAACCGACATTCAGTCCGGTTCCGCCACGGACATGACCGTCAAAATGGTCTTCAGAGTGCAGGATGCCAGCCTCATTCAGCTGGTCATCGATCCGGCTCAGGTGCTGGCCACACGCGAATATGTGGACAGCATCAGCTCCCGTGTACAGAAAACCTGGACTCTGAGCTCCCCCGTCGAAAGCGGCGGAACGCTGACTCTGCCTGACGGACTTTCGTACATCGTGGGCAGAGACCAGCTCCTGCTCTTCTGGAACGGCTATCCCGTCGATGCCGGCGCATTCGCGGAAACGGGAAACGCCGGCACTGTCTCGACTACCATCAAACTGCTTTTCAGTGCTGCAAGCGGCGACGAAATGCAGATGGTCCTTTTCGGCTCCCGTCTCTAACCCCTATCCCGGAGGTAATATGTCTTCTCCCCTTCTCCACTTTTACGACATGAAAAGCGGTGAATTCCAGTCGTCCCGTGTCGCCCAGAAAAGACCGAATGGGCAGTTCATTCTTGATGTGCAGGGAGCGACGTCCGTCGCGCCTCCCGAAGTCTCCGAAGGACAGGCAGCCTGCTGGGACGGCCATGCCTGGCAGATCAAGGAAGACCACCGTCAGAAGCGTGACAAGGGCGGCGTCATCATCGAAGGTTCGGGCACCGATTTCTGGCTTCCGGAAGACGACTGGAGATCTCCTGCCCGGCACATGGAAGACCTCGGCCCCCTTCCCGAAAACGCCCTTCTGGAAAGGCCGGCCAAGCCGGAAGCGGAAGTGGCAAAAGAAGCGCGTCGTGCCCGCATGGCCGAGCTGGAAAGCTGGTTCAGGGCGCACGACTACATCGGCGTAAAAATCGCCACAGGTCGGGCCAGCGCCGAGGAATATGCCGAAGAAATCGCCCTCATGAACCAGTACGCTGCGGAAATGGATGCCCTGCGTGCGGAAGAAAACCTGCTCACCGAAGGAGAATAACATGGCCTACCCTGCTCTTTTCCGTCATCTCTTTGGCGACAATCCCGTGCGTCCCTTCAAATTCCGCAAGGAACTCATCCCGCTGGACGTGGACGCTGTCGAGACCTTCAGGAAAAGCCTTATCGGCTGCCTGATCCCCACGACCATGGCCACTCTTCCATCGTGTCTCGGCATTCCCGACGGTTCTCTGTTCCTTTTCGAGGATTATCCTGAACTGAAGGAGAAATATGACGCCGGCGGCTTCAACGGTATGCTGCTTGAATCTACGGCCACCTCCGAAGAAAAAGACGCCTGGCGTGGCAAATGGATAAAACACCCGCAAGGGCTTGGATTATATGCACCTCGTTTGCAAGGACTGTTTTTGCGGAACGCGGTGACTCCGGGACGTTATAACGTACCAGGCATGCCTGGAATCACAGCTTCTTTCGGCCTCAGGTGGGGATCAACTGTAAATACAGGCTCTGGTGCCATATCCA
>NZ_DYZA01000186.1 GCF_020741395.1 Mailhella massiliensis | reverse complement strand
GAATGCCGCACTGCCATTGAACCCATTATCGACAGCCCCTCCCCGGCCATGTTGGAAAAGGCGGCCAAGTACTTCCCGGTGCACAGCGTGCCGCTCGTGGCCAACCGCCTGGGCGACGCCTTCCCCATCGTGGTGGAAAGGGCTGCGGCTATGAAGAGCAACCCGCTGCTCTGCGAATGTGAAATGGTTTCCCGCGCGGAAATCGAATATGTGGCCTCCGATCCTTCCAGCCAGTCCATGACGGACGTGCGCCTGCGCACCCGTCTCGGCATGGGCACCTGCCAGGGCACCTACTGTTCGCTGCGCACCATCGGTGCGCTCACTGAATGTCGGATGCCGTTCCCCCTGTCCCCTGCCGACAACCTGCGCGAATTCCTCCAGGAACGCTGGAAGGGGCTTCGCCCCGCCCTCTGGGGGCTCCAGGCTCGTGAAATGGAACTCGGCCGCGCCGTGTACGCTGCCACGCTGAACATCGACGGAGCGAAAGATGAACAGAAAATCTGACATTGTTGTGGTCGGTTCCGGTCTGGCCGGCATGAGCGCTGCCCTGACCGCGGCGCAGAGCGGCAAGAGCGTGACGCTGCTTACCCATGGTGCGGGCACTCTTGCCGTCAGCAGCGGCTGCATTGATGTTCTCGGCTATGTGAACGGCAGCGCCGTTGCCGATCCTTTTGAAGCCATGGGCAGTCTTCCCGCCGAACATCCCTACAGCCTCATCGGCGGAGAGGAGACGGTGCGCGAGGCTCTTTCCTGGCTGAAGGGCGTGTGCAAGAAGGGCGGCATCGACATGGCCGCGGCGGAGGGCAATCACAGGCTCATCACCGTGATGGGCACCCTGAAGCCCAGCTGCCTCTGCCCCGACAGCTTCAATCCCGACTGCCTGAAGGAAGTGCACCGTGCCGCCGTAGTCACAGTGGAAGACATGAAGGACGTGCATCCCGGGCTCATCATCGATCAGCTGCACCGTTATGATGAGTTTGCCGGCAAGGAATTCATGGAAGCCGTGCTTCCCTGCCCCATCGAGCATGCTCACCGCAACATCACGCCCCTCGATATCGCCCGCCATGTGGAAAAGCCCGAAGGTCTGAAGTGGCTGGAAGAAAGCCTTGCCCCTTATGCCAAGCTGTACCCCGTGCTTCTGCTGCCGCCCATCTGCGGCATGAAGCACAGCCAGCAGATTTGGAATCACCTCTGCACGGTGTTGAAGGTGAAGATTGTGGAAATGGTGTCCATCCCTCCGGGGGTTGCCGGTCTCCGCATGCGGGAAGCCTTTAAAAAGGCGCTCAATCTTGCGGGCGTATACACGGTGGAAAGTGCCGAAGTGGTGCGCGCCGAAGTTGAGGAGGGCGTCTGCAAGGCCCTGTATTCCGTCACCGCCTACGGCGAATGCGGCTGGGAAGCGGACAATTTCATCATTGCCACGGGCGGCCTTTTGAGCGGCGGTATCTCCACGGCTCCGGGCAAGGCTTGGGAAAGCATTTTCCGTCTGCCTCTGGAAGCTCCTGAGAACACGGAAGAATGGTCGTCTCCCGATATCTTCGGCTCAAGCTTCTTTGCCAGCATGGGTATGCGCGTGAACAGCGAGCTCAAGCCTCTTGATGCGGACGGCAACGAAGTGCTTGCGAACGTGCGTTTTGCGGGTCGTATCCTGGGAGGTTACGACTTCGCAGCCGAAAAGAGCGGCCATGGTGTGGCTCTTGCCACGGGCCGGTATGCTGGCATGCTGGCCGGAAAGGAGTAGGACATGAATCGCCGTATAAATCCCGATAAATGCGTTGCCTGCTCCACCTGTGTGGTGCAGTGCCCTGTTGCGGAAGTCACCTCGAAGTTCCTCGGCCCGCGTATGCTGGGGCCCGCGTCGGAACGCTTCCGTATGCTCAACAGCGGCGAAGACGATTCTCTGAGCTATTGCGCCAACTGCAAGAACTGCGATATTTCCTGCCCTCAGGGCGTGGAAGTATCCAACATCAACATGCTTGCCCGCGCGGAATATTGCAGGGAGAACCGACCTTCTTTCCGCGACTGGATACTTGCCCATGGCGAACTGGAAGCGAAGCTGGTGAGCTATTTCCCCTCCTTCCTCGTGAACTTCGGCATGTCGAACCCCATCAGCAAGCTGGTGCTGGACATGGTGGGCGTCAGCAAGAAGGCCGACCTTCCCAAGTTTGCCTCCAAGCAGTTCCCCGCTATGTTCAAAGCGTACAAGCAGCCGGAAAATCTTACGAAAACAGTGGTTTTCTATCCCGGGTGCTTCATCAAGGCCTATGCCCCGCAAACAGGTATCGACCTTGTGTGGCTGCTCAATAAGGCCGGTTACAGGGTGGAATCTCCCGAAGTCTTCTGCTGCTGCGGCACGCCGCTCTATACCAACGGCTTTGAAGCGGACGCCAGAAAGAACGCCGTCAAGAATCTTGAGGAAATTGCCAAGTGGCGTAAGGAAGGTATTCCCGTACTTTCGCTGTGCCCGAGCTGCCAGCTCATGTTCAAGTCGGAAATCCCCGCGTTCTTCCCCGAATTGGCCGAAGGTATGGAAACTACCGCTCTGGGCGATGCCATGGAGTTCATTCTCGGTTGCATCGACCGCGGCGAACTCGACCTTTCGGATGCGGATACGACGCCGCTGGATATCATCTATCATGCGCCCTGCCATTTGCGGGCTCAGGGCATAGGCTTCCCGGGACTGGATATCCTGCGCAGGCTTCCCGGTATCAGAGCCGTCAATGCCGACGCCGGATGCTGCGGTATTTCCGGCAGCTACGGCTTCAAGAAGGAAAAGTATGATATCGGCATGGCTATCGGCTCCAAGCTGTTCGACACCATCAAAGACAGCGGTATCCGCCAGGTGGCCACGGAATGCGGTACCTGCAAGGTGCAGATCATCCATGGTACGGGTAATCCCTGCGACCATCCGCTGACCATTTTGCGTCAACGTCTGGACAAGGGCGTTTAAACCGTTTTCAGAATACATAAAAAATCCGCCTTCTGCGATGCAGGGGGCGGATTTTTTATTTTCGGGCCGCAAATCGCCTTCTGCGGCGTTTTTTTATTTTCGGGCTTTTAAATTTTTTCAGGAAGGCGGAAAAAGGTCGCGGGAGAAAAAGCAGGTCTTTTGCAGAAGAGGTTTGCGGTCTGTGGAGCATCTTTCTGCTGTAGGGAAAAAGAGGGTAGAGGGATCTATCCCTCCGGGGGCACTTACCACGCTCCCGGAGCAAGAGTAGAGAGAACAGCCCTTCTGCGTCTCTTGCTTGGGAAAGCTTTCGGCGAGGGCGAAGCGACTCCAGGATTTTTATTTCCCCCTCCCAGCTGTGTTTGTTATTCGGAGAGCAGGGGAGGGCAGTACTTTTTCACGCAACGTCCTCGTCGTTCAGAGGCGAGAATTTTCCCCGCGGGGCCCGCTGAAAATGCGGAGCCTTGTGCCAAGTCGGACGCCTTGGAGACGGAAACTCCGGCAGTTTTGAAGATATCTTGCTCACCATGTGGCCGACAGTAATGAAGACAAAGATGGGGGAACATCTGCGTTTTTAGAAAAGTCCGGCGGTTCGGCCGAAGCCTGCCTGCGGGGGATACCGCAGATACCGCTTGCTTGGTATGCTCCCCATCAGGTGGACAAAGTAAGAAAGCCCCAGTAGGCTGAACTTTGTAACCTGATGGGGATTTGTATGTCAGAACGGAAATTCATAACCTATTCTCAAGGATTCAAAGAGGATGCGGTAC
>NZ_DYZA01000185.1 GCF_020741395.1 Mailhella massiliensis | reverse complement strand
TGTGTGTTTCAGGGAAACGTAGTTTGACTGGCTCATCCATTCTTTCACAAAAAGTGATTCTTTTTTCTGACGCAGATCCATGGAGCACATGCTCTTATAGGCGCGAATTTCATTGCGGCACTAGGAAAAGGGCGGCATACCTCTTTTATGTCGAAAAGAGCATTTTTTCTTTCCTTGCATTTGACAGAAAAGCTGATTGCGTTTACATAAGATATACTATTTTCTTATAAGGAGGCCAATATGGAAGATTATCTTAAGCACGCTATAGAACTGGTTAAGGCGCAGGCGTCCGTCCGCGTCATGTCTGAGGATGAAATGGCAGAAATGATTTCTTCTCTTTCCAGCAAGCTCAAGAAACTTGACTGCTGTGAAGAAGTGGAAGAGGCCTGCCCCAGCTCTGAGGCTCCTGCTGTCGATCCCAAGCGTTCCATCAAGGAAAAGAGCATTGTCTGCCTGGAATGCGGCAAGACTTTCAAGGTTATTACCAAGAAACATCTTATTCTCCATGGCCTTGATGCTGCTTCCTACCGTGCCAAATGGGGCTTCAAGAAGGGGACCCCTCTTACCTGCAAGGAACTCCAGCGTGCCCGCCGTCAGAAGATGAAGGATATGAAGCTGTGGGAAAAGCGCGCCATGGCTCGTGAAGCGGCGGCGAAGTAGGGCTGTCGCCCCATGGATTTGTCTCCGTTTCTTCACAGGAAGGCCGGCACGGTGAGAAGCCGGCCTTCTCTGTTATGCACGTTTTCCAAGGATAGTCTCCAGGAGGAGGTGTTGCTGCGGAAGGGCCACGGCCGCATATTGGGCAGGATGCGGACGGCAGGGGGTATGTACAGGATCGGGTGGGGAATACGGAGGAGAAAGACTGTGGCAACCGGCATAGAGGGGCCAGGGGGCTTTACGGCCCGCAAAGTGGCGGGCACACTTTTACTTTCCGCCTATGAGGTCGGCGGTCTGATCGAGTAGAAAGGAAATTCCTGAGGCCAGTGCCTGCAAAAGTTCCCCTGCCATGGTTTTGAGCGCGGGCAGGCAGGACTTCAGCCCTTCGCCGAGGGCATGGATCAGGGAGCCTGCTATGTCGGCTGCATGTTCCCCCAGGCTTTTTTTGGGGAACTGGTCCGGCGCTATGGCTTCGGCGGCTTTTTCCACAGCTGCCGACACGTTGCCGCCGAGCGCCCGGCCTATGGTGTCCAGTTTATCGAGAAGATGGTCGATTTCACCGGGGGTGAGTCCCTGTTTGCGGTTCTGTTCTATGGCGGGCAGAATATCCTTTTCAAAAATCACGGCGGGCAGGCTCTGTTTCAGAGCTCTCAGGGCGGATTCATCCACGGTGCGGGGGGCGGAAAGTTCGGGCGGCATTTCTTCCTGCTGCTTCTGGTAGAAGTAAAAGCCGCAGAGGCCGAGGATCAGAAGGACGATGAAGGTTCTCAGCATGGATTTCCTCGAAAAAAGGCCCTGCTCCGAAAGGGGCAGGGCCTTCATGCTCAGAGCGTTGCGTCGGGATACGCCCCATAGGGGCGCTACTTCAGGCGGATTTCAATGTGTACGCCGAACTTTTCCTCAAGGGCCGCGATGCGGTCGCGTTTGCGGTTGAGGAGGTACAGAGCAAGTTCCGCGTCGCTTTCATAGATGAAGGTGGCCGGCTCGGTCTTTTCATTCTTCTTCCCCTTGCCGTTGTCCTGTGCCTTGCACAGCTTGCTCTGCAGGTCGCGCAGGGCCTGGAGCGACTGCCATTCCATGTTGCGGCGCACGCCCGTACCGTGACAGTGGGGGCAGGGCTCGCAGGAAATGGAAATGGCGGAGGTACCCGTACGCTGGCGCACCAGCTCCAGCAGACCGAAGGAGCTCATGTGGCCCACGTCGTGGCGGGCACGGTCCTTGCGCATGGCGTTGCGCAGGGTGCGCTCCACTTCGCGGCAATGGTTCTTGTCGCGCATTTCTATGAAGTCTATGACTACCTGCCCGCCTATGTCGCGCAGGCGCAGGTGGCGGGCTATGGCTTCGGCCGCCTCCATGTTGGTGCGGAAGACCATGGCCTCGAAGTTGGTCTTGCCCTGGGTCTTGCCGGAGTTGATATCGATGGCCATAAGCGCTTCGGTCTGGTCGAAGACAAGGCGGCCTCCTGAGGGGAGCACTACTTCGCGGCTGGTCACGGTTTCCAGCTGGCGGAGCAGGTTGAAGCGTTCCCACAGGCTCTGGCGCTGATCCTTGTGCAGCTTGACGATTTCGCCTGCGCGGTCGGGAAAGATAAGCCTGGCGATATCTTCCACGCGCGCCTTGGTGGTTTCATCATCCGTCCAGATTTCTACAATGTCTTCTGAAAGGTAGTCGCGCACGGAACGGGTGGCGAGGTCGGCTTCCTGATAGATGAGGGAGGGCGACTTTTCCGTGGGGGCCTTTTTCTGAATATCCTTCCAGAGTTTTTTGAGGTACTGCAGGTCCTGCTGGATGCTGGCCTTGCTCGCGCCTTCGCTGGCCGTACGGATGATGACGCCCATGTTTTCGCCGGGCTGTATGCCGTTCAGAAGGTCCTTGAGGCGCGCTCGCTCCTCCGGGTCTTCCACCTTGCGCGAAACGCCGATCTGTTCCTGACCCGGCGTGAGCACGAGGAAGCGCCCGGCAATGGAGATCCAGGTGGTAAGGAAGGCGCCCTTGGTACCGGAAGGCTCCTTGACCACCTGTACCAGTACTTCCTGTCCCACCTTCAGCACTTTCTGGATGGGGGGGTACTTGGGGCCGTGGGTTGCATCGTGAGGTACAAGGTAATATTCCGGGTGCACTTCGTCGATCTGCAGGAAGCCGTTTTTGCCGTTGCCGAAGTTCACAAAGGCGGCCTGAAGGTTGGTGTCGATGTTGTTGATGATACCCTTGTAGATGTTGCCGCGTATTTTGACCTGGTGGGCCATTTCCACGAAGTATTCGGTAACCTGCCCGTCTTCGGTGATGACTACTTCCACCTGTTCGTCGGGCACCACACTGACGTAGAGCACGCGGCGCGCACGGGCGGCTTCCTCGGCCTCGACTTTCTTTTCCGCACGGGCGGGCTTTTCGGCCTTTTCTTCCTTCTGGTTTTTGCGGTTCTTACCCTTGCCTCGTCCTTCCTTCTGGGAAGCGGACTGGGGCATGTCGATGCGGTTGCCGTTGACGGCGGCATCCAGGGCTGCAAGGTCTTCTTCCGCCATATCGCCGACGGAAAGAGGCTGTGCCACAGGCTGGCCGGGCAGGGCCGGCTGCGGACCGTCGTCTTCAGGGATGAAGTCTTCCTCCTGTCGGCCGAGAGCTACGCCGAGTACGCTGTCGTTCAGCATGGCGGCATTGAAGTCGAAATCATCCGGCAGACCGGGCACGCCCTGATTCTTACGATTTTTGCCCTTGCCGCGATTTTTACGGTTGCCGAAGGGGGAGTCGGACACCAGAGTCTGTGACTGATCGTAGAAGTTCTGCTGGTAGGAGGAGGGCAGATAAGGAGAACCGTTGAACGCGGGCTGTGCGTCGCGGTTTTTGCGGCCGCGGCGCGAGCGTGGATGCTGACGGTTATCGTCGAATTCTCCGGGATAGGGCAGAATATTGGTGACAATGCCGTCATCCTGCCAGAGTCCGTTTTCTTCCTCATCCCCGGCGGGGGCAACCCGATTGCCGACATTGTCTTCATCCAGAAGGGCTTCGCCTTCAGCGGGAAGGGAGGGCTCATCCTCTTCCTGCCTATGGAGTGTTTTTTCTTCCTGCGTGACTTCTTCCCCGGGCATGATGGAAGAAGGGGGGAGCATGTCGTCGAGCACCAGGGCGGAACCTACGTGGATGACGGCTTCCTCTTCCTCGGGAAGTTTTTCTTCAGAAATACTTTCTGTTTGAGCTCCGGCTTCCTTCTTCTTGCGGGAAGTGCGGCGGGCGCGGGGCTTCTTTTCCGAGAGAGCGGGTTCCTCAGGAGTTTTTTCCGCAATGGGGGTATCGGCCGCAGCTTCCTGCACAGGGCTGCTTTCTTCAACCGCATGGGCTTTGACGTTTTTTTTCGCACGGCGCTTTTTTTCCGGTGCAGGAGCTTCGACCTCCTGTTCCACAGTCATGGAAGAAGGGGGAAGCATGTCGTCGAGCACCAGCGCTGAGCCTATGTGAATGAGGCCTTCCGCCTGAGTTTCTGCCGGGCTCTGCACACTTTCGGCGCCGGAGGCGCGGCGGGAGCGGGGCTTGCGGGCGGGTTTTTCCTTCTGAACTTTTTCCGCTTCGGCTCCTTCTTCGGGGGCTTCGGCTTTTTTCACCGTACGGCGGCGGGGCTTTTTTTCTTCCGCACTGTCCTCGTGGGCGGCGGAAGCGCTTTTGCGGGTGCGGCGGGCGGCCTTTTTTTCTTCGGGTGCGGCCTGCGCGCTTTCTTCAGGGGCCTTTTTGGTGCGGCGGGTTTTTGCGGTATTGATTTCTTCGTTGTTCTCTTCAGGAAGAACGGGATTCTGACTCATGTGATCCTCAAAAAATTAATGCGGCGTCGGAGTTACGCGAGCCTGCGAAGCGTGGCCCTTACGCCCGATTCGTCAAGCGTGAACAGGGCATAGGCCCCGGTGGAAAAGGAGCCGGGGTTGACGACCAGCGTGCGCCCGACGCGCTGTATGCCTGCGGATTCATGGATATGCCCGCACAGGCATGCGGCGGGCTGATATTCCTCTATGAAATCCCGTATGGCGGTGGAGCCGACATGAAGGCCCCCGTCGGTACGGTCGCAGACGGTGTTGTACGGAGGGGTGTGCGCCACCAGCACGAGCTCCCTGTAGTGGGAAGCGCGGCGCGCAAGGTCCTCCAGCCATTCCGAAAAACGTGCCTCTGGAAATTCCGATGGCGTTCCGAAGGGGCTGAACGTGGAGCCGCCCACGCCGAGCAGGGCGACTTCCGGGCTCAGTTCCCGCACATTGCGGTGCAGGTTGATGCCCTTGGCCTCAAGCCAGTCATTCACCTCTGCGCGATCCATGTTGCCTATCTGGGCAAGGATGACGGGATGCACGGCCTGAAAGGCCTCGATCACCGTGCGGGCGGCGGCAACGCCTCCCAGCGTAGTCAGGTCGCCGGTGAGAATGACTCCGGCCGCATATTCCAGCTCCGGGATGTTTCCCGCACGGCGGATGCAACCGTGAATGTCGCCAAGCACAACCCAGACACGCCCGGAAGAGGGCATGTCGCTTGAATCCGCAGAGCCGGCAAAGCGCGAGAGACGCGCCGACGAAGAGGAACAGCCCGGAATATACGGGGCTGATTCCGGAACGGGGCTTGGCATGGAGGGAAAATCCTTTTCCGCTGGCGCGGACGAAAATATCCGCAGAACTGTTCTGCTGCACGCACTATAGACTACTTTTTTCCGTTTGACAAAGGGGGAAAGGCGGGCAAATCTGAGCGGGAAAGGCAGGGGGGCGTTTTTTATGGATTTCTTTTATGACGATGCCGGTTTTCCCGCCGCAAATGCGGGCCGTCCCCAGAGGGTGGAGCTGGATGGGCTTGAGAAAAAGGCCCTCCGTCACTTCCTTCTGGTCGGAAGAAGGGTGCTTGCCGCCGGAAAGACTGGAGCTGAACGCTGTGCGCGCATGCAGAACAGGCTTCTGGAAAGCCCGCTCTGGGCGGAAAGCCGCCGCGTCGGGCTGTATGTGGCCATAAAAGGCGAGGCGGATACCGCTCTTCTGCTTGCCCGGGCCTGGGCGGAAGGACGTGAGGTCTTTCTGCCGCGCTGCCGGAGGGGAGAGCCGGGCGTTATGGACATGGTGGCCTGTGCCGGGCCGGAAGGGCTGGAGAAATCTCCCCTGGGCATCCTTGAACCGCGTGAGGAGCCTTCTTCCCGCCTGCTTTCCGATGAGGAGCTTCGCGCGGGGCGGGAGACGCTGCTTGTCGTGCCCGCTCTGGCCTTCGACCGTGAGGGCTTCCGCCTGGGCTACGGCGGCGGCTATTACGACCGCCTGCTCTCCCGCGCGGACTGCTCCAGCGTGGGCCTTGCCTTTCATGAACTTCTTTTCCCCCGCCTGCCCCGCGACGGGTGGGACATGCCCGCGGGGGGCGTATGCACCGAGGAGGAACTGCTTTGCTTTCAGCCATGATCCCCTTTCAGTTCCCGGGCCTTCCCGGCGTGGGCTGCGCCTTTTCCCTGCGCGCTTTCGGCAGCGTCTCCCTTGCCGGAGGGGCGGAGAGGGCAGCCTCCGAACAGAGGCGCGTTTCCCTTCCTTCCCTGCTCGGTGTCAGCGCTTTTGCCGAGGTACATCAGGTGCACGGCACGCGCACCATTTTTGAACCGGAAGCTCAGCCGCCCCGGCAGCCGCCCGTGGAACAGGCCGACGGCATGGCCACCTCCCGCCCGGATCTCGCGCTCATGATAAAGACGGCGGACTGCCAGCCCATCCTTGTGGCCCATGCCTCGGGGCGCTTCGTCATGGCCGTCCATGCAGGGTGGAGAGGCAACCGGCAGGGCTACCCGCAAAAGGCCGTGGAGGAGTTCTGCGGCCATTACGGCCTTGAGCCGCGCGATCTGTGGGCCGTGCGCGGGCCGAGCCTCGGCCCGGCGGCCTCGGAATTCGTGAACTTCGCTGAGGAATGGGGGCAGGAGTATCTTCCTTGGTACGAGGAGGCATGCCGCAGCGTGGATTTGTGGCAACTTGCCCGCAGCCAGCTGGAAAGTGCGGGCTTACTGCCCGGGCGTATCCTCAGCCTTGACCTGTGCACCTTTGAGAACTGGCGAATGTTCTTTTCCTACCGTCATGCCCGGCGTATGGGCAGCGAGGACGGAAGGCAGGGCAGCTTTATCTGGATCCGTCCCGCATGAGGGTTCCTTTTTTGTCGGATTGTTGAAAATTTTTATCCCGGGGAATTCTTTCGGAAGGCAGAGGAAGGGGAAAAAAGTTCCATATCCCTTTTTCCGCTTTCCGGGGCGGAGTGGCAGAAAAGTATTGCCCTGCAAGAGATGGAGCCGTTTTTCCCCCTCCGGGCTTCGGCATGAAGAGAGACGGATATGCTTTTTTATCATATTTTTGATGAAAAAAAGTAGTAATCTACCATAAAATAACGGTTTATTTTTTTTACAAAGAGGGATAGGCATAACGGATGCATTATTTCCGATGCCGGAGAGAGGCCGGTTTCGGAGCATGTTTCGTGCTCTGTTCGGAAAAGTGTGCCTTTCCGGCTCAAGCCGGGAAAATCATCCCAATTTCGAGGATTCCATGAACGTATCTCGTAATGTGATGCGCGCTCTCTTTTGTGTCGCGCGCGCTCAGGTCAGATGTGTCGCTTCCGCCCTGCTTGCCTTCGGGCTGGTAGCGGGCAGCGTTTCCGGCGCTTTTGCCGAAGGTTTTGCCGTCACTGAATGGAGCGCGCGAGGCATGGGCCTCGGCGGCGGCGCCGGCGGCGGCATGGTGGCCCGTGCGGACGATCCTTCCGCCGTAGCCTACAACCCCGCGGGCATCACCCAGATTCCCGGTACGGCCACCCAGATGGGCCTTGCCGTTTCCATGCTGAACTTCGATATCACCCGCAACCATACCGGTGAAACGGTGTCCACCTCCGATCAGGCCTGGCCCATCCCCCACTTCTATGTGACCCATCAGCTGAGCGACAGAGTGTGGATAGGCGTGGGGGCCTTTACCCGCTACGGCCTCGGCTCCCAGTTCCCGGACAACTGGACGATGTTCAAGGGAGAGCCTGCTCTTGCCGGAACGCTTCTTTCGAGCGGCATCAAATCCGTGACGCTGCTCTCCAGCACCATCAATCCCAACATAGCCTTTAAACTCAACGACGTGTTCTCCGTGAGTGCGGGTGTGAGCTACACCTGGGGCTACCTCAGCCTGAACGAGCAGTATAATACCAATCCCGCGTTCTCCGTCATGAACCCGGGAGCAGGCTTTGCTCATGCCGACGCGCGTATCCA
>NZ_DYZA01000184.1 GCF_020741395.1 Mailhella massiliensis | reverse complement strand
CGCCCGGGAAGGCGGAAAGATTTCGGGGGAAGGGGGGGCTTTTCCCGCAGGGCGTGCTGTGCGGAACGCCTTGCGCGTGAGGGGACAGCGCTTCGAGATGCCGAAGCCCCTTCGCCGGTACAGAAAGCCCGTGCGTGGGGGCAGTTCGCCGCTCAAGCCCGTCTTCCTTCATTGATTGCGGGAAAGCCCCGTGCGTGAGGGGGCAGCGCCGAGGGGCAATGGCCGCCCGGGAAGGCGGAAAGATTTCGGGGGGGAAGGGGGGGCTTTTCCCGCAGGGCGTGCTGTGCGGAACGCCTTGCACCCCATGCCGGAGCGAGCCCCGCAGGCAGGTTCTTCCGTGCAGGGAGCCTTTGCTGCGGATGAAAAGCGCTTTTTTGCGTGCGGGATTCCCTGCGGGGCGGGGGAGCGTGTTCCTTTTTGCGCGCCGCTCCGCCCCCTTGACCGGCCTTATTTCCGGCTCACGTCCGACCACGACCAGATCACGCGGCCCACGATGCACTTCTGCCAGTCGCCGTCGAAATCGTCCTGAAGGCTGAGCACCCGGGGCGGGTTGTCGGCCGCATTGTCGGAATAGTAGGTGATCTGATAGTCGCCGTTGTGCCTGTCTTCCACGGCCACGCGCTTGACCATGCCCGAGCCGTCCTGCGGGTCGAGCACCAGCATCATGCGGCCGGGGGTGAGTACGTTTCTGTCGTCCCTGTCCACAAGCACGATATCCCCGGGGTGCAGCACCGGCTCCATGGAAGTGGAAGCGGGGCCTATCTGCACGGCCAGGAGATTGCGGCGGCGCATGACGGCAGGCTGGTACTTGTAGACCAGAAACCAGCTTTCTATCTTGTCCTGCGGAATGTAGCCCGGCCCCGCGCCCACCTCGCCCACCAGCGGGGCGGCCCAGTAGTCCTGCGCGTCCGGCGGGCGCATGTCCTGCCCGGCAGGCACGATTTCCGCATCCACAAAGCACACGGGCCTGCCCGCCTCGCGGCCGGGGACGGCAAAGGACACGCCGAGCTTCTCCAGCGCCGGTTCCATGGAACGCAAAGAGGGCACGCGCGTCCTGGTTTTCAGCCAGGCGTAGATGGTCTGGTAGGGGATGCCGAAAAATTGCGCGGCTTCCCGCAGGTTGCCGTTGAAGTCGCGGGCAACCGCCTCTTCCAGAATACTGAGGGCGGATTCGACAAGTTTCATATTTTATGAATAGCCGTTTTTTTTGCTTTTGCAAAATTTGCTTTTGTAGAATTTTTTACTTTACTTTTTTCTGCATTTGTAGAAAAACAGGAACGGAAGGGGGAAGCGCCCGGGCCTTCCGCTCAGGCAAGCCCCCCCGGGCGCGCCGGGGCGTTTCGGCCGCCGTACAGCCGAAAAGGAGGAAGGCATGCGGGGTTTTCGCTTTCAGGCGTTTGCCCCGCGCGGGGGGAAAGAAACAGGCGCCGCGCGGAACAGGGCCGGTCGCCGCGCAGGAGAAAGGGCGGTTTTGAAGGGAAGGGCGCGGAAGATGCCCCGCATAGGCCTTTGTCGGCAAAGGCGTCAGCTCTTCCCGGCGCTCAGGGCCGGGCGGGCGGCGGGGCGGCAAGCAGCCGGAATTCACCTGCGGCGTCAGGCCCCGCGTCCGTACAGCGTGCCCGGGCCGGCCGGCCCCTCAGGCTCGGAGAAAAGGCCGGGCCGCCCCACACACCCTATGATAAGGAGATCCCGGTATGGCGGAATACAGGACCCTTCGCATGACTTTCTGGAACGACCCCTATGTGGAGGAGCTGGGGCCGGAGGGCAGGCTTTTCTACCTGTACCTCATCACCTGCCCGCATACCAACAACCTGGGGCTTCTGGAAGTGTCGCATCGGCGCATGGCCTATGAAACTTCTCTTGCGGAAGAGGTGGTGCGCCGCCTGCTTGCCGAAGCCGAAGCGGCGGGCAAGCTGGTGACGGACGGCTCCCAGATATGGCTGGTGAACTTTGTGAAGCATCAGGCCTCCACCTCGCCGAAGCTGGTGCAGTCCTTGCGGGCCCTGCTTGCCCGGGTTTCCTCCCGGAAAATACGCGGGGCCGTGGCTTCGGCCTATCCCGCCCTTTTTCCCGGCATGACCGGGGAGGGGGACGACCCCGGGCCTCTCCCCGCTGCCGCCCCCGCCGGGGAGAGCCCGGCCTTCCCCGCCCCAGACAACGGCCTTCCCCCTGCCGGGGATGGGCCCCGGCCCTGCATTTCCCCCGGTGAAGAAGGTTTTTCCCCTGCGGCGGAGCATTTTCCCCGGGCTTTCCCCACCGTAGGGGAAGGGTATGGCCGGGCTGTACCTACGGCGGGGGAGGCTGCCGGGAACAAGGAAGGGGAAGAGGAAGGGGAAGGGAAAAGAAAGGCGCGTTTTCGCCCGCCCACGCCCGAGGAGGTGCAGGCCTACTGCGATGCGCGCGGCAACGGCATCGAGGCCCGGGCTTTTGTGGATTTTTACGCTTCCAAGGGCTGGAAGGTGGGCGCTTCGCCCATGAAGGACTGGCGCGCCGCAGTGCGTACCTGGGAGTCGCGGCGCAGGGAAGGGGGCGCGATGCGCCGCGCCGCCTCAAGGGAAGAGAACAACGGAGAGGCCGTGCGCCGCGCGGTGGAACGCATGGCAAGCGCGGCCGCCCTCAGGGAGGAAAAAACATGGTGAAAGAGGACAATGAGCAAAAGGCGCAGCTTATCCGCATGCTCGCTTCCAACTACAGCGCCGCACTCAATGAGGAGGCGGCCACCCTCTGGCTCACGCTCCTTGCGCCCTACAGCGTGGAGCATTGCCGCCGGGCCGTGCTCGCCGTGCTGCGCCGCTACGGGCACGAGGCCGTGCAGTTCGGCTTCATGCCCCCCTTTGCCCTGGTGCAGAAGGAACTCGACCGTATCTCAGGCGCCCTGCACGGTGAAGAAAATACCGCCGCCCAGGCCGAAGCCGAGTGGGGCAGGCTCCTTGAGGAGGCCCGCCGCGCCGGAAGCTGGCGCGTGCCCGCTCTCCACCCCACCACAGCCCTCGTGGTGCGCCAGTTCGGCGGCTGGAACGTGGTCTGCGCCTGGAAAGAGGCCGAACTCTCCTGGAAACACAAAGAATTCATCGCCGCCTGGCGCGCCGCATCCGGCAGAGAAGACGCCTTCGCCCTCGGCGCGGACGCCGTGGCCCTGCTCGGGGCCGCTTCCTCCAAACCCCTCGCCCTGACTAAGGAATACCTGAAAAATCGCCTCGAACGCAAGGCAAAGGAGAATGATCATGCCCCTCGTGCCCTGTGCCTATGACGCCTGCGGAAAAATGTTCCGCCTGGGCTCCCGGCCCCGGCGCTTCTGCTGCGAAGCCTGCCGCCGCGCCTACCAGAACGAACTGCGCCGTGAACAGCGCGCCGAAGAACGCGCCGCCCGCGAGGTCGGACGCCCCATGACGGACCCCTGGGAAAAAAACGACCTCGAAGACGCCGAAACCCTCTGGGCCAACGCCCTCATCGACGCCCTCCCCATAGGCGCCGTTCCCGCTCTCCGACCCGAGGGAAAAGGCCACGCCGTTGCCTGACCCCCCCGGCAAAGGCACGCGGGGCGCCGCCCCGCACCCCGTCGGGGGGAATGATTCCCCCCGAACCCCCTCATCGGGCAAGCTCACGCACGGGGTGTGCGCAAAAAGTTCTCCTTCAACTCGCTTCCGTTGCGGAACCCTTACTTGCATGCAAACGTCGCGGCAGGGCTCGGGCCGGTTCCTCCCGTAGCCCCGGCCGGAAGGCTCGCCCCCCGTCGCAGCCTGCCCCCCCGTCAGTGCAGGTGTGCGCTGCCGCGCCCACCTGCCGTGGCCGACCGTTGACGGGCAAAGGCCCGTCAACGGAAATAAAGGATAGGAAAGGATGCTTTTGGGGGGAAGGCGCTATGTATCGTCCCCTGCAAAGGGCAAAGCCTTTCCGCGCGCTCTTCGGCCCTTGCTGTGGAAGAAACAGCTTTTCCCCATGCGCCGGGCCGCCGTGCAGAGAAGGCGAGAGCGGGGGAAGGTTTTCCCGGCCTTCGCCCGTCAACGGAAATAAAGGATAGGGCAGGATGCTTTT
>NZ_DYZA01000183.1 GCF_020741395.1 Mailhella massiliensis | reverse complement strand
CTGACCTTCTCCGTGTCCGAACAGCTCTCCGGCTACTTCCAGTTCCGCTCCTACTGGGACTGGGGTACCAATAACTACGGTGATACCGACACCTATGCCTTTGAAGGCGATCGCAACAATGAAATCTACCTGCGTCAGGCCTACATCGACTGGCTCATCCCCAACACCGATGTGAAGGTCCGTATGGGCCGCCAGAACATCGCCCTGCCTGCTCTTGCCGACGGCAAGAACATCGTTATGTGGAGCAAGGATCCGACCGACGGTATCACCGTGAGCGCTCCTGTGACCGACTGGATGACCGTGAACGCCTTCTGGGCCCGTCATGCCCGTGAGGCCGACAAGGTTCAGATTACCCGCAAGTCCAACAACATCGACGTGTTCGGCCTGGCCGCCGACATGGCCTTCGAAGGCTTCAAGGTGACTCCTTTCGTGGCCTATGCCGCCGTCGGTGACGGCATGGATCTTGGTGGCTGGACCAACAACAACAAGCCCG
This sequence comes from Mailhella massiliensis, assembly GCF_020741395.1. GTDB lineage: Bacteria > Desulfobacterota > Desulfovibrionia > Desulfovibrionales > Desulfovibrionaceae > Mailhella > Mailhella massiliensis_A. Next base: position 14,876 of record NZ_DYZA01000183.1, on the reverse strand, counting down.
TGAAAGGCAAGAGCAGCGTTTACTGGGCTGGTATCACCGGCGCCATGACCTACTTCGATCCCTTCACCGTGAAGGCCAGCTTCGTGTACGGCGACCGCAACTTCACCAGCGACAATACCGCCGCTTACGTCGGCCAGCCCAGCCAGCACGGCTACTTCATGGAAGGCAGCGTGTCCTACAAGACCGCTTACGGTACTCCTGAACTGCTCGCCTTCTACGGCTCCGGCGACAGCGACGATGCGCAGTACGCCTACCAGGGCAGCATTCCTTCCGTCGGCGGCCGCTTCAAGGGTTCCTATGCCTTCTTCAACGGTTCCGGCCTGCTCGATAACGAAATCGAAAACAACCACAACGGCAACGGCGCCTGGGGCGTCCGCCTCGCCTGGAACGGTCTTTCCTTCATCGAAGACCTCTCCCATGACTTCGCCGTGGTGTACGCTCAGGGTACCAACGACTCTGAGAACGCTGCCCGCTTTGGTCTGAACCCCTCCTGGTACATGACCACCGACGACTCCATCGTCGAACTGGACTTCGGCACCACCTACAAGATCTACAAGAACCTCACCGCCTACCTCGAAGCCGCCTATGTGTTCGAAGACTTCGAGACCGGTGCTGATCATGCTCGTCTCGGCTCCTACGACGACGCTTGGAAGATCGCTCTGCTCTTCCAGTACAAGTTCTAATTCCGCGCGGGCCTGGCCTGTGCCGGACTGAACCGCCTTGCACGGGAGAGGACGCAAGTCCTCTCCCGTTTTTCATATCGGTTTTCCGCTCCTTCCGGCTAGGCGGAAGGAGCCGTCCGCATTGCTCCGGCGGCAGGTTTTCCCCGGCGTGCGCCGGCTGCGGCAAGTCTGCAATGCCTGAGAAATGATTGACGCATCCCAGGCTATCCTCTAGATTAAATTCGAGTTCTTTTCTCGGCTTCCTGTGCATTACCAGAGAGCACTCGTAAGCGCAGGCATGCTGAAACCGGACTGTCAGAAAAGGCGCGTTTTCCTGTGGCCGGGCGCATCTTTCCCTGATCCACGCAGCATTGCAATGCCCGCTTCAAAGAAGCGCTGCTTTGACCTCATTGCTTTTCTGCTCATATCAACCATACTCTCAGAGGGCTGCTTATGCTGCACAGCCTGAAAAAACAGCTTTCCGTCCCCGACATACGTCTTATGGTCGGCACGCCCGATGCGTCGACCATGAAAAATCTCTTTGCCTATCTGGAACCCTTGGGCTATCAGCTCGACAGCGCCGCAGGCAGCGATGAGGTGTATAACTGCCTGAAAAGCTCTTCCTACGACGCGATTATCCTTGATTCTCAGCTAAGCGATCAGAATGGGATTCCTCTCTACACCTGCCTGCGCATCGAACATGTCGCCTGCCCCATCGTTCTGCTCACGCCCGACACTACGATGGAAAATCTGCCCCGCTACCTGAACAGCGGGGCCGACGATATCGTCACCAGCCCTCTGCATCTTTTGGAGCTGGAGGCAAGGGTGCTTGCCTGCATACGCCTTTCTCGGGCGCATCTTGCTTCGGCAAAACTGAGCTGGGCAGGTATAGAATTGGACATTCAGGCACATACCGTGACATGCGACGGCAGGAACCTGCATTTGCCGCCCATGGCCTTCACGCTGCTTGCCAGGCTCATGAAGGCTGCGCCCAATGTGGTGAGCCGGAGCGAATTGCAAAATGAGCTTTACGGCGATGCTCCCCCCAGCAGCGATGCTCTGCGCACTTATATCCATATTCTGCGCAGCCGCCTGGAGCAGCAGAACAAGCCCATTTTGAAAACCGTGCCCAGGGTGGGGTTCCGTTTGGTTCCCATGCCCTAGGCAGGCTTTTCCTCCGGGAGCTTTTGGGGGAAAGGGCGACGCCGTGCGGGCCATGAGCATGATACGCCACTCCCTTTCCCGTGCTGTACTGCGGCCTTTGCAAAGCCCCTTCGGAGAGCCGTCCGGGAGCTTCCCGGTGCGGAAGGCACACGCCTCCGCCCGGAGAGCCTTCCGAGGCTCTGGAGGGGAAGCGGGGCTCCCTGCCCGGGAGGGGAAAGCATAGGGCGCTCTGCCGCACGGGGGTCTTTTCCTGAAGTAGCCGATTCCGGGGCAGGCGGGGCGGGAGTGCAAAGCGCTGCGGCGTAGCCTGTTTTCAGGTGGTGAGCCGGGAGAGTCGCATACGGCTCAGGGAAGGCGGGGCCAAAATCCCGGAGGAAGGCCTGCGCGCTCCGGGGCGTCAGCCCCGTTCCCAGGAAAGGGCCACCAGGAAGGAAGAAGGGGAAAATCCGGGCGCGTCTTTTTTTATGCCCTTTTCCAGCCTGAAGCCGTGCAGGGCGGCTATGCGCGCCATGATGGAAAGGCCGAGCCCGCTTCCGGCTTTCTCCTGCCCGGGAGGACGGAAGAAGCGTTCCCCCAGCCGCGCGGCGTATTCGTCGGGCAGGGGAGCGCAATCGTTCTGCACGGTGAGACTTTGCTGCCCCAGCGTCAGGCGTATGAGCCCGCCTTCCGGCGTGTAGGCGGAAGCGTTTTCCAGGATATTGCGCAGCAGCATGGAAAGGAGCGCGCTGTTGCCCTGCACGGAGGAGTTCAGCGAGCTGATCTGCGATTCCATGCGTATGCGGCGTTCTTCCAGCTTCGGCCTGTAGAGGGGGAGCAGCTCTTCCAGAAGCGCGGCCCAGCCCACTTCGGAGCCCTCCGCCGGATTGTTGCCGGACAGGCCCTGAGCTTCCAGCCGGGAAAGGGCGAGGATCTGTTCCATGAGCCGGGCGCAGCGGTCTATGCCCTGCCGGAGGAAGGACAGGGCCTCGCGCCTTGTCTCTTCGTCGATGCCGGGCTGCGCCGCTACCTGGGCCTGGATGCGAAGGCCGGCCAGAGGCGTGCGCAGTTCATGCGCCGCATCGGAAATAAAGGAGCGTTCCCTTGCCAGCATGGCTTCCGTCCTGGCGAAAAAGCCGTTCAGGGCTTCGGCCATGGGCAGGACTTCCGAGGGAAGGCGGCCCGTATCGAGCGGGGAGCTTTCTTCCGGCCTGCGTTCACGCAGGGCGGTGGCCATGGCCCTCAGGGGTGCAAGCTCTCTCGTGAGCAGGACGAAAAGACCGGTCAGCAATACGGGAAGCAGGATAAGCCAGGGCATTATCTGCTCTTCCAGCATATCCAGCGCCATATCTGCGCGGTAGTCCAGCTCCTGCCCCATAGCGATGACACGTCGCCCGTCGGTGGAATCCATCCATAAAATGCGCCATATTTCGTCGTCGCCGCGCAGGGGCGTCTCCACAAATCCGCGCCGCTCAGGTTCAAAAAGGAAGCGCCGGCCTGTTTTTCCGTGGCTGAACAGCATTTGCCCGTCCGGGGAAAATACGGCAAGGTCTATGGCCTCCTCTTCCACATCGCCGAAGGCATGCTTGTCCACGCCGGGGAGCATCTCCTTCATTTTCGGCATCTCTTTGCCGGTAAAGGAAATGTCGGCCGTGGCGAGCAGCCTTGCCACAAGCATCTGCCGGGAATCGAAAAATTCGTCGATGGAGTCGCGGCAGGCCTGCCAGGCGAAGAGGGCGGCCGCCAGCCATGCCGCAACCATAAAAAGGGAAAAGAACACGCTGAGCCTTAGCCTGAGGCTCCGCCGGCTGACAGGCATGGCAAGAATACGCTTCCACAGCGAGGGGAGAAGGCCGCATGCCGAGGCAAAAAGCCCGGGAGCGGAGCTCCCGGCCCGGGCGGTCGCGGGGCCGAGCAGTTTTCCTGCCGAGCGGAGCAGGCTTTTCAGGACATGTGCGATGCGTTGCTTCATGGGGTATCCTTGGAAGAATGGGCCTGGGGCAGGCCGACGGAAAGGCCTTTTTCCCCTGCCTGTGCGGAAAGAGCGCGGCATGCCACAGCTTCGGCAGGAGCATGCGGGGGAGGCTGTGCCTTGCGGCGGAGGGGAGCCGTTCATGCCGCCGCAGGGCCGTTGCCTCCTGCCTGTTTCCCCGCAGGGTACGCAGGCAGGACCGGTAAAGGGCGCTTTCCGGCACGATTGAGGGGCTTTTCCCGGCAGGTCAGCGGGCCTCGGCGTTTCCCAGGGTGTAGCCCACGGAATGTACGGTTTTTATGAAACTGTTCCCCAGCTTGCGGCGTATGCGGTGCACCAGTACTTCCACGGAATTGCTGCTGACCTCTTCTCCCCAGGGGTAGAGCTTTTCTTCAATGGCGCTTTTGGAAAGTACGCTCTGACGGTTGAGCAGAAGAAGCTCCACCAACATGATTTCCTTCTGTCCCAGGGCCACGGGCTGCCCGTTCAGGGTGACGGTTCTGCCGAGGGGGTCGAAGCTCACGGGGCCGTGGGAAAGCCTGTGTGAGGAGACGCCGTGCCTTCTGCGCACAAGGGCGCGCAGGCGGGCCGCCACTTCCTCCAGATCAAAGGGTTTGCCGAGGTAATCGTCCGCACCGAGGTTCAGGCCCTCGACTCGCTGGCTTATGGCATCCCTCGCGGTAAGGATGAGCACGGGCACATCCAGCCCTTTGGAGCGCCATTCGCGCAGTATGTCCAGCCCGTCCATGCCGGGAAGGCCGAGATCAAGAATGACGGCGTCGTACTCCGCCGAAGAAAGGGCCTGCATGCCCAGCGGGCCTTCCTTGAACCAGTCTGTGGCGAAGCCCAGGGCGGGAAGCCCCATCCTGAGCCCGTTGCCGATGAGAACATCATCTTCAATAAGAAGAACGCGCATGCCTTTGCCTCTGGGCGCATGCCCCGTGAGGGGCATGCGCTGTTTATCTCTTGATGAGCCGATCCACGTCTATTTCCAGCTCGTTCCAGTCCTTGTCCACTTCGCCGTGGATTTCCACAAGGTCGTCGGGCCCTACGGTCTGGCCCTGCCAGCGCTTGTGGTCGATATCCACGTTGATGGCGCCGGTCTCGTCCTTGAACAGGTAATGGTCGCCGCCGAGGTGCTGGACGATGCGGCCCCTGAGGGTGACGTGCGTGTCGTCGCGCATCTTCTTGGCCTGTTCCACCGTGGAGACGGAGGGGCCGGGGCCGGTGTAGCCGCCCGCAGCGCTGTAGGCGTTGTTCTGGGTGTAGCCCCCGTCTCCCCTGTTGGCAAGGGCGTCCGATGCGCCGAGGGTAAGCAGCAGGGCAAGGGACGCGGCGAGGGCGGCGGGAACGGCGGCGCGCCTGCGGGAAGGACGGGCGGCGGGGAAGGGACGGCTGTTGTCGGCGAGAGGATACATGGTCATGGTTGCCTCCAGAGGGCTTGTTGTTTTCGCTTCCCGGGGAACCGGGCAAGCCGGGTGTGTTTTTATCGATGGAGCTTTCCGCTCCCGGAAGGGAAGAGCTTTTTCCTGCTCTCCCCTTCATGTGAGGTCAGTACACTACGGCAAGCTTACACCGACCTTACATGGAAGATGTTTTTTTCGTAAGGAACATATTTTTGGGGAATTTCCCGGGGGAAGCCCGTCTTGCGGCAGGACGGCCATTTTTCTGAAGGTGATGCGGCGCGGCTGGGGAGGAGAAGGGGGGGCTTCGGAAGGAGAGGCGTAAAAAAAGCCGACCCGGAGGGGTCGGGCCGGCAGGGCGGTGTGAGAAGGGGCCGTCAAGGGGGAATACGGCCCTACCGCCCGTATGCGGCGGAAAAGGAGGTCCGATTCTTTTCCGCCGCCGGAAAACGGACTGCGGGGAGGTCTGCTCAGGAAGAGGAAGCCTGCGGGATCCGGCCTTCTTACGCTTTTTCCGGGCTCAGCCAGCCATGGGGCAGAAGCGGGGTATGCCGAAGATGCGGGCCGCCGCCGCGCCGGAAATGCCGAAGAAAAGCACGGGCCTGCCGATATCCACAAAGTCGACGAAGGAGCCGTTGCAGAGCGTGCTGCCCGTGCAGAGCACGAGGTCTGGCCATTCCAGCACTGCGTCCTGATAGCTTTTCTTGCCGTGTTCTATGGTGACGCCGGAGCGGACGCTGTCCACGAACTGCGGGTTCATATCCAGGACGCGCAGGGAAAATTCCTGTGAGAGCCGGGCGGTGAGGGCAGGTTGATAGCCCACCAGCGTGATGCGCGGGCGGTGGAAATGCCCGCGTATATAGGCGGCATAGGCTTCGGCGCAAAGCTCAAGCTCGTTGTTCCGGCAATGGACGGTGTGGTCGAGGTCGCCGGTAAAGCGCATGACGGCGTTGAGCGTGGCCACGAGAAGGCCCCGGCTGTGCGGGTCGTTGTCCACATCAAGGGCCAGGATATCTGCCAGAGTGCCGCTGAAGTCGGAAGGGGCGTCGGTAAAGGCCTGCCCCAGGGCTTCCCCGAATTGGGCCTGAAGCATGACTTCCCTGCCCGCGAGTATGGGATAGTCCTTGCGCTTGGTAGAGCCTATGGCTTCTTCCGGGGAAAGGCCCCGGCTTTTCAGGATGATGGGGCGTTCATTCAGGCGGTATTTCCATGCGATGTTTTCCAGCTCCTGCCTGAGGCGCTGGTACAGCTCCTGTGTTGTCATGCGTCCTCCAGTCCGAGAAAGGCGTTGAGTTCAGCGTCGTTGCTTCGGGTGAAAAGTTCCTGTGCCGAGCGGATGCAGAGCATCCTGCCCCGGGCCATGATGCCTATGCGTGAAGCCAGCGTCTGGGCTTCCTTGAAATCGTGGGTGACGAAAAGCACCGCGCAGTGGAATTTCCGGGGGATGCTCCGTATTTCTTCATACAGGCTTTTTTTCGTGGCCGGGTCGAGCGAGGAAAAGGGTTCGTCGAGAAGGAGCAGGCGGGGGCGCAGCACCAGCGCGCGGGCCAGCGCGACGCGTTGCCGCTCCCCGCCACTCAGGGTTTGAGGATATTCTTTTAAAATATGGCCTATGGAAAGCAGGGAGGAAATGTCCCTTACCTTTTCTTCCTGTTCCGCGCGGCTTTTATGGCGCACCCGGAGCCCGTAGGCGATGTTTTTTTCCACATTCATGTGAGGAAAGAGGGCGTAGTCCTGATACACGAAGCCGATGCGCCGCTCGGTGAGGGGGATATCCTGCACGGGAGTGCCGTAGAGAAGCACGCGCCCACCTTCCGGGGTGTAGAATCCCGCCGCCGATTCCAGAAGCAGCGTTTTGCCCGCACCCGTGCGGCCGAGTATGGCGAAAAGCTCCCCTTCCGCCACGGAGAAGGAAATGTCTTCCATGTGCATACTGCCCCGCGTGAGGCGGAAGGATTCAAAGGCGAGGGGCATGGTCACCAGAAGGAACCCTCCATGCGGCTGGCGGCCCGGCGCTGAAGCAGGGTGGAGAAAAGAAGCGCCGTGCCGGAAATGATGAGCAGGATGATTGCGGCGGCCATGGCCATGCCGTTGTCTCCGGTACTGATATTGAGGTAGATGCTGGCGGGCAGGGTCTCCGTTTTCATGCGCGTGACTCCCACGAGCATGAGCGTAGCCCCGAATTCCCCTATGGCGCGCGACCAGGTGAGTATGGCGGCCATGAGGATGGAATTGCGGCACAGGGGCAGCGTGATGGTGCAGAACCTTTGCCAGCGGGAAGCTCCCAGCGTGCCTGCGATGAATTCCAGGCGGCTGTCCATCTCTTCCAGCGCTGTGCGCATGAGCCGGATCACAAAGGGGATGTTGACTATCCACTGCGCCATGACAATGCCCGCCGGTTCAAAGATGACCCGGATACCGAAGTTTTTAAGCATCCTTCCCGCTTCAGAGGAAAACATCATGAGCAGGCACAGCCCGAGCACGAGATACGGCAGGGAAAGGGGCAGCTCCAGCACCAGCCGGCAGACGTTGCGCAGGGGCATGCGGCAGCGGGCGAGGGCGTAGGCGCAGGGGATGCCCACCACAAAGCAGAGCAATGTGGAAACTGTGGACGTAACGAGGCTCAGCCTGATGGAGAAAAGCACCTCTTCCGAACAGAGTGCCCCGGGCAGAAAGGGCAGTCCTCCCACGATGATGGTGCCGAGGGAAGCGGTGAGGAAAAGGACGGTGAGAAAGGCGACGCATAAACTTGCGCCGTCGAAAAACGACATGTTCCGTTTCATGGCGCGACCGGAAAATCCGCTTCATGCCGAAGGGTTGCGGGAAAGGGGAAGGGCGCCGCAAGGCGCCCGGAGTGTCAGTTCAGCACCACATAGCCGTGCTTTTCCCAGATAGCCTTCGCTTCATCGGAATCGAGAAATTCCAGGAAGACCTTCTGCCCTTCGGGATTGGTGGAGACGGAGAGCGTGGCCGCGGGGATGGTCTTCACATAGGCGTCCATGGCCGGGTCGGCGAGAATATCCATGGCGGAAGTCACGTTTTCCTTCCACACGATGATGGCGTCGCACTCGCCCACGTTCAGCGCGTTGAAGATGGAGGGCGCGGTGACGCCCCGGCTCACCACATTGACCTTGCCGGTGAGCCCCGCGTCGGCAAGGGCCTTGTCCGCTATCTTCCCTATGGGCGTGGCCTTGGCGTCGCCGAGTACCACGCGAAGGTCGCTTCTGGCAAGATCCCTGATACCGGAAATATTTTTAGGGTTGCCCTTGGCCACAGCCAGCACGGGGATATGCTTCACGAGGTCGCGCTTGGCGGAAACGTATTTTTCCACGGGCTTCAGCTCTTCCGCAGCCCCGGCGATGAAGAAGTCGCCTTCCTGCGCGGTATTGATCTGCGACTGTATCTGCCCGGCGTTGGCATAGGTTACTTCCATGCCTACCTGCGTCTTTTTGGTGAAGGCGGCGGCTATTTCGCCGAAGGGCTTGGTCATGCCCGCGCCGCAATAGACGTGCAGGGATTCTGCCGCCGGAGCAAAGGAGGGACTGGTCAGGATGAAGGCCGCCGCAACACAGAAGAGGAGAGGAAATTTTTTCATGCGATTCTCCATGCAGCGCAGATGCGCAGTTCCGGTGTTGCTCACAGATGAAAACACCAGAACCATGGGTACATGGGTATCCATGCATGGTTCAAGCGCAGCGTTTTCTTTCCATGCCGCAGGGCATTCAAGGAGGCGGGGCCGTTTCCAGCACCACCCTGTGAGCAGAACTCAGGTCGGAGCGGCATGGCGTTGCGCTGTAGCCGGACCGACTCGAAAACTTACCTTTTGAAATAAAACAGGCGTGATTTCTTTGTCAAGACAGGGAAGCGCATAACCTTTCCGTCTTTTTATTTTGAAAAAGGCCGGGGAACCGGCAGAAGGGCGTATTCTTGATGGGAAGATCGAAAAAACGGAAAAAGGATGAAAAAGTCCGTCCCTGTTCGGCTGGCCGTGGAAACAGAGAGATGCACCGCATTTGTTGCGGAACGTCGCTGCTTCGGGAAGGAAACGGCCTTCACAAGGAGGTGAGGGTCGCTCTCAGGGCGTTGACAAGCTTCAGAACGGCTTCCTGCAGGGATCCGGCATTTTCGATATGTATCCATTGAGTGACGGATTCTTCTTCCGGGATAGGAGTGAAAGCGGCCCTGAGCCGCTCTTCTCTTTCCTCATGGGATTCGCGGCCCCGTGCGAGGAGCCTTGCGTACAGAAGGGCGGGAGGCGCGCTGATGAGTACGGGCAGAATGTTCGGGTAGCGTTGCCGTGCCAGGGGGAATGCTGTGCGGGAACCGTTGACCAGCAGAGAGATGCCGCTCTCAAGCAGGTGATCCCATGCAGAGGGGATGCCGTATCTGCAGCCGTGGCTTGCCCATTGAAGGGAAAAGCGGCCCATGGCGGAGAGCTCTTCAAAGCGTTCCCGGCTTACGGGAATATGCCTTTCCGCCCCGGTATCGGCAGGCCTTGTGATATAGCGCCGCACAAAGGCCAGCGGCAGGCCGTGGGCATGGCTCCGCAGGGCGCTCAGGAGGCTGTCCTTCCCCGCACCGGAAGGGACATAAATGAGCCCGCCGCGCCAGCCTGTGCCGTGCATGGCGCTCCCCTGTTGTTCGTGCCGCTCAGGAGCGGGCGGAGAGAGCGGCGGCCCCGGGGTCAGCGGGCGCGCAGGGAGCGGTCGAGCACAAGGGCGATGAGGAAGATGCCCGCGATGTTGAAGGCCAGGCGAAGGGCCATGAAGCGGAAGCCGAGGGTGGCGGTTTCAAACATGATGAGCGGGATCTTGGTGCAGGACCATGCCCCGATGAAGATGAAGACATTGAGCATGCGCGCGCCTTTCTGCATCATGACGCAGGCCAGGGGGAAGGCCGCGTACAGCGGCCCCGCCGCCGCGGACCCCAGGAAGAAGGCCAGAAGCATGCCTCTGAGCCCCGAGCCCTCTCCCAGATATTTCATCATGGTTTCCCTCTCTACCCACACGTCCAGAAGGCCGAGCAGCACGAAGATGGGCGGCAGGAAGGAAAGCATCTCCACGAGGTTGGCGCGCGTGAGTTCCAGAGCTTTCTGCCCTGTGGCGGGAGCGAGGAAGAGCAGGGAAGCGCTGAGAAGGGCGAGGCCCAGAAAGAAGGCGTAGCGCCTGCAGAGTGTGAGAATCATAGCATCGCCCCCAGAAGAAAGGAAGAAAGTACGGCATAGAGGAGGGCGAGAAGGTTTCTTTGCACCGCGAGTCGCCTGCCGAAACAGGCGCTTTCCAGCGGCAGGGTAACGATGCCCACCATCATGAGCGTGGTCAAAAACATGGCCGTCTGCCCATAGCCCGCGCCGGAGGCGAGGACAGAGGCTGCCAGAGGGAAGGCAATGAAGCCGGGAATGAGCGTGACGGAACCTGCCACGGCTGCCAGCAGCATGCCCATGAGGCCGGATTCCTTCCCCAGCAGGCGGGAAATGAGGCTTTCATCCACTACGGCGAGCATGAGCCCTACCAGCAGGAGTATGGAAAGGAACTGCGGCAGGATACCTTCAAAGGATTTCCAGCCTTTTTTCAGGGCGCGGAGCGTCTTCTGCCTGTCTTTGGCAAAGGAGAGGCAGACCAGAAGCAGGGTTGCGAGGTAAAGCGCTGCTGTGGACATGTCATTTCCCCCTTTTCGGCAGAGGCGCCATGGGCAGGCGGACAAGCCCTTCCGCTCCGCCTTCCCTTTCCATGTTCGCCATGCCCTCGATTTCCCGGGCCAGATCATGCAGCCTTTCCCTTTCTACGGCATAGTGCATGTGGTAGCCGCGTTTTTCCCCGGAGAGGAGGCATGCTTCCTTCAGCACCCTGAGGTGCTGCGATACCGCGCTTTCACTTATGTTCAGGCTGCGGGCAAGGGCGGTAACGCACATGTTGTGCGTAAGCAGCAGCACGACGATGCGGCGGCGTGTTTCATCGGCCAGGGCTCGGTAGAGGGGGGCGTTGTCCATGATTTCCTCTGGTTCCGCATGCCTCCCGGCCGGAGGCGCGGCGGGGTGAAGGCCTTCCGGGCGACGAAGGGCCGCCCGGCACGGGATATGGGATAAATTTAATTAAGCAGTTACTTAAATAAAAAAGACGTCTTCTTTCGTCAAGCCGGAAAAGCGGAAAACAGCGTGTAAAGTCGGGAAAAAAGCGTTGACAGAAAAAATGGACAATAGGTATAAAGGTAAGACCAATAAACCCTATCGGCACAATGCAGGAGAAGAAGGCGGGTAGTCCCGAAGCGCGGGCGACTTGTCCTTCATGGGCGGGGCCAGGCCTTCCAGAGCGCAGGGGGCCCTGCGGGCAAGGCTGAGAGGGGTATCAGTTTTCAGGTATGCGGCACGGCCGCACAGGCAGAATGTCAAGGAAGCCCTGCCCGGGGCAGCGGCGGAAACGGAGGAAGGCGACATGCAACAAAAGGTAAACGATCTGCGCAGCGCCCTGGAGCTTTTGCGTTCCATGCCGGGCCAGCTTGTTTCCACAAAGGTGGAAGTGGATCCGGAGGCGGAGCTTTCCGGGGTGTACCGCTATGTGGGTGCGGGCGGCACGGTGAAGCGGCCCACGAAGGAAGGCCCGGCCATGATGTTTGAAAACGTCAAGGGCCACCCGGGCGCGCGCGTAGTCATAGGGCTTATGGCAAGCCGCAGGCGCGTGGCCGCGCTTCTGGGCACGGAGATGGAGAATCTCGGCAAAAAGCTCTGGGAATGTGTGGATTCCCCTCTGCCGCCCGTTTTTGAGGAAGGCCCCGCCCCCTGCCAGGAGGTGGTTCACCTTGCCTCTGAGGAAGGCTTCGACCTGAACCGCCTGGTACCCGCCCCCACCAATACCCCGCAGGACGCCGGGCCTTACATCACCCTCGGCATGTGCTATGCCGCCCATCCCGACACGGGCCGATGGGACGTGACTATCCACAGGCTCTGCATCCAGAGCAGGGACACGCTTTCCATTTTCTTCACCCCCGGCGCGCGGCATATCGGGGCCATGGCGGAGCGGGCGGAGCAGCTCGGCAGGGCGCTCCCCATTTCCATAAGCATAGGGGTGGATCCGGCCATTGCCATAAGTTCCTGCTTCGAGCCGCCGACCACGCCGCTCGGCTACGATGAACTTTCCGTGGCGGGCGCCCTGCGCGGGGAGCCGGTACGCCTTTGCAGGTGCGTGAGCGTGGACTGCCGCGCCATAGCCCCGGCCGAATATGTGATTGAAGGCGAAGTGCTGCCTCATGTGCGCATCCAGGAAGACCAGAACCGCCGCACAGGCTACGCCATGCCGGAATTTCCCGGCTACACGGGCCCGGCAAGCTCCGAGTGCTGGTGCATCAAAGTGAAGGCCGTCACCCACAGGAAAAACCCCATCATGCAGACCTGCATAGGCCCCAGCGAGGAACACGTTTCCATGGCGGGCATCCCCACGGAGGCGAGCATCTACGGCATGGTGGAGCGCGCCATGCCCGGGCGGCTGCAGAATGTGTACTGTGCGTCGGCGGGCGGCGGGAAGTACATGGCCGTCATGCAGTTCCGCAAGCTTTCCGCGAGCGACGAAGGCCGTCAGCGCCAGGCCGCGCTGCTGGCTTTTTCCGCCTTCAGCGAACTCAAGCATGTCTTTCTGGTGGATGAGGATGTGGACTGTTTCGACATGAACGACGTCTTGTGGGCCATGAACACGCGCTTTCAGGGAGATCGGGATATCGTCACCATTCCCGGCGTGCGCTGCCACCCGCTGGACCCTTCCAACGACCCGGCCTATTCCCCCAGCATCCGGGATCACGGCATTGCCTGCAAGACCATTTTCGACTGCACGGTGCCCTTTACCCTGAAGGAAAGGTTTGTCCGTGCCGCGTTCATGGAGACCGACCCCTCGCGCTGGCTGGACGGAGCAAAATGACATGCCCTCGGAAAACAGACGAAAAAGGCTGGTCATAGCCGCCACCGGGGCGAGCGGCTCCCCTCTGCTTCGGGAGTGCCTGCGCCTTGTGCGCGCGCAGCCCGGCTGGGAAAGCTGCCTCATTATGAGCCGGGGCGCGAAAGTCACGCTGGGCTATGAAACCGACCTCTCGGTGGAGGAGGTGTACGGCATGGCCGACGCCGTGCTTGAGCCTGAGGATATTGACGCGGGCCCCGCCAGCGGCAGCTATCCGGCGGAGGGGATGCTGGTGGTTCCGTGCAGCATGAAGACGGTGGCCGGCATCGCTTCGGGCTATGCCGACAGCCTCATCCTGCGCGCGGCGGACGTGACCATCAAGGAACAGCGCCCCCTGGTGCTGGCGGCCCGGGAAGCGCCGCTCAGTGCCGTCCACCTGCGGAATCTCCTTGAGCTTTCCCGCCTGCCCGGCGTGCGCATCGTGCCGCCGGTGCTCACCTATTACCACAGGCCGGGAAGCGTGGAGGACATGACGCGGTACTGCGCCTGCCGCCTTCTTCAGCCTTTCGGGCTGGAGGTGGAAGGCATGTTCCGCTGGGGAGAAAAATAAGAGAAGGCAGTGCGCGTCCGGGCCGGGGAATGCGGGGGATGCACCTCCGGCAGGCCCGCCCGTGCCCCGGCTTCTTTTCTGCGCCGTGGGGCGGGCGTCGGAAAGGCGATGGGGAAGGTCGATCACGGCTCTTTCCCGCGCGCCTGCTCCGCCGAAAACGCGCTTCCCGAGCAGGGCTGCTTTTGCATGTACCTGTCCCGAACTTTTCCCTAAGGATGGTGACCATGAACCGGACACAGGACCGGCACGGACCGTTTATCCCTGTCCGTCAGCAGAAGCTCTATGAACAGGTGGAGGAGCAGATACGCGAAGCTATCAGGAACAATGAATTTGTTCTGGGCGACAAGCTTCCTTCCGACCGTGAGCTTGCCGAGCTTTTCCAGACCAGCCGCCCCGTGGTGAGGGAGGCCATTCGTTCCCTGGAGGCCAAGGGCATCATCAGCGTCCGTCCCGGGGTACGGGGCGGGGCGTTCCTTGTACCCATGACGGTGGAACCCATGGTGGAAACCATCTCCCACATGCTTTTTCTCGGGCAGATCACCAATAAGGACATGCTCGACACCTGGCTTCTTCTGGAACCGCCGCTGGCCGCGCAGGCCGCCGCGAACTGCGGGGAGTCTGCCGCGCGCAGGCTTAAGGAGGACCTTGAGCTTGTGCGGCAGGGCTTTTCCGACATGGAGGCGAGCGGCGTGAAAGGCGTGAAGCCCGTCCCCCCGGGGGCGGACAACCTGCACCGTTTCATTGCCGAGCTTTCCGGCAACCACATGGCGCTTCTGCTCATGGACACGCTCATGCGCGTGGTGGGGGAAAAGACCTGCCTTGTGGATTTCACGGCGGAGGAAAAAAAAGCCTTCATGGATTAGCACGAAGCCATTGTGACTGCCATTGTGGCCGGGAGTCCTGAAGAGGCGAGAAAGGCCAGCGAGGCCCATATCCGCGTCGTGTACGCCATTCATGAACGGCAGGCGAAAAAGTAGGCGCTCCCCTTGAAAGACTGCGTTTTTCCGGCGGAGGGGCCGCCTCCCGCCTCAATGCCCGCCCATACCGGGACAAAAAAACGTGGAGATCTGCTCCACGTTTTTTTGGTTAAAAGAAAACCCCCAGCTAGGCTGGGGGTTCCCGAAAACTTATAGTTATGCGTAGGTTATAAACACTCCTTTTGATTTGCTAAGAAAGAGGTGCGGTCTGGCAACTGCGCCCATAAGCAAA
>NZ_DYZA01000182.1 GCF_020741395.1 Mailhella massiliensis | reverse complement strand
GCGCATTTTTACGTGGGAAAGTAGGCCGATGCCAAGGTTATCTTTGGAAAGGCTCCTGAATAAGGAGCCTTTCGTCGTTTAAAGCCCCGCGGCAACGGCGCGCGCCCTGCGCCTTCCCTGCGGGGCTTCTTTGTCGCGCCTTTCCCCCTATGCGCAGGCTCCGTTTCCAGGCTGCCTGAAAGGCCGGGCAGACACGATTTTTTCGACAGATGTTTCCGTGGCAGAGCAAGGACGCAACGCCTTTTAGGAGTGCGTCTTTTTCTTATCCGGGCTTTTCGGCACGGCAGGGCTATTTTCTCCTCCCGTCCGGGGGCATGCCTGTGTTCCTGTTTTGGGGCCTGCACAGAAGGGGGAGTTTTTCTTGACAGGGGAGCACATGGGAGCAGCCGCTGTCCCTCCACATCGTCTTTATCAGTACGTGTATCCTCCTTACTCCTCACGAGCCGAACAGTTTTTATGGAGATATGGAGATCTTCTGTTTTCCCTGAATTCTATGACGTTGATCAAGGAAAGGAGGGCGTGCCTTTGTAAGGGGAGGGCTGACTTTTCTTGTGTTGTGGACGGCTTCTGGAGGTCGGCAGAGGGAACGCTGTACCGGGTGGGGAACACGAGCTTCAAGACTTTCTCACAGGGGAAATCATATTGTTCAGATTTCGCACAGTCTTTCGGGTAGACGGCTGTTTTTAGGGAGAGGGCGCAGTACCGGGGGGTGACAGTGGCTTTTTTGCCGTTGAAATCGCTATGTTATGAGGATTTTTTCTGAGATTTCGGGAAGCCTGGCAGCGTTGAGAATCCAGCCTGAAGAAGGTTGACTTTTTATCACCAGTATGCAGCCCTGAGCTTTTACCTTGACGGGGGAATTTTTCCGGGATGGGAAGGCCGGGAGAATCTTTGACAATGGGGGAAAAAGGCCCTATCCTCATGCGTTATTTCTACTTTGCTGGAGTCCGTTCATGGCACAGATTCAGGCTATCAAGGGCTTTGCCGACCAGTTTCCGGCGCAGAGCCGTCTTTTTGAGATGATGGAAGCCACCGCGCGCGAGGTTTTTCCCCGCTACGGCTTTGGCGAGCTTCGTACCCCGCTCATGGAGTACACCGATCTTTTCTGCCGCGGCATAGGCACGGAAACCGACGTGGTGCAGAAGGAAATGTACTGCATTCCCGACAGCAAGGGCCGTTCCATGTCCCTGCGGCCGGAAGCCACGGCCGGCGTCATGCGCGCCTACATTGAGAGCGGCGTCCATGCCCGCGAAGCCGTGAGCAGGTTTTTCACCATCGGCCCCATGTTCCGGCATGAACGCCCCCAGAAGGGCCGTATGCGCCAGTTCCATCAGATCAACTGCGAATGTCTCGGCCCGAAGGAACCTGAGGCCGATGCAGAAATCATCTGCATGATGATGGAATTTCTCGGCAGGCTGGGGCTCAGGAACCTGACGCTTCAGATCAACTCTCTGGGCTGTTCCTCCTGCCGTCCCGTGTACCGCAGGAATCTCCACGACTGGCTGGCGAATCTCGACCAGTCGAAGCTCTGTGAGGACTGCCGCCGCCGCATGGAGACCAATCCCCTCCGTGTGCTGGACTGCAAGGTTCCCGCCTGCAAGGAACTGACGGCAGACGCCCCGGTGATTCTGGACAACGAATGTCCCGACTGCCGCGCTCATTTTGAAGCAGTACTCCGTCATCTCGATGCGGAAAAGATCCCCTATGAGATCAATCACCGTCTGGTGCGCGGGCTGGACTATTACACCCGTACCACCTGGGAAGTGGTTTCCAATGAAATCGGCTCTCAGGGTTCCGTGGCAGGTGGCGGCCGTTACGACGGCCTTGTGGAGCAGCTCGGCGGGCCTTCCGTGCCCGGCATAGGCTTTGCCTGCGGTATGGAGCGCCTGGCGCTTCTTCTGGAAGGCCGTGAGCTCCCCGCTGTTTCTCCTGATTTTTATGTGGCTGTGCTTGACGATTCCTGCCGCGACGCCGCTTTTGCTCTGGCGCAGAGTCTGCGGCGCGAGGGTTTTTCCGGCACGCTGGGCTACGAAAGCCGCAGCATGAAGGCTACCATGCGCCAGGCCGGCAAGTCCGGCGCGCGCTACACGCTTATCATGGGTACCAATGAACTTGCCTCCGGTACTGTCATCATCAAAAACATGGAATCCGGCGAGCAGCGCGAAGTGCCCTGCGCCGACGTCGCTGCCGGCCTGAACGCCGAAAAATAAAGAGGAATGGTCATGAGCCAGTTTGAAGAAAACGAAAAGACCGTCGTGGATATCCAGAAGGAACACGGCCGCTACATCAAGCCGCTGGGCGACTGGAAGCGCAGCCATCACTGCAACGACCTGACCATTGCCGACGACGGTAAGACCGTGTGCCTCATGGGCTGGGTGCAGTATCGCCGTGACCACGGCGGCCTGATCTTTGTGGACCTGCGCGACCGCGACGGTCTCACCCAGGTGGTGTTCAGCCCTGAAATTGCGCCTGAAGCCCATAAGGATGCCCATATCCTGCGCAGCGAATACGTCATTGCCATCAAGGGCCGCGTCCGTCCCCGCCCCGAGGGCATGACCAACCCCAATCTGCATACCGGCGAAATTGAAGTGGTGGTGCTGGAGTGGAAGCTGCTCAACACCGCCAAGACGCCGCCCTTCCTGGTGGAGGACCGTACCGACTGCTCCGAATCCGTGCGCTTGCAGTACCGCTATCTCGACCTGCGCCGTCCTTCCATGGCAAATAACCTCCGCACCCGCCACAAGATCGTGCAGGCCTGCCGCAACTATCTGAATGAACTCGACTTCCTGGAAGTGGAAACGCCGTATCTCACCAAGTCCACTCCTGAGGGCGCGCGTGACTTCCTTGTGCCCAGCCGCATGGCGCCGGGCGAATTCTACGCGCTTCCCCAGTCTCCCCAGCAGTTCAAGCAGATGCTCATGATGAGCGGCGTGGACCGTTACTATCAGGTGGCCCGCTGCTTCCGCGACGAAGACCTCCGTGCCGACCGCCAGCCTGAATTCACGCAGGTGGACATTGAAATGAGCTTCGTGAACGAAGACCAGGTCATGAGCATGGCCGAAGGGCTCATTGCCCGCGTGTTCAAGGAAGCCCTGGGCGTGGATATCGCGCTTCCTCTTCAGCGCATGCCCTATGATGAAGCCATGCGCGACTACGGCTCCGACAAGCCCGATACCCGCTTCGGCCTCAAGCTCAAGGACGTGACTGCCATTGTGCACGGTTCCGCCTTCAAGCTTTTCTCCGGCGCGAAGCTGGTGAAGGCCCTGCGCGTGCCCGGCGGCGCCACCATGACCCGCAAGGAAATCGACGAGCTCACCGATTTCGTGAAGGGCTTCGGAGCTCAGGGCCTCGCCTGGATCAAGATCCACGAAAACGAATGGCAGTCTCCCATCGCCAAGTTCCTTTCCGAAGAGGAGAGGGCGGGCCTTACGGAAGCCTGCGGCCTCGAAGTGGGCGACATAGTCTTCTTCCAGGCCGGGGAACCGGGCCTTGTGAACAACGCCCTGGGAAGCCTGCGCGTGAAGCTCGGCAACAAGCTCGGCCTCATCCCCGAAAATACCTGGAACCTGCTCTGGGTGACCGACTTCCCGCTTTTTGAATACAGCGAAGAGGAACAGCGCTGGGTGGCCTGCCATCATCCCTTTACCGCCGCGCAGGATGAAAGCTACGATATCATGCTTTCCGATCCGGCCCGAGCCAAGGCCCGCGCCTACGATATGGTGCTGAACGGCAACGAAATCGGCGGCGGCTCCATCCGTATCCACAACCCCGCCGACCAGACCCGCATGTTTGAAGGTCTCGGCTTTACGGAAGAAGCCGCCAAGGCCCAGTTCGGTTACTTCATCCAGGCTCTGGACTACGGTACCCCGCCTCACGGCGGCATCGCCTTCGGCCTTGACCGCGTGGCCATGCTGCTCACGGGCGCTTCCTCCATACGCGACGTCATCGCCTTCCCCAAGAACCAGAAGGCCGCCTGCCTGCTTACCGACGCTCCTTCCCCCGTGGACAACAAGCAGCTTCGTGAACTGGGCATACGGCTTCGTGAAAAGGCCGCGCCGGCTCCCGGCACGGCTGCGGAGTAAGCCATGCTGCGTCCTGTTCTTCAGTATCCCGATCCGCTTCTGGCCAAGGTCAGCGAACCGGTGGCCGAAATCAACGACGAAATCCGCGCCCTGGCTCAGGATATGCTCGACACCCTTACCACCGTGGGCGGCGTGGGCATTGCCGCGCCGCAGATAGGCGTGCTCAAGCGCGTGGTGATCATCGACGTGTCGCAGGAAAAGAACGATCCTGACCTGCCTCAGGATTTCAAGGTGTTCGTGAATCCTGTGATCACCGTGCTCGATCCGAAGGGCCATGAGGAAAATGAAGGCTGCCTTTCCGTGCCGGAACTGCGCGCCAAGGTGAAGCGCCCCCGCCGCGTGGCCCTGGACGCCCTTGATCTGGACGGCAAGCCCGTGCACATCGAAGGTGAAGACTACTATGGCGCCTGCATGCAGCATGAGACCGACCATCTGGACGGCAAGCTGTTCATCGACCATATAAGCTACCTCAAGCGCTCCCTTTACGACAAAAAGATGAGAAAGGGCAGAAAGTAATTTCTGCCGGGAGCTTATGCGTCACTGGAGCCCGGGCCGTCGGCCCGGGCTTTTTCGTGTCGGAGCGGCCCTTCCGGCGGGGGAGTCTGGAAGGCTGGACGTGCGGGCACATAGCCCGTAAAGTGTGTTTCACGCCGCACGCAGGTTGCATGCGGTAAGAAGAGGGGGGAGGCCGCGCCCGCTTCTTTCATAAAAGTCATGCCGGAAAGATCCTTCCGGGAGAGGGCTCTTTTCGGAAGAGCCGATGAATTTTTCGCAAATCTTCCTACAGGGGGAGAGATATCCGCAGAAGCGCCGCCGCGGGGCATTGCTCCGGCGTGTGCGGCTGGGGATGAATATAGGGAGTGTGTATGTCGAAACTGCGTATTGTTTTCATGGGCACGCCGGATTTCGCGGCAGTCATTCTGAAGGCCGTGGCTGACTGGGAAGGCGGTGAAGTGGTGGCCGTGTATACGCAGCCGGACCGCCCGGCGGGCCGGGGAAAGAAGCTGAAGGCTTCTGCTGCCAAGGAACTGGCCCTGGAGCTGGGGCTTCCCGTGTATCAGCCCCGCAATTTCCGGGACGACGCCGATGTGAAGGCCCTTGCCGATCTTCGGCCCGACGTGCTGGTAGTGGCGGCCTACGGGCTTCTTCTGCCGCAGAGGGTGCTCGATATACCCACCATGGGGCCGTACAACGTGCACGGTTCGCTCCTTCCCCAGTACCGGGGGGCGGCTCCCATACAGCGCGCCGTCATGAACGGCGACGCCATTTCCGGTGTGACCATCATGAAGATGGAAGCCGGGCTGGATTCCGGCCCCATGCTTCTGCAGCAGGCGGTGAGCATTGAACCCGGGGATACGGCGGGCACCCTGTTCGATACCCTGGCCGAGCACGGAGCAAAGCTCATGGTGGGAGCTCTCGGTATGATCGCTGAAGGCAGGGCGGCCTTTGTGCCTCAGAATGAAAAGCTCGTCACCCACGCGGCCAAGATTACCGCGGAAGAGGAATATATCGACTGGAGCATGGACGCAAAGGCCATACACAACATCATCCGCGGCCTTACTCCCGCTCCCGGCGCAAAGAGCGTACTGAATGTGGAGGGGCGCGACCCCGTCGTGCTTCGCCTGGAGCCGGGGCAGCCTGTGGAAGGGAAGGGAGAGTATGCTCCCGGCACCCTCGTGGGCATGGACGGCGATGCGCTGCTGGTGGCATGCGGTTCCGGCGCGTACAGAATCACCCGGCTGCGTCCTGCGGGCAAGGCATCCATGAGCGCGACGGATTTTTATAACGGCCGCCTGCGCAATCTTTCCGCTCCCTATGGCCATTTGAGCAGAAAACAGGGCTGAAGCCGGAAAATGCTCCAGAATCGTTTTTAAGGCCCGAAAGGCCGGAACGTGAATCCATGGTCGAAAAAATAAAAAAAACGCCTCAAAAGCAGCCCGTTTCCGGGGCCCGCACAGGAGCGCTTGCGCTTTTGCATCAGCTTTTCCAGCACCCGGAAGAGACGACGCCCCTTCCCGTCATGCTTTCCCGATGCGCGCAGGAAGCAGGGCTCGGCAGGCAGGATGCTGCGCTTCTTTCGGAACTGGTGTACGGGGTGCTGCGTCATGTTTTCCTGCTTGATGCCGCGCTTGCGGGCTTTTTGAAAAAGCCCGGGGCCCTTTCTCCGCAGGTGCGCATGCTTCTGCGCCTGGGAACCTATGAAATATTGTTCATGGGAGGTATCCCTGCCCGCGCCACGGTGAATGAACTGGTCAATCTGGCCCGCCGCCGTTTCGGGCAGGGGCTGGGCGGCCTGGTGAACGGAGTGCTTCGTTCCGTGGACAGGGAGTCGCAGTCCCTGCGCCTTGCCCTGGAAGAAAAAAGACGGGCGCTGGCGCGTGCCGGACTGGACGCGGAAGGCATGGCGGAGGCCGCCTCCCTTCCTTTGTGGCTTACGAAGATGTGGGTTATGCAATACGGCAGGGAAGATGCCTGCCGCATGGCACAGAATACTCTGGCCCACCCCGCGCCGTGCTGGCGCGCGAACATGGCGAGGGACGGGGGAAAAGTTCTGCTCCGGCAATGGCTGGATCTGGGCTATGCCCCGGTGGGGCAGGGCGGCTTCTCCGCATACGGGCTTGAGAAGGGCAGGGCTGCCCAGGATCAGGCCATGCTGGAGAACTTCGAGCGAAGCGGGGATGTTACGCGACAGGGATCTTCCTCCCAGCTTGCGGCGGAATGTCTGGCCGCATGGATGGAGCGGGAAGGGCTCATGCAGGCTCCTCTCTGGGATGCCTGCTGCGGCCGGGGCGGCAAGACTGCGGCGCTTCTGGAAAAGGGGGCGCATGTGGCGCTGGCCAGCGAGCCTTCCGCCTTCCGCATGGAGGAGCTGAAGGGCGCGCTGCTGCGTCTCAGCCTTCCGATGCCGCGCCTGTTCTGCGGCCGTGCGCAGGAGGTGGAAGAGTCCTTCCCCTTGATATTGCTGGATGTTCCCTGCAGCGGTACGGGCACCCTGGCCCGCAATGCCGAGCTTCGTCTGCGCCTTTCCCCGGAAAGGCTTGAGGAAGCTTCGCGCATGCAGGCCTCCATCCTGGAACATGCGTGGTCAAGGCTTCTGCCCGGAGGGGCTCTTTTCTATGTGACGTGCGCCCTGAACCGCGAGGAGAACGAGGGCCGCATAGCTTCGTTTCTGCCTCGGGCTGGCGGCCGTCTTGTGGAGCAGCGGATGTTTCTTCCGCTTTTTCCGGGGCAGGATACGCTGTTTCTGGCCATACTGCGCAAGGACGGACAGGCTCTTTCCTGAGTCCGATGTGGGGGGCATGCCCCGCTTGTCCATGGAGGTTGCGTCCTGCGGCATACGCAGAAGCGGCTTTCACGCATGCAGGATACCGCTTTTAGGGCATGCGTTGAAAATGGCGCCTGATGAGCTTTGGGAAGAATACTGACGAAGAAGGTGTTTCCCGACAGGGCTTTTTCTTGTAGAATGTATTGTAATACATTGAAATAATATATTTAAAGCCTGATTGCGCAGAGGGGATGTTATGAAACTCGGTTTGGTGCCTGCTCCGGCTTCTTGGCGATGAAGCGTTGCCGGGGCGGAAGGGAAGCGCAGGCTTCTTTTTTCATCGAGGCATAACCCGGCTTTTCCGGGTCTGCCGTTCTGTCTGCCGGCCGCATCATCGCGCGGCCGTTGTTTCCCGTTTACGGGAAGTGTTTTCAGGGAAGGCCGCACGATTTCGGCCTTCCTTTTTTTATCTATGCGGACAGAACGTATGAACATCCATCATGATATGACGCGGGGCCCCATAGGCCGTGAACTTGTTTTTTTGAGCCTTCCTCTGATCCTTGCCCATGTGCTTCAGCTTTTGTACGGCGTGGCGGATATGCTGGTGGTCAGCCGCTTTGTGGGGGAAGCGGGCGTTGCGGCGGTGAGCAACGGAAACATGGTGGCCTTTCTGGTGGCTTCCTTCTGCATGGGCTTCTCTTCTGGAGGTGCGGTGGTGGTAGGCCGTCATGCCTCCGGGGAACACGGGCAGGCGCGGGAAAGGGCGATTCGCACGCTGCTTTTTCTTTCGCTGTTGTTTTCTCTTGTCGTCGGTGCGGGAAGCGTTGCGCTGTGCGGTCCGGTCCTCGGAGGGCTCGATGTCCCGCCAGAGGCCATGACGGATGCTTTGGTCTACACGCGCATCGTCTGTGCGGGCACGGTATTCGTGTTCGGACAGCACGCGGTATGCGCCGTGCTCCGTGCCCTGGGCAGCGGCAAGGGGCCGTTGCTGCTCACGGCCCTGTCCGCCGTGCTGAATATTGTTCTGGACCTTCTGTTCGTGGGGTTGTGGGGCATGAGGACGGAGGGCGCGGCCATGGCCACGGTGATTTCCCAGGCGGCGGCTTTTGGTGCGGCGTTGTTTTTTCTTCGCAAGGGTTGCCATCAGGAGTGCAGGGAGGCTTGTCTTCAGAGGACGGGCGGTACAAGGGGGGAGGGCGTTTTTACTGAAAGCCGGCGATGGGCGGTCGCCGTTCTGCGTACGGCTCTTCCGGCCTCGGCACAGATGGTGGCGGTGAACGTCGCTTTTTTAATCGTGACGGCCATGCTGAACCGTTACGGTGTGGCCGTGGCGGCGGCCTCGGGCATAGGGCTGAAGATTAATACCCTTGCAGCCATGCCATGCTGGGGCATCGGGCAGGCCATGACGGTCATGGTGGCGCAGAATGTCGGAGCGGGCGACTGGGCAAGGGTGAAGGCCGTGCTCTGGAAGGGGATGGGGCTGAATATGGCCGTTACTGCAAGCATCGTCGTCGTGGTACAGCTTTTCGCCGTGCCGATCATGGAGCTTTTCGCTCCTGCGGGGTCGGACATGGCGAGGGTGGGCGTGGAGTACCTTCGCCTGTGCTGTTCGGTCAACTGCATAGGGTATGTGGCCATGTACTGCTTCGACTCTTTTGCCCTGGGCGTGGGCCGGGCTGATATTGCGCTGATGAATTCTCTCCTGGAAGCTTTCGCCGCGCGTCTTTTTTTCGCATGGCTGGGAGCGGAAGTCGTCGGTATGGGCTATGCAGGCATCTATGCGGGGCAGGCAGTTTCTCCTTTCATCCCTGCGTTGTGCGGATGGATATTCTATCGACGGGGATCATGGCGTGATTCTGTGGGGAAATGAGGCTGAAGAAGGGCGTACCGCGCCACAGAAGGCAAAGTCGGGGGCGGCTTTGCCGCGGAGGACGATTCCCGGATAGGCCTGTTGTTCTGGGAGGAGAAAAACGAAAAAGGCGCCTGCTTTTCTGCGGGCGCCCTGGAAAGTCGTGCATGGCTGGTTCAGTATCGTTTCCTTTTCAGGCTTCGTCGTCTTTCAGCCCCAGCATTTCCAGAATCCGGGCCAGCTCTTCCGGGCTGGCATAGGGGATTTGTATACGGCCCTGTTGTTCGTTGCCGCTGATGGTGGCTTTTGTGCCGCTGTTTCG
Organism: Mailhella massiliensis; assembly: GCF_020741395.1. GTDB lineage: Bacteria > Desulfobacterota > Desulfovibrionia > Desulfovibrionales > Desulfovibrionaceae > Mailhella > Mailhella massiliensis_A. The sequence continues at coordinate 18,066 of NZ_DYZA01000182.1, read as the reverse complement.
GCGCAGGAGCGCTTGCAGGTCTTTGATGATCTGAGGGCGGGGAGAGCGGGAGGCGCGCGGCGTATTCTTTCCTGTTTGCGGGGAAAGCTTGTCCGGCAGCCTGCCGCTTCGTTTGCAGGTATCGGCCGCGCTTTCCGCCTCGCGCACGGAGAGGTGATGCTCCAGAATGGCGGAATGGAGCTGTTCTCGCAGGGCATCGTCGGGCACGGAGAGCAGGGCGCGGGCATGCCCCGCGCTGATCTCGCCCCGGGCGAGGGAGTCCCGCATGGAAGGGGGAAGCTGAAGCAGGCGCAGGCTGTTGGCCACGGCGGAGCGGCTTTTGCCGAGCTGCTCGGCCAGCGCCTCCTGGCTCAGACCGTGGGCTTCGCGCAGGGCCTGCAGGGCTTCGGCTTCTTCCATGGGGTTCAGGTCTTCCCGCTGGAGGTTTTCCACCAGGGCAACAGTCATGGCTTCCTTGTCGTCGTATTCCGTGACGATGACGGGAACTTCCGTCAGCCCGGCCATACGTGCGGCACGCCAGCGACGTTCCCCGGCCACGATTTCATAGCGCTGGGGCATGCCCGGCAGAAGGCGTACCAGAAGGGGCTGTATGACGCCCTGATTTTTCAGGGAGGCGGCAAGCTCGGCAAGGGCGCTGTTGTCAAAGTGTTTTCTGGGCTGGTGCTTGCCCGGGACAAGCTGGGTAAGGGCGAGCTTTCTTGTTTCCTCATTTCCGCTTTCCGAGGCGGAGCTGAGAAGGGAGCTGAGGCCTCGGCCGAGCCCGCGTTCGGGAATATTCATGCTTTCCTCACAGAGAGCCTGTAGCTCTGTTTCATGGTCATAGATGCCTGCACACAGGCGGGAAGTGGAAAATTGCCGTGGTTCTGCCCGAAGCGTCACGGCGCTTCGGGCACTTTCCCTCTCGGCCGATGCGCCGGGAGGCGCTGTGTTTGGGGAAGCTCCCCGTTCCCGTCAGGGCCGGGCCGTTTTGTGGACGACCTCGCGGGCGAGTTCCAGATACGCTTCCGCGCCTTTGGATTTTATGTCGTAATGCAGGATGGACTTGCCGTGGCTGGGCGCTTCGGAAAGGCGCACGTTGCGGGGAATGACGGTTTCAAACATGTGTTTGGGAAAGCAGCGTTCCGCTTCGGCTTTGACCTGGCGCGCCAGCTTGTTGCGGGAATCGTACATGGTGAGCAGCACGCCCAGGATCTGCAGATCCCGGTTCAGGCGTTTGCGTACCTGTTCATAGGTGTGCAGCAGCTTGACGATGCCCTCCAGGGCAAAGAATTCGCATTGCAGGGGAATGAGGATTTCATGCGCGGCGCACAGCGTGTTGATGGTGATGAGGCCGAGGGAAGGCGGGCAGTCGAGGATGATGTAGTCGTAATTGTCGGCTATCTGGCCCAGGAGGTCGGCGAGATAGAATTCCCGCGCCATTTTGTCCACCAGCTCCAGTTCTATGCCCACAAGGTCGGTGGAGGAAGGGAGCAGGGTGAGGTAGGGCGTTGCCGTGGGGAGCAGCGTTTCTTCCAGTGTGGAGGTACCGCAGAGCGCCGTATAAAGGTTGCGATGAAGATTCTGCTGGTCGAAGCCCAGAGAACTGGTGGAATTTGCCTGCGGGTCGCAGTCCACCAGAAGAACGCGGTTTTCCATGATAGCCAGAGAGGCGGAAAGATTGACCGACGTGGTGGTTTTGCCCACGCCGCCTTTCTGGTTGGCGACAGCAATGATTCTGGCCAAGATAATGCTCCTTTCCCAATGTCTTTTCTTACATAAACGCTGAAATGGCGAAAAGCAAGGAGTGTTTCACGTGAAACAGCGAAGAGCGACGGGGTATGTTTCATGTGAAACACGAAAAATTTTTATTTCATGAAGCCATGTCGTGAGTGACCCAAAAAGCACTGGGCGGAGACATAAGCTTTCCGGTACAGGGGGAATATTTTTTCCGGGGAAATGCAAGGAGAGAAGAACATGCTCCGGAGAGGGAGCGATTCAGCGGCGGGCAGTGCGGAAAAGGAGTGTGGCTGTGGAATACGGGGAGTGCGGCCTTGCCCGTAACCTGGTAGTTGTCGAGGCATGGGATGGAGCAAAGAAAAGGAACAGGCGGAAAAGGGAAGTTTTCCGCCTGTTCCTGAACAGAATGGGGAAAGGGGCGCGTTACTGTTCCTTCTTATCCGGCTTCCGATATGGGGCGGAAGTTATGCCGCCCTATAGGGCCCCCCCGGTTTTTTCTGGAAGGAGTCTTCTGGTGTCACGCTTTATGAATCATGCACTCACGGTTGTTCGGCACCCTGCGTTGTGGTAAAGCTCATCTCTCCCGATTCCATGGTTATGTGCGGTACCAGTACGGTTTTGCCGTTTACCGTATGTGTGGAAGGCGGGGTACTGAGGTGCACGCGCAAGGTGGCCGTACCTTTGAAGGTGAGGGCGCTTTCCGTATTGAATTGATTCCGGGAAATCTCATCTATACTGTTGAATCCCACACTGAACCGGCTTGAAATGAGGAGATCGTCGCCATCCCGGGAAAGGGAAACGCCATGTTTGGAATTTATGGGCATGAGGCCGTATTCTGTAAAGTACATGGCCAAAGAAGGCCTTGCCACACCTGCTTGTACCGGCAGAAATTCCAGCGAGCCGTCCATTCCGGCCTGTGAGGCCATCATGGAAAGAAAGGGCAGAAGCTCCTTGTGCTCTTCGCCCACAATATTTCTGAAGGCTGTTTCATAATAATCGAGAGGCTGATTTTCCTCCATGGCGGTATCGCCTATCTGCTTTATGGTGTGGCGGACGGCATCTTTGTTGAAGGAGTTATGTATACCGTTGGCGCCTATATTATTCTGTTCCTCCGGGGTGAGAAAATCCTGTATGAGTTTTGTTTTGAAACCTTGCAGCCCCGCGTCGATATCCGCACCGGGGGGGAGCTGCTCGAGAAAGTAGTTTTTCAGCGATGCCACACGTGCCGACCACTCGGGCGCAGGAGTGTTTTGGATCATGGTCGAGAGAGCGCTTTCCAGAGCCTGTTTCGCGCTCGTGGGGAGAGCTTTGATTTTTTTATCGCCGCGCAGGCCGTTCCGTATGTCGTCTATGGCCGCCTGTTTGGATTTTTCCGCCGCCCTCGTGAGGTCGGCGGTCACGGCGCTGAGCCTTTGATGCAGCTGCTGTGCCTGAGGCTGGGGATCGGCGCGGGCCTCATTCACGGCCTGATGCATGGCAAGGACGACGGCTTCATTGCGCGCCGCTATGGCCGCCCGTCCGCTTGCGCTGAGTCCCTGAAAGAAGTCGCCTATTTTGGCAAAAAAGGCCCTGATACCGCTTCTCTTTTCCAGCTGGCCGGAATCGTTGATTTTAATTTCGGAAAGGCTGCTGACGCCGACGAGAGATTGAAGTTGTTGCAGATTGACGGGCATGGATACCTCCTGGATATGGGGGGAACAGGATACAGGTGAGGAGCGATACGTTTTTTTCCTGAAGATATGCTGGGGGCTCCTCCGTCTTCCTGAAATTTTCGTTTTTTCGCCGTGAATCGAGTACTATTTTTTTGAGACTGTGTGCCTGAGAAAGCGGTGTCAGATGCGGAGCATGTTCTGCATGTTGAGCAGGTCTGATTCGAGAGTCTCCGTTTTTTCTGTTTCCGACCGGCGCGCGATGTTGTCGAAGTCTTCCATGACGGCAAGCAGAGCTTCGAGAAAGGCGACGGCCCGGGCGATGAAGGTTTCCTTGCTGAGGCCGTCCAAAGGAATGAAGCTTTGCAGGGTGACGGCGTCGCCTTCAAGGCCGAGTGTCGCGCCCCGCGTCCCCCGGAACAGGGAGTTCATACGCAGAAGTTCCATGCAGAAGGCTTCACCATTTGAGGAGGGAAGCACGCCCGCAATGGCCTGCATGATGATGGCGCGATGGGATTCGAACAGGCCGATATGGAAGGCCATGTCCCCCAGAGAGACGGAAACGGGGTTTTCTCCGGGGGTGACGGTGCGTTTGATGCCGGCTTCGTCAAGAAAGGCGGTGATAAGTTCAAGGAACTGTTCTTGCATGGAGACCTCGATGGGAGCACTTGCCGGGACATACCGGCATCGCAGAATACAGGGTAGATACAGGCTAGAAGATTTTTTCCCGTTTTTCAACGAGCAGGCAGGCAGAAGCTTCCGCTGTGAGGTTGCCCTCATGCTTTCTTGTTGCGGAAGCCGCTTCGGCGGCGGAGTTTTCCTGCGGGCCGCTATGGTAAGGGGGATACATGCGGTGAGTAAGGGAAAATATGCCTTCACCGTGCGCGGATATAAGGCTTTGGGGACGGATATCTGTTCCGGGAGATTTCTCTGTGAAAGGAAGAGGCGTGCGGGGCAATAAAAAAGCGGGCGCATGCGCGCCCGCCAGGATAGCGTATATCCCGTATCAATGTCCGGTAATGTTGTATTTTTTCAGCTTGTACTGCATGAGGCTGCGGGATATGCCGAGAAGCTCCGCAGCATGGGCCTGGACGAAGTCGGCGCGTACCAGGGCGCGCTTGATGAGCGCTGCTTCTATGCGGTCCAGCGTATCGGCCAGGTTGAGCTCCACAGGCAGAAGGTCTACGGCGCTTTTGAACTGCGATTCCTCGCCGCGTATTTCCGGGGGCAGGTCGTCCACGCCGATGACCGGGCCGGGCACCATGACCATGCAGCCTTCCAGCACGTTCTGAAGCTGGCGTATGTTGCCGGGCCATTCGTATCCTGTGAGGTAGTTCTGCGCCTCGGTGCTGAAGCTCTTGGCGGGGATGCCGTTGTCCTCGGCGATCTTTTCCGTGAAGTGGGCGATGAGCAGGGGAATGTCCTCCCTCCTTTCTCGCAGGGGAGGGATGGGGATCTGCACCACGTTGAGGCGGTAGAAGAGGTCTTCGCGGAAGGTGCCTTCCTCCACCATTTTGGAAAGATCGCGGTTGGTGGCCGCCACCACGCGGATATCCACGCTGATGGGTTCCGTGCCGCCCACACGCTCGAATACCCTCTCCTGAAGCACGCGCAGAAGCTTGACCTGAAGATCCATGCTGAGTTCGCCCACTTCGTCGAGGAAAAGCGTGCCGTGATCGGCCTGCTCGAAGCGCCCGCGGCGCGTGGCCACGGCCCCGGTAAAGGAGCCTTTTTCATGCCCGAAAAGCTCGCTTTCCAGCACGCCGGAGTTGAAGGCCATGCAGTTGACGGAAACGAAAGGCCCTTCCTTGCGCGGGGAGCTGAAGTGTATGGCCCGGGCCACCAGCTCCTTGCCCGTGCCCGACTCGCCGGTGATGAGCACGGTGGAGCGGCTCACGGCCACCCTGTCCACGATGGAGAGGGTGTTCCTGATCGCCTTGGATTTGCCGATGATGTGGTGCGTGCGATAGCGCTCTTCCAGCGATTCCTGAAGCAGCTTGTACTGCCGGTGAGCTTTGGAAAGCTCCACGGCGTTGTGCACGGAAAGCAGAAGTTCATCGTTGGCAAAGGGCTTGGTAATATAGTCGAAGGCCCCGTAGCGCATGGCTTCCACCGCGCTTTCAATACTGCCGAAGGCCGTCATGATGAGCACGGGCAGGTCGGGCCAGGATTTCTTGATGCGCTGCAGCACTTCCTTGCCGGTGAGCTTGGGCATTTTCATGTCGGTGATGACTACGTCCACTTCCGATTCATCCAGAAAGTGCAGGGCCATTTCCGGGTCGTTGAGCGCCGTAACCTCATAGCCCGCGTCCTTGAGCAGCGCCTCCATGACGATGAGATAGTTTTTTTCATCATCAATGACGAGAATATGGGATATGTCACTCATGGGAGCTTCCTTGTTCGGTTGAAGTATTCTCTGTGGGGAAGCGGACGGTGATGAGCGCTCCGCCCTGCGGGGCGTTGGCAAGTTTCATACTGCCGCCGTGGGAGTCAATGATAGCCTGCACGATAGGCAGGCCGAGGCCTGTTCCGTTGTCCTTGGTGGTGAAGAACGGATCCATGACCTTGTCCAGCGTGTCTTCGGCAAAGCCCGGTCCCGTGTCGCGAAAGGTGAGCGTGATCTGCCCGTCGGCGGGCAGGGCGCTGTCGATGAAGATCTGTCCCGGGCCCTGCATGGCCTGCTGCGCATTGGCGAGGATATTGTAGAAGGCGCGGTACAGAAGGTCGGGGTCGCCCAGGATGATGAGGGATGGGGAAAGGTTTGTGTGTATTTCTATTCCCTGGCGCTGAAACTCCCCGCCGAGGAAGGCCATGGCCTTGTTGAGCACATCCTGAATATTCACGTTGTCCTTCCGCGGCTGGCGGGGACGTGCATAGTCCAGAAAGTCGTTGACCGTGGTACCCAGGCGGCAGGATTCATCGTAAATGGCGGAAAGCATGGCCTGGGTGGTGGCGTCTTCCGTTTTGTGGCGGCGGATAAGAAATTCGGAGCTGGAACGGATGATACCCAGGGGGTTTCGTATCTCATGGGCAATGGAAGCCACCATGCGGCCCATGCTGGCCAGTTTTTCCGCCTGATGGAGCTGTGCCTCAAGCTGGCGGTTGCGGGCCATGCGGCGGCTCAGGGTGAATTCTGCCTTGCGGGCCACAAAATGCAGCAGGAAGAAAAGAATGAGGGTGGAAACGAGAAATCCCCCGATGATGAGCCACTGGGAGCGTATGGTTCCCCGGTACTGGGGCGTCATGTCCTGCACGATTTCCAGCACGCCCAGCACGGGCACGGGCTGACCGCGCAGGCGCAGGCCCTGAAAGTCGGCGTCTATGGTGAGCGGGAAGATGGTGCGCAGAAGGAAGGTGCCGTCCTTGAGGTTTGGCGTCACCAGTGCCTGCGTGTAGGGGATGGAAGAAATGACGTCGAAATGATGGGGCTTGCCTTCGAATACCAGAGGGATGCCTGCGGTGTACAGGTCGGTGCGGCGCACTTCGCGCGGGTCTGTAGAATAGAGAATGGTATAATGATCGTCGAAAAGGCGCACGCTGGAGAGCTGAAGCCCGTGCAGCTGCGACTGTATGACTTCGTCGAGCAGCTTGTACTGCGCCGGATTGGAAAGGGCGACGCGCCCCGAGGCGTAGGTGACGGGAAGGGTGAATTTGCGGAATATCTGGCGATTGATGTTGTCCGCAAGGAGCAGCGCGTATTCCTGCTGGCTTTCCAGCACGGAGCTGTTCATGGTGCGGCCGATGAAGAGCGTAAGGATGACGCTGGAAATGAGGATCAGCACCAGCGAAATGTAGGAGAAGAATTTTGCCAGGTTGAACGGCAGCTTGTTATCTGCGCCGTTCTGACTTGCGTCATCCATAACATGTCCCTTCGGAAACGGATTGGCGGAACCTTCCGGGCTCCGGCGCATGGAAAAGGGAGGCTTTCCGGGGCGTCCGGGGACTGCGGAGATATCTCTCCTTCCTCATGGAACGGGCGCCCTTTTTGCCGTCAGGCTCCGGCCCCGCGCGGTGCGGAGCCGGAGCCTTTCCACGGTAAAGAAGTAGTATTCTGCGGCGTCCCAGAGAACGCCGCGTTTCAGATCATTGTTTAGAATTCCATGTTTTTCGAGGCAATGGCGGTGAACATGGCAAGGCGCGAGGCGTCTTCTTCCGAGCCGGGCATGCCGAGGCGGGCGCGGGCGAGCTTCTTGCCGTTTTCCACGGCGGGCTGATCCACGGGATTGATACCCATGAGCCAGCCGGTGAAGATGGTGGCCGCTTCCAGAAGCATCATCATTTTGCCGGCGGAGTAGGCGCTTTCGTCGGGCATGTCGAGGTGCACGACGGGCACGTCCTTCTGAGCCAGGGTTGCGCGGGTGGCCAGCGTTTCCGCTTCAAGGATATCGCCGAAGGTGTGCCCCTTGAGGTACTGCCACTGTTCGGGGAGCTTGGCGGGCATGGGCAGGATATCCTTGTTGGCGGGAGAGCTGACGAAGAGACAGATCTTGTCCTTGGGGCCGTCCAGGAACATCTGAAGCAGGGAATGCTGGTCTGTGACGCCGGTGGCCGGGATGGGCATGGTACCCTTGCCGTCTTTGCCGAGGCTTTCGGCCCAGAGCTGGCAGAACCACGGGCCGAAGGTGGACCAGGCCGGGATGTAACAGAAGTAGATCACCTGGCTCTTGCCGGCTTCCGACATCTGATACGCCCAGCGGGCCAGCTTCCATGAAGGATGCTCAAGCAGGGTGTCGGGATTCTCGGCCAGCGGGCGGCCTACGGAAATGGCGCCCTGGATGAGGCCCTTCCAGTCCATGCCGAGGAACACGGCGGGGACCATGCCCACGGCGGAAAGCACGGAGTAGCGGCCGCCGAGATTGTCCGGAACGGGCAGGGAGCGCAAGGCGTACTTGTCCACCTCGTCGCGCAGGAAGCCTTTGTTGGCGTCGGTGACTATGAAGAGATGTTCCTGCCATGTGCCGGGCAGTTTGGTCTGAAGCCAGGGCAGCACGATGAGGTATTGGGCTATGGTTTCAATGGTGCCGCCGGATTTGCTGACGACCACGACCAGCGTATCTTCCGGAACGAGGTTGTCCAGATGTTCCTGGAGCCATTCAGGATGTACGTTGTCGGCTATCCACAGGCTGGGGCCGTCGTAATTGGGGCGATCCTGCCCGGGAGCAAAGGCGCGCTGAAGGGCGCGGGGACCGAGGGCCGAGCCGCCGATGCCGAGCAGCAGCATGTGCTTGAAGCTGCGCAGGAATTCTTCATGGATTTCCAGCTGATGGATGAGGTCTTCCGCAAAAGGAAGTGCCAGGAAGGGCAGAACCGGCAGCTCCTGCTTGAGTTTTTCGATAAAGGAGGAGTCGTCGGAGGGGCGGTCGGAAACGCCGCCCAGCCAGGCATGGGCCCAATCAAGTTTTGCCTGAGTCATAAGCGCACCATCTCGATAAGGTTTAGTGGTAAAGGGCTTCCTTCATGCGATGCAGCGCATCCATGAGGATATCATCGGAAACGGCATAGGAAAGTCGGATGCAGTTCTTGTCGCCGAAGGCCTCGCCGGGCACGCAGGCCACGCGGGCCTTTTCCAGAAGCAGAGTGCACACGGCCGTGCCGTCGGGCATATCCTTGGTGAACAGGGCGCTCACGTCGGGGAAGAGGTAGAAGGCCCCGCCGGGCTTTGCGCATACCACGCCCGGCCATGTGGAAATTTCTGCCATGGCGAGGTCGCGGCGGCGGAGGAAGGACTGACGCATCTCTTCCACGCAGTCGTAGGAGCCGTCCAGCGCGGCCACGCCGGCCTTCTGGGCTATGGAGCACATATGCGAAGTCATCTGCCCCTGGAGCTTGGAGCATTCCTTGATGAGATCCGCATGGCCCAGGGTGTAGCCCACGCGCCAGCCGGGCATGGAGAAAGCCTTGGAGAGGCCGTTGAGTATGGCAAGCTTGTCGGGATATTTTTCCCACCAGCCGGAGGCGCTCACGGGGGCGCCGTCGTACACGAGCTGATCGTAGATTTCGTCGGCCAGCACGAAGATATCGTGGTCAAGGCACCACTTCACCATGGCGTCCACTTCCGCCTGCGTATAGGCCACGCCCGTGGGGTTGGAGGGCGTGTTGAGTATCATCATGCGGGTTCTGGGCGTTACGGCCTTTTCAAGGTCGGAAACGTCGATGCGGAAGCCCTTGGCGGAGGAGGCGGGCACAAGCACGGGATTGCCGCCCGCGATGCGGATGAGGTCGGGGTAGCTCGTCCAGTAGGGGGAGGGGAGCAGCACGTCGTCGCCGTCGTTGAGCATGACGAACAGGGTGTTGGCCAGAGACTGCTTGCCGCCCGTGGTGAGTATGACGTTTTCCGGTTTTGCCGTCACATGATACTGGCGCTGGAAATAGTGGCAGACGCCCTGACGGATTTCCATAATACCGGGAACGGGCGTGTATTTGGTGAAATTTTCGTCTATGGCCTTTTTGGCGGCCTCGCAGATATGAAGCGGGGTGGGAGCATCGGGTTCGCCCACGGCCAGGCTGGTGACCTTTATGCCTTTGGCCTTGAGTTCAAGGGCTTTGGCATTAACGGCAAGGGTGGCGGAGGGCTTGATCTTTTTCATTCTCTCGGCAAAGTTCATGGATATGTTCTTCCTGTTGGCAGTGAAAGGCGCGCAAGGTTTCCCAAGATGGTTAAATCTTTATCAGCTTCACAAAGGTCTGTAAATTGATGAGTGAACCGGTTTTGCGATATCCGGGGCCCTGCCGTGTGGCCCGTCTGCTGCGCCGCGAGAAGCGTTTTTTCGTTTTTGTGGAACTTGACGGCCGGGAAGTGGCCGCTCATACCAACAATACCGGCACCATGCTGGGGCTTTTGCGGCCCGGCTCTCCGGTACTGCTTTCTCCGGCCTCCAATCCGGCCCGCAAGCTGTCCTGGACGGTGGAGGCCCTGGGGCTGCCGGACAGAGGGGGCTTTTTCTGGGTGGGGGTGAATACCTCCGTGCCCAACCGCCTGCTTTCCGCCCTGTTTGAGTCTGGCCTTCTTCCGTGGGCGGAGGGCTATACCACGCTCAGGCGCGAGGCTGTGCGCGGGGAAAGTCGTCTGGACGGGGTTTTTCGTGGGGAAGGTCTGCCCGATCTCTGGGTGGAGTGCAAGAACGTCACGCTGGTGGAAGACGGGGCTGCCGCCTTTCCCGATGCTGTGACTGTCCGCGGAGCAAAGCATCTTCGCACGCTTATGGAAATACGCGCCGCAGGGGAGCGCGCGGCTATGCTCTATATTATACAGCGTCCGGACGGGGCCTGTTTTTCCGCCGCAGATTATGTGGATTCTGCATACGCCGAGGCCCTGCATGAGGCCGTGGAGTGCGGTGTGGAGGTGTACCCCGTAGTCGTGCACATACGCGAAGACGGCATCCATTATGGCTGTGTGCTGGAATATAAGAGAGTATAGGGGGAAGAAAGGAAGCGTTGCTTGCGGTTATGGGCGTTTTCTGGAAAAAAGGAACAGGGGCCGGCGTTGCCCGGCCTGTGTGCCCATCTGCCGCCTATATTTTTTGCAATGCACAACGCCCGACAGCGTATTCAGAAGGAGAAAACCATGATCAGGAATCTCATGATCGTTCTGCTGGCAGCGGCCTGCATAGCTCTTGGCGTCAATCAGTACCGGGAAGCTTCCCTTCGGGACAGTGAGGAAATAAGCGCGGCGGAATACGGCGGTCTTCTTGCCCTGCGCAGTCTGTACAATGCAAGGGATTATCAGGAAAGGGTCCTGCCCCTTGTGGAGGAAGCCTTTGTGGACGGGAAGGTGACGCGGGAGCGCATGCGCGCACTGGGGGAGAAGCTGAGCGGGCTCGGATCACGTACCCTTGAACAGCTGAAGAAGTCGGACGCGAGAAGCAAGGTCGCCCGCGCATGGGACGACGCCAAGGACAGCGCTGCGGACCTCGGGGAGAAGCTCGGCCGGAAGATGGACGACGCCATGCGTGAACTGGGCGATACCCTTGAAGGCATGAAATCCGGCCGTTCCTCTTCCCGGAACAGGAATGAGGGTGTTGAGCTGTAGCTCTGTGTTGTTTCTGCTACATGTATGAGCGCTCCGGCCGAAAGTGCCCTTCCGCGACGGCAGAGCGCCTGAGACGGGCAGCCCTGCCGTCGCATGAAGCCGGGCGGGAGCTTCAGTACCCTGCGGCGAGCCCGTCGCTTCTCGGGTCGGACGCCCCCTGGAGAATGCCTTTTTCAGGATTGACGAGAATGGCCCCGGCATGGCCCATGATATCGGTGTAATCCTGTACGTTCTGGACGGGATGGCCGCGCCGCGCGAGCTCCTCCGCAACGGCGGCAGGGATACGGCCTTCCAGCTTCACGTTATTGGAAGTTGATCCCCAGGTGCGTCCGTAGAGCCAGCGCGGGGCAGTAACGGCTTCCTGCGGCGTCAGGCCGAAATCCACCACGCGCGTTACTATGGCGGCCTGTGTCTGCGGCTGTCCTTCGCCGCCCATGGTGCCGTAGACAAGGAAGGGCCGGCCGTTTTTCAACAGCATGGCCGGGTTCAGGGTATGCAGGGTGCGCTTGCCCGGCATGAGGCAGTTGACGTGCGCCGGGTCGAGGGAAAAGAAGCTCCCCCGGTTCTGGAGCAGCACGCCGGTATCTTTTGCCACGATGCCGGAGCCGAAATCGTGGTAGATGCTCTGGATGAGGGAGACGGCGTTGCCGTCCCCATCCACCACGCCCAGCCACACGGTGTCGCCCTTGGGGTCGAGAGGGGACAGGGGGCCTGCCGCCCTGTCCATGCGTATGCGCGCAGCCTGCGCCTTGCCGTGCTCCTTGGAGAGCAGCTCATCGAGCGGGATGGAAACAAAATCCGGGTCGGAGAGATAGAGATCACGGTCGATCAGGGCTTCCTTGGTGGCTTCGATCAGGACATGGTAATAGTCTGCGCTGCCCTCGCCCATGGCATTGATATCGAAGTTGTTGAGAATGTTCAGAAGTTCCAGAGAGGTCATGCCCTGCGTGTTGGGAGGCAGGTTGCAGGCCGTAAGGTCGCGATAGTCGACATGGATGGGGGTCACCCAGTCTGCCTTATGTGCGGCAAAATCCTCCAAGGAAAGCAGACCGTCGTGTTCTGCCAGGTCATCCGTGATCCTTTCGGCAATACTGCCGGTATAAAATTCCGCCGCGCCTTTTTCCGCAATTTTTTCCAGAGTGCGCGCAAGGTCGGGCTGTCGGAAGATATCGCCCACGGAAGGACGCCTGCCGTCTTTCATGAACACGCGGGCAAATTCCGGGAAGCGCTGAAGGCGTCGCGTCGCCAGGCCTTCGGTGTCGGTATTTATCGCAAGCCAGCGTGCGAAGGAGGTGCTTACCGGAAAGCCTTCGACGGCATAACTTAGGGCGGAGGCGAACAGTGCTTTCCAGGGTATGGCTGTGCCCAGGGCCGTTTTGCTGAAGCGGTAGGCTTCATCCCAACCGGATACCGCGCCGGGCACGGTATTGGCCGCGAGGTAGCCGTGTGCGGGGATTTTTTTGACCCCCCGCACGGTATAGAAGTCGATATCGGCCTTTTTTCCTGCCCGGCCGCTGGCGTTCAGCCCCAGAAGTTCGCCTGTTTTCGCGTTGTAGATGAGCCAGAAGTTGTCGCCTCCGGGCGTGCACATGTGCGGGTAGACTACGGCCAGGGAGACGGCGGCGGCAATGGCGGCATCCACAGCGTTGCCCCCCCGGCGCAGAATATCCAGCCCGGCCTGCGTGGCCAGATGGTTGGGGGAAGTCACCATGCCGTGCGTTGCTATCGGATTGGTGCTCTGGGAAACAGTGGCGCAGTAGGAAGTGTTCACGGCAAAGCCTCCTTTTGCGGGGGACAGACCGGCCCGCTGAGAAAGATGGGCATATCCGTTTCTCAGGGTAAGGTTTTATGAAATTTTGTCCACCGGATCGGCCTTTCCGGGAAAGTTTTCCCGTGCCGGGGCATGTTTTCCCCACGGCACTGTGGCACGCGAGGCGGGGGCTTTGCCGGAAAAGTGGCCGGGACGGTTTTGAACCGCAAAAAAAGGATGCCCGTAGGCATCCTGAAAAGGAAAGGCCTGAGCCTTTATTCCTCATTGAGTTCCCGCGCATAGCGACATTTTGGGTTGGGGCAGGCTATGTGGCGGCCGCGTGCCCGGGTCGTTTTGATGACTAGCACGGGCGAGCCGCATTCCGGGCAGGTTTCGGCCACAGGCCAGTCCCACACGGCGTAGTCGCACTGGGGGTACTGGTCGCATGAGTAGAACAGCTTGCCCTTGCGGGAGCTTTTTTCCACCAGCATGCCTTTGCCGCACTTGGGACAGGCCACGCCCGTGGAGAAGGGGGCGGCATAGTCGCACTTGGGGTAGTTGGCGCAACTTAAAAAGCGGCTGCCCGTGCGTGCCTGCTTGAGGATGACGTCGCCCCCGCATTTGGGGCAGGTGCCCACCTTTTTATGCTCTTCCTTCTGCCGCTCCTTGGGTGTGATGCGCCCTTTTTCATCGCGGGTGAAGTTGGTGGTATAGCGACATTCCGGGTATCCGGTGCAGGCCAGGAACTCCCCGCTCTTGCCGAATTTGATAACCAGCGGTTTGCCGCATTCCGGGCAGGGCACGTCGGTGGTGAGCCCGCCCTTGACGGGGGCCATGTTTTTGGCCGCCGCTTCCAATGTGGGGTTGAATTCCCGGGAAAATCCCTTCATAAGATCCACCCAGCCCATTTCCCCGTCGGCCACCTTGTCGAGATTGCTTTCCATTTCGGCGGTGAAGCCCACGTCCATGAGTTTTTTGAAGTGGTCGCGCAGCTGGGAACAGACCACGTTGCCGAGGTCTGTGGGAATGAAGTGCTTGTCTTCCAGGCGCACATATTCGCGTTCCTGAATGGTGGAGATGATGGTGGCATAGGTGGAGGGGCGGCCTATACCCTTTTCTTCCAGTTCCCGCACCAGGGATGCTTCGGTGTAGCGCGGCGAAGGCTGCGTGAACTTCTGCTCCTTTTCCAGCTTCTGCAGGGTGACGACTTCTCCCTCACGCAGGGGCGGAAGCGCGCTTTCCTCTTCCTCGCTTGTGCGGGGCATGACGGCGAGAAAGCCCGGGAAGAGCAGCCTTTCGCCTTTGGCTTTCCACTGTCCGGGACCGCAGGTGAGACTAACGGAAGTGTCGTGGTAAGTAGCTGCGGCCATTTGCGAGGCAACGAAGCGGCACCAGATGAGGTTGTAGAGGCGGTACTGGTCGGAAGAGAGGAACTCCTTCACGTCCTGAGGAGTGAGCGCGACATCCACGGGGCGTATGGCTTCGTGGGCGTCCTGCGCGCTCGTCTTGCCCTTGAAGGAACGGCCTTTGCCGCCGGGAGCCATATACTCCTTGCCGAATCGCGCTTCTATATAATCGGCCGCGCTTTTCTTCGCCTCGTCGGCAATGCGCACGGAGTCGGTACGCATGTAGGTGATGAGCGCAGTGGTGCCTTTTTCCCCGAGTTCGATACCTTCGTAAAGGCGCTGGGCCGTGGCCATGGTGCGTTTGGAGGTAAAACCAATGCGCTGGTTGGCCGTCTGCTGAAGCGTGGAGGTGGTGAAGGGCGGCAGGGGGTTGCGGGCGCGCTCCTTTTCTTCCACCTGATCGACCACGAAGGGCTGCCCGGCCATGGCCTGTTCCATGGCGTCGGCGGCGGCCTTGCTGGCAATGAGTATCTTGCGGGCGGCCTTGCTTTCGGCCCCTTCGCCGGAAAGCTGCTTCAGTGTCTTGGCGAAATTCGTTTCCACCTTGGCAAGCTCCGCCCTGAAGGGCGGGGGGGTGGCCCCGGCGAGAAGGGCGCGGAAGGTCCAGAACTCTTCCGGTACAAAGGCGAGGCGCTCCTCCTCTCTTTCCACGATGAGGCGCAGCGCCACGGACTGTACACGTCCCGCGGAAATACCCCGTTTCACGGTTTTCCACAGCAGGGGGGAGATCTTGTAGCCCACGAGGCGGTCGAGAACGCGGCGGGCCTGCTGGGCGTTGAACAGGTCGGGGTTGATATCGTGCGGGTTGTCGAGTGCGTTCTTCACGGCCCGGGCCGTGATTTCATTGAACTGTATCCGCTTGATGTTCTTCGCTTTGTTTTTGATGACTTCGGCAATGTGCCAGGCAATGGCCTCGCCCTCCCGGTCGGGGTCGGGGGCGAGGTAGACGGTGTCGGCCTTGGATGCCGCGTCCTGCAGGTCGCGGACGACCTTTTCCTTGCCCTTGATGATCTCATAATGAGGGGCGAAGTCGTGGGCTTCGTCCACGCCGATTTCTCTGGGGGGAAGGTCGCGGATATGGCCTACGCTGGCCTGCACCATGTATTTGCTGCCCAGAAATTTCTTGATGGTCTTCACCTTGGCCGGTGACTCCACGATAATGAGATCCTTGCCCATAGAACGCTCGCAGAATAGGAATTTGGAGGGAAGAGGCCCGCCGTCAAGGAACATACGTCAAAAGGGGGGAGCGTCAAGCCCCGGAAGGGAAAAAGAGCAGGTTTCGGGCGATTCTTCCCGGAAGCCGGCCCCGCTGAGGCCATGAAGTCGGCTGACCTGTGCGGCTTTTGCCGAAAACCGGCCTCTGCCTTTTTTGACCTGTATGGGATGCTGAGGGACAGACGACAGGATCTTTCTCAGAAAAGCGTCGCGTCGTGCGCCGTCTCGTCGAAGCGGATACGCTCCGGCCCCAGATCGAGCTTGCGCCAGCGCTCCTTTAACGCTCCTCTGTCTCCGTAGAGAAAGCCTTGGCAGAAGCGTGGGAGTACCAGGCCTTCCGGCCTTCTGCTCAGGGTATCCGCCGCGTTTTTCACGGCAATGAGCAGGGCTTCGGCCTGAATGAGAGCGCCGAGGGCCGGGTGGCGCGGCCCGGCGAGAAGCGCCTTGTCGAAGGAGGGTTCCGGGGCTACGGAGAGCCGTATGACGGGCACGCGCGCCTGCCAGGCCATATTCAGGGCCGTCCCCAGGGTGCGGACGGTTTCTTCCAGCGTCCAGGGCCGGTACCGCCCTTCGCAGAACCAGCGCGCGAGCGCCGTTCCTTCCGGCACGAGGCAGGGATAGAAGCGCAGGCACGCGGGGGAGAGGGTAAGCGCCTTTTCCACGTCGGCGAGAAAAACCTCCGGAGTGCTTCCGGGCATGCCGGGAAGAAGCTGTATGCCGAGCCTGAGCCCGGCTTCGGCCACGGCCCGGCAGCCGAGCAGGGCGTCCTGCTTCTGGTAGCCGCGTCGGGAAAGGGTGAGGGCTCTGTCGTCGAAGCTCTGTATGCCGAGTTCCACAAGCCCGATTCCGGCGCGGACGAGCTCTTCGAGCACGGCGGGGGAAAGTGCGTCGGGCCTGGTGGAGCATCGGGCGCGCGTGATGCGCAAGCTTTTGCGCATATCCCGCAGCAGGGCGAGGCAGAAGGACCTGTCGGCTTCGGGCAGGGCCGTGAAGGTGCCGCCGTAAAAGGCGAGTTCCCGCTCTTCGCCCTCCCCGCAGGGGGGCAGGCTTTCCAGTCGTTGTCTGGCTTCAGCGGCAATTTCTTGTGCTCCCGAACTTTCCCGGCCGGTCTGCCTGTCCTGGGCGCAGTAGACGCATTTGCCCGGACAGCCCAGAAAAGGCAGAAAAACCGGAAAGATGCGCCCTGATCCGTATTGCCCCCCGCCGACGGGGAAACAGACGTTCCGGGGGCTATTGGCGGAAATATGGTGAGGAATTTTCGACATTTTTTTGCCTCGGAAGAAAAGCTCTTGATGTTCTAATCGCTTGCGTTTAGGATGACAAGGTATCCCCCGTGTTAAAAACACGGGAGGTTTCTGGAGGTCTGTGCTGTCATGTCTGAAGAAAAGTGTATTTTCTGCCTTATTGCCAAAGGGGAAATCCCCTGCGCGAAAGTATACGAGGATGATAGTGTCCTGGCGTTTCTGGATCTTTCTCCTGTCCATCCCGGGCATACGCTGGTTATTCCCAAGGCGCATTACAAGGACATGCTTCATGTTCCCTGTGAACTTGCGCCTGCGGTATTTTCAGCTTTGAAGAAGGTGGGCGCCGCCGTGATGGGTGCTACCGGAGCTTCGGGGTTCAATGTCATGCAGAATAACGGATTGTCCGCCGGGCAGACCATGTTTCATATCCATTGGCACATCATCCCCCGATTCGACGGGGACGGTCTCGGCGCCTGGGAGCAGGGGAAGTATCCCGACGCCGCGGCTATGCAGGACATGGCCGCCAAGGTGGCTTCGTACCTGGAAAAGTAATCCGTGTTCAGGAAGGAGTGGCAGGAGGAACCCATGAACAAGGCTCTTACCAAAGCAGACATTGTGGAAGCGGTGTACAATGACAAGAATCTCGGCCGCAATCGCGCGGAAGTAAAGAACATCGTGGAAAATCTGCTGTCGCTGATGAAGCAGGCCATTAAAAAGGACGACGCGCTTCTGATCAGCGGTTTCGGCAAGTTTGAAGCCTACGACAAGAACGCCCGCAAGGGGCGCAATCCCCAGACCGACGAATCCATCACCCTGCCTCCGCGCAAGGTCGTGGTGTTCCGCCTGTCGCGCAAGTTCCGCATGGAGCTCAACGGAGGCGAAGAAGCGTAGAGCCCTACATGTGTTGAAGGCCCGCTCCGGCGGGCTTTTTTGGTTAAAAGAAAACCCCCAGCTAGGCTGGGGGTTCCCGAAAACTTATAGTTATGCGTAGGTTATAAACACTCCTTTTGATTTGCTAAGAAAGAGGTGCGGTCTGGCAACTGCGCCCATAAGCAAA
>NZ_DYZA01000181.1 GCF_020741395.1 Mailhella massiliensis | reverse complement strand
GTCAAGGGTAAAATGAACGGCTTCGCCGCCCTTGACATCCACCCCCTCTGGTGTTATGTTGTTGACAAGGCGCCAGCCGGACAAGCCTGCTGCCGCCGCAAATAATCTTTGCTCTATTCGCACCCTAAACGGACTTTACACAGAATTTGGGATTGACCCAAAGTCAAGGCTACTGTTGTCCTTGAAAATTCCCAGAAAAACTTCGGCACATGTCCGCGATGGCATGATTCGGCTACTTAGCGAACTTCCGCCTGAACTGGTACGCTCCGTCACGCCTGATCGTGGCAAGGAGTTTGCCAAACACGACGAAATCTCCGCTGCGCTGAACAACGTTCCCTTTTTCTTTCCTCCGCCTCACGCGCCCTGGATGCGCGGTACGAACGAGAACACCAATGGGCTCATTCGTGAATACTGCCCCAAATCCACCGACTTGGAGTGCTTCGATTCCGCTTTCTTCACCGCCTTTACCAGTAAGATCAATCTTCGCCCCCGTAAATGCCTCGGCTGGAGATCTCCCTTTGAAGTTTTCTTCAACCAACTGTTGCACTTGACTTGACAATTCAAGGCTGATATAATGAAGCCAGCCGGGCAAAAGGCCCGAAAACACAGAAGAACGGAGGCTTTTCCATGGACAACAAGTTGATTTCCCGCCGCACGTTCCTCAAGGGCGCAGCAGCCGCAGGCGCTGTGACCACCGGCGCAATGGTCGGCGTGAATCTGACCCAGGCGCAGGCCGAGGGCGCGGCGATCTATACCCCCGGCACCTACACCGCCACCTCACGGGGCTACGCCAGCTTCGTAACCGTGAGCATCACGGTGGACGAAACGAGCATCCTTGAAGCGACCGTCACTGCAGACGGCGAGACCCAGGGCATCGGCACCGTGGCAGCCGATAAGCTGGCTGAGGAGATCCTTGCGAAGCAGAGCCACGAGATCGACGCGGTCTCCGGCGCGACCAAGACCAGCACCGCCGTACGACAGGCCTGCGAGGAATGTATTGCCCAAGCTAAGGGCATCGACGTGGCGCTGCTGCGTCAGGCTTCCGCCGGGAACACTGCCGAAACCAAGGATTGGCTGGGAGAAGAGCCCATCGTCGCTGCAGCGGACGTGGTGAAAACTATCGACACCGAAGTGGTGGTCATCGGCGCGGGCACGGCCGGTGTGTTTGCGGCTTGTGCGGCGGTGGAGGAAGGCGCGAAGACCATCCTCATCGAGAAGTTCGACGAGAGCTACGGCGGCGCGGGCATCCGCGACACGCTGGGCGCTATCGGCAGCCGCGAGCAGCTGGCCAGCGGCAAGAACCCCGACAAGTTCGACGTCATCACCGAGCTGTACCGTCAGTCCAACGGTTACGGTGACCAGCGGCTGTACAAGGTCTGGGCGGATCACTCCGGCGAGGCCATCGACTGGTACACCGACCGCATGGCTGAGGTAGGCCTGAGCGTCCGCTTCGAGGAGGATGATCACTCCCGCGAGGTACGCTATCCCATCTATGACGTGGGCCACAGCCTGCAGATGAGCGCCACGCAGGGCGCCCACGGCGTGTCCGCCAAGGCGCTGAAGGATTACGGCATCCGCCTGGGTCTGGAGGTGCACTACAATACCACGCTGGTGCGCCTGATCCACGAGGACGGCAAGGTCACCGGCATGTACGCCAATACCCCCGAGGGCATGGTGCGCTACAACGCCAGCAAGGGCGTGATCGTCTGCACCGGCGGCTACAGCCTCAACAAGGACATGATGCAGGCCCTGCAGCCCGAGACCGTCAAGATGATCAACATCAACTACTCCTACCCCGGCAGCATGGGCGACGGCATCAAGGCCTGTCTGTGGGCGGGCGCGGCGATGGACGAGACCCACAGCGGCATGCTTTTTGACCGCGGCGGCATCCGGCCCGATCAGGTGGGCAGCCAGCCCGAGGGCGTGCTGTTCTGGATGGGCAGCCAGCCCTTCCTGAAGGTCGACCTGAATGGCAACCGCTTCACCAATGAGTCCGGCTGCTACGACCACATCCTCCACATGGCGCACACCCTGCCCGGCATGACCTACGCCGAGGTGTGGGATGCCAACTACATCCAGGACATGATGCGCTTCGACACCCACGGCTGCAGCCGCATGTTCCCCCACGTCAACGGCGCGGAATCCGTCTGGCCGCTGGAGTTCAACGAGGCTGTGTTCATGTCCATGTACCGCGACCAAGGCATCGTGGTCAAGGCCGACACCATCGAGGAGCTGGCCCAGAAGCTGGGCCTGCCGGTGGAGAACTTCGTCAAGACCGTGGCGCGCTACAACGAGCTGTACGACAAGCAGCAGGACGAGGATTTCGGCAAGGAGGCCTTCCGCCTGTCTGCACTGCGTCAGCCGCCCTATGAGGGCATCCGCATGAGCGGCGGCTACTTCATCTGCACGCTGGACGGCATCCGCATCGACACCAACATGAACGCCGTCAATGCCAAGGGTGAGCCCATCGAGGGCCTGTACGTAGCAGGCGACTGCTCCGGCGGCTACTTCGATGCCAGCTACCCTAACCTGCTGGCAGGCTGTGCCGCAGGCCGCAGCATCACCTTCGGCCGTCTGGCTGGCAAAAACGCCGCTCACAGAGCATAACTCCATATTTCCGTCATACACAAGGCCCTGCCTGGCAATGCTGCTGGCAGGGCCATTTCCGTTGGTCTTGCTTTCCATCAGTTTTGAGCTTCTTAAACCATCTCGTCTGACTTCGGGATATAGTTCAGCGTTTTACCCTTATCCCCCAGCCATAGCGTCTTGCTCTTGCCATTCCGCTTACAGATGTCAATCAATGATTCGTCTCTGTCCATAGTAATAGGTCTTCTCCGACACACCGTTTTCCAGACACCACCTGCTTGCTCAGTATGATGCTGCCTTTCTCAATCCTCGCGGTCTGGACATCGTCTGGTTTGATTCCGGCAGAGGCGAGAAACTCTCGGGAAAACCGGATGCCCTGGCTGTTTCCCCAGGGCTTAAGCTGAACCTGCATTTTGTTCCCCTCTCTTCTATCTTGTCGAATATTGCAAAATTCTGTTGAATGTATCCGACAGATGTGATAAAATGTAATTTGCTATTTTATTATCTTTTGCTGTGCGCATGGACACATTATCCTCATATTCTGCTGGTTGAGGACAATGAACTGAACATGGAAATTGCGCAGTACCTTTTGGAGGACGCCGGAGCTGTCGTGACGAAGGCGTTTGACGGAAAACAGGCGGTTGACCTGTTTGCGCAGAATCCTGCCGGGACAGTTGACGTGATTCTGATGGATGTGATGATGCCGGTGATGAACGGAATCGAGGCGGCGAAAGCGATCCGTCTGATGGATCGAAGCGATGCCCGTACGATCACGATCATTGCCATGACCGCAAATGCCTTTGACGAGGACAGGCAGGCAACCAGGAATGCAGGAATGAATGCGCATCTGTCCAAGCCGCTGGATGGCAAGGAAGTGCTTCGCGTGATTTCCGGTAGCAGCCGGCAATAAAGGAGAGACGATGATGGAGAATCGCCGTGATATGGAAACGGAAAAGGCCGGCCTGAAGCTGCAGGCGTTTTGTGATATGAACCAGCTGTACAGCCTGCTGGATAACTGGTCCAAAAGCTGCGGCATGGCCACTGTGATTGTTGACACAGAGGGCAACCAGGTCTCTGAGGATTTCGGAATCACAGAGTTTTGCCGGATGGTTCAGTCCTGTGACAAGGGCATGGCCTGCTGCATGGCAACATGGAAATCCGATTTGGACGGTGTCTATGAGTGCCCCTTTGGATTCTGGGATTTCTCGATTCCCATCGTTTTGCCGGATGGGCAGGTGCTTGGAAAGGTGCTGGCCGGGCAGGCGCTATCTGCTGCACAGAAAGATGAAGAAATCCTGCAAAAGACAGCAGGGCTTGGAATGGACGAACATGCAGTCAGAGAGATTCTTTCCCGAATGCAGCGGAAAACCGGAAAGGAAATGCAGGGCGCCTATGCGCTCCTGAAGGAAACGCTGAGCTTCTTTATTGAAAAGAGCTACTCCATCTGGAAAACCAAAAACGAGCTGAAAAAGGAACCTGCAAAGAAGGACAGGATCCTGTCCCAGATCACCCAGATCATGTACAGCTACAACCTGACGGTGGATCTTCAAACGCAGGGCTATACTCTGATCACCGGAACGGGCATGGAACGAACCGTTGATGAATACAGGAAGCACAGCGATTACAGGGAACTGCGGGCATTTCAGGACAGCCTCATTCATCCGGCTTATCTGGGCCGCTTCAATGAGCTGACCGATTTAGCATCGGCAAGGAGCAATCCGTCAGAGAGCGGGTACAGGGGGACGCTGGAGTACCCGGTTCTCTATCCGGGGGATGTTGAATACGAGTGGCATGAAGTCAATGTGTTTATTGGCACTGAGGAGGATGGATCAAGGGTTGCCAACATCCTGGGACGCGACATCACGGAAGCCCATAATGCACAGGACCGAAATGAAAAGGAGCTTCGTGCAGCGGCTGCGAAAAACCAGATTCTGTCCGAGCTGACCAAGCTGCTCTACAGCTACAACCTGACCCTGAACCTGCGAACCGGCAAGTACAGCATGATCATTGGCACCGGCATGACCCAGTTCATGGAGATCTTCAAATCCACCGATGACTATGAAACCGCGTACAGCAAAAAGATCGCCTATCTGGACCCGGAGAACGTGTCCCAGTTTGCGGCGCTGGCCAGTCTGGACGCGCTTCGGGCAAGAATCAATGCCAACGGCTTCATTGGGAACCTTGAGTACGGTGCCCTGACGGATTATGGCGAGGAATGGCATGAGATCAATGTGTTCATCAGCAGGGATGAAGCCGGAGAGCCCGTCGCCAATATTCTGGGCAGAGATATTACAGAGGCACACAAGCGTCAGGAACAGCGTGAAAACCAGCAAAAGGCGGCTATGGCCCGCGACCAGCGAGACTATCCCAAATTTTGTGTAAACCTCCTACGTGGTGTAGAATAGAAGCAGCGCACAGGAGGTATAGCATATGGCTAGAAAGAATCGTACCCCGGAAGAAAACGCCCGACGAGAGAAGATCCGAGAG
>NZ_DYZA01000180.1 GCF_020741395.1 Mailhella massiliensis | reverse complement strand
GAGAAAGAGCCGGTCCGAAAGGGCCGGCTCTTCGTTTCATGGAGATAGGTTTTTCGGTTTATTGATTCACGGTGACGGATGAGAAATCCAGATCGGGGAAGGCTTCCGAGAGCTGCGAGCTCTGGCGGACTGTTCACAGGAGGGGCTCATCCCCATAACAGTATTTCTTCGCGGAACTGAGAGTCCATGAGTTCCTCGATGAAGGGGCGGACGATGCAGCACAGGAAAAGCCTCCTGGCGGAGTGATGGCGGGAAGGTTCGTGACGGAGGCATGAGGGGGTTGTGTTCGTATGTCCCGCCTGTTGTCCGCTGTACGACAGGAATGGATTGAGTGTTCTTTGCGGAAATGATGACGGCCCTGCCCGACAGGGGGCCGTAGCTCTCGCTTTATGCCTTTTGCCGGCGGATGGGTATGAGCGCCGTAGCGTTCCCGGGAGAGACTGGTGCCCGGGAAGAAGCGTGGGGGGAGGAAACAGATATGGTAAGGCCGCTTTCAAATCTGTTGCCGTCGGGCAATGAGTTGATCGAGGCTTACTTCTGTGAAGGGAGAAGAGCAAAGCCTGTACGGCCGGGCCGGTGGCCTTGCAGGGGGTGAAAGCAAGGATAGTAGAGGCAAAGGAGAAAACCGTGGATAGAGAAAGGCCCGGGAAAAATGACGTTTGTTTTTCGCGGGGGGGGGAAGAGCCGCGCCTTCCCGCATATTTTCAGGGGACGTATCCGATACATGGCGCGAAGGGGGAGATACTTCCGGGATACTCAGGACAAGAGCGATATACCTGGGACGTCCGGAAAAGCGGGTTGTCCCGAAGCGAAAGCCGGGGCGTTGCGGGCATGGCCAGGGGCTACAGCGTGGGGCGCTGATAAAAAAGACCGGCCAGTTCCTGGGTTTTCACCGTATTGATGAAGGAATAGGGGTCTACCTCCCGTATGGCGTTCACGACCTTCTTGCTTTCGTCGCTGGAAACTACGGAGTAGACGAGACTGCGTTCGTTCAGGTGGAAAGAACCTTCCCCTTTGAGGATGGTCGCCCCGTGCTTGGAGGTGGCATAGATGACGTCGCACACTTCCCTGGGATTGTCGGTAACGATGAACAGTGTTTTTTTCTGGTAGCGTGTGTAGAGTATGTGCAGAACCTGCGTGGTGGTGTACTGGAAGAAGATGGAGTAGAGCGCCTTGTCCCAGCCGAAGGTGAACCCCGCCACAAGCAGCAGGATCACATTGAAATAGAGAATGATGTTCCAGGAATCGATACCCTTTTTACGGGAAAGGTAAATGGCGATGAAGTCCGTGCCGCCGCTTGTGGTGTCCATACGCAGGCACAGGCTTATGGAGAAGCCGTTGATGATGCCGCCGAAAATACTGATAAGCAGGATATCGTAGGTGATGATATAGGAGGGAATGAGGTCAGTAAGAATACCGGTGAGCACGATCATGAGGCAGGAATAGAGCGTGAACCTTTTGCCGATGTAGCGGAACCCGATGTAGATGGGGATCATGTTCAGCAAAAAGTTGACCACAGCGAAGGAAAGCCGGATATCCAGGAATTTTTCCGCAATGCGTTGGATGAGGATGGTAAGTCCCGTGGCCCCTCCGGGATAGAGTCCGCCGGTCTGTACGAATGTGTTGATGTTGAGAGCCATGAGGACGGAAGCGACGCACACGGCGAGAATGATCTTGAAGTCGTTTTTCCAGCTGAACGGCATGGGCGTCCTCTCGGGAAAAGGTGATGGGTTCCGCCCCTTCTTTACGGTTTCCTGAAAAAATAGCAAGAGGCCCCCAAGGGAGCCTCCTGACGTATTTCGATGAAGAAGACGGTGTGTTTCCGGAGCGAGGCTGTTTACGACCTGTGTTCCGGAGCGGTACTGGGGGGCAGCGGCGCAACGGTTTGTTTTTTTGTATTGATTTTCGGGGATCAGTCCTGTCGTATTTCCCACTTCAGAAGAAGTGCGGAATGGAGGATGACGGCCACGGAACCGGCATTGTGAACCAGAGCACCCGTCACCGGACTGAGCAGGCCCAGAGCCGCCAGGATGATTGCCGCGAAGTTCAACAGCATGGAAAAGGTGAGGTTGAAGCGTATGGCTGCCATCATGCGCTTGGAAAGGCGGAAGGCATGCGGTACTTCGCCTATACCGTCGCGCACGAGTACAAGATCGGCTGCGTCTACGGCAATGTCGCTGCCCATGCCGCCCATGGCCATGCCCACATGGGCTTTTTTGAGCGCCGGAGCGTCGTTGATGCCATCGCCTATCATACATACCTTGTCATGTCGCGCGTCCATGAAGCGCAACTTGTCTTCCGGCAGACACTCGGCATGGAAATCGCGTATGCCTAGCTTTTCCGCAATATGTCGGGCCGCATTGTTATGGTCTCCCGTGAGCAGCACAGGGGTGATGCCGGAGTCCTTCAGAGCCTGTACGGTGGCCGCAGCATCCGGCCTCGGAAGATCGGAGAGGGCAAGAAAACCGGCAGCCTTCCCGTTCACGGCCAGCCAGATGATGGTGCAGCCCTCAGCCACGAAGGTCTCCGCCTGCTTGAGCTGGACCTCGTGCAGACGGCATCCCTCGCCCTCAAGGAAGGCGGCGCTTCCCGCGAGCACGCTGTTTTTTTCCATGAGGGCGCGCACTCCCTTGCCAGGCACCATCTGGAATTCATCCACGGCGGGGAGGGCAGAATCATTGAGTTCCCTGAAGTTCCGCACCACTGCTTTGCCCAGAGGGTGCTCCGAACGCTGTTCTGCACCCGCCGCGAGGCGATATAGTGCATGTTCGGACAGGGCGCTGTCGAACGTGCATACGGCTGCGACGTGAGGAGTGCCGCAGGTGAGCGTACCCGTCTTATCGAAGGCGCAGGTCGTGACATCTGCGAGGCGTTCCAGAGCATCCCCTTCTCTTACCAGAATACCGTGCCTTGTGAGGTTGCCTATAGCCGCCACAATGGCTGTAGGAGTGGCCAGCACCAGGGAACATGGGCAGAACACTACGAGAATGGTGACTGCGCGTATGATTTCCCCGGTAGCGAGCCATGTGGCAAGGGCAGCGGCAAAGGCTCCCGCCACTATCCATGTAGCCCATCGATCGGCAAGACGAACCACCTTGGCCTTGCCCGCGTCCGCAGACTGTACGAGCCGTATCATGCGCTGGAGGGAACTGTTCTCTCCGCTGTGCGTGGCTTTCATGTCGAAGGATCCGAAAAGGTTCACCGTGCCGCTGAAAACTTCATCCCCTTCCTTTTTGTCCACAGGCAGGGATTCGCCGGTGAGCAGGGCCTGATCCACGGAGCTTTCACCACGCAGTATGACGCCGTCGGCCGGAATGGTTTCCCCGGGGAGCACACGGAGCCGGTCGCCCGCCCGAACATCATCGGCCGGGGCCGTGACTTCTTCCCCGTTGCGTAGAAAGCGCGCCGTCTGAGGTGTGAGGTTCACCAGTTTTTCTATGCCTGCCCTGGCTCGGGCTGTAGTTGCTTCTTCCAGAAGTGCGCCGAGTTGCATGATGAAGGCCACTTCCCCGGCCGCGAAATCTTCACCGATGATGACGGAAGCAATGAGCGCCGTGGCCACGAGAACGTCGGCCTTGATATCGAATTCCGTGGCAAGGCCGATGACGGCGTCCTTGATGATGGGAACGCCGCACAGAAGAATGGCCACCCAGGCCGGATCCACGGCAAAGGCGGAAGGTGCGACCATGCTCAGAAGCAGCGCTATGCCGGAAACGGCAAGGCAGATGATATCCACTTTGAAATCACGCCAGAGAGACAGCATATCCTTCTTGTTCATGAACATCTCCTATACCCATGGGGGTATGGATAAAATACCTATAGGGGTATAGGTTTGTCAAGAACGGAAAACGGCTGCACAGACAGCCGAGAATCTTTCAGTTTATGTTGGCAAAGCGCTCCACGGCTTTGGTGAAGCTGGCGATGGTCTGTTCTGCATCGCCGTGTTCTATACCGTCGCGCACGCAGTGATTGATATGGCCTTCCAGCACCACCTGTCCCACCCGGTGCAGCGCGGATTTGGCCGCGTTAATCTGGGCGAGTACGTCCTCG
>NZ_DYZA01000179.1 GCF_020741395.1 Mailhella massiliensis | reverse complement strand
CGTTTCGCCCACGCAGGCGCTCAGGAGAAAGAAGCCCGGGCCGAAGTGCATTCCGGTTCAGGCAAGGGCCGCGTAATCGTCCTCTTCCACGGGTTCCAGCCATTCATTGCGGCTGTTTTCTCCCGGCACTTCCACGGCCACATGGGCGAACCAGCTGTCTTTCGCTGCTCCGTGCCAGTGCTTCACCCCGGCGGGAATGATGACGACGTCGCCCGGAAAAAGTTCCCGGGCAGGGCTGCCCCATTCCTGGTACCAGCCGCGCCCGGCGGTGCAGAGAAGTATCTGTCCGCCGTTTTTTGATGCGTGATGGATGTGCCAGTGATTGCGGCAACCGGGTTCAAAGGTCACGTTGCCGATGACGACGCCTTCCGTGGAAAGCATGCTGAGCCAGCTGTTGCCGGTGAAGTATGCGGCATAGGCGGTATTGGCCTCTCCTCTGGGAAAAAGATCGGTGATGGTGTCCATGACTGCTCCTTGGTCAGGCTTTTGAGGGCGCGTCGAAGATGCGTTGCGGAAGGCCGCGGGGCGGCGTCTTCCGTGCGTCCGGCATAGGGAAAAGATAACGCCGGACATGGGGGAAAAACAGAGCCTCTTCTCTCGATTTCTTGCACGATGCTCTCGGGATGATGCAGAACGCGTCACGGAGAGCGGGGCCGGATGGGTGTGGCGGAGGCATGGTTCCCGAACTGTTTTTAATGCAGGCTTCTGCCGGTACTTTTTGCATGGAGCGCGAAGCTTGCCAGGGCAAGGAGCGCGGCCGAGGCAAGAATTGCCGCCGACAGGGTGAAGATGCCCGGCATGCCCGAGCTGTCGTAGATGCGGCCGCCCACGGCTGCCGCCAGGCCTATGGAGAACTGAATGGCCGCCACGGAAAGCCCTCCGGCGATTTCCGCCTTGTCGGCCAGGGTGAGGGCTATCCATGCCGTCCAGCCCACGCAGATGAGGCCGAAGGCAAAACCCCAGAAGAGGAGAAGCCCGAGGCATGCGGCCGTATGTCCGGGGAAGAGGAACAGGAACAGGGCTGCCGCCGTGAGTGAGCCGTGCACGCCGAGCATGGTGAGGCGAAAATGCCTGTTCAGAATCACCCCTGCGCACAGCGTACCGAGGGTATTGGCCGTACCGTAGGCCAGAAGCATGGAGGAAAGCCCGACCGGATCCAGCTGGAGGTTGTGTTCCAGGCAGGGACGCAGATAAGTGAAGAGAGCGTGATACCCCCCATAGCTGAAGATGGTGGCAGTCATACCTGCCAGTACCCATTTCACCTTCAACAGGGAGAACATGGCGCGAAAGTCGTTGCCGGGGCGCGGCGGAATGGAGGGAAGGGCGGCATACTGCCAGAGGAGGGAGAGGATGCCGGGAAGCGTCGAGAACAGGAATACGTTGCGCCAGCCGAAATACGCTTCCAGCAGGCTGGCCAGAGGAAGAGAAAGGATGGTGGCCACGGATACACCGGAATAAAGGATGCTCAGGGCGCGGGGGATATCCTTTTGCGGGACAAGCTGTATGGTTACGGCGGAGGCCAGAGACCAGAAGCCGCCCACGCAGACGCCGAGCAGCGCGCGCCCCAGCATGAGTGCGGCATAGCTGCGGGCCGAGGCCACCAGAAGATTGGAGGCGATGAGCAGGGCGGAAAGGATAAGGAGTATGCGCCGCCTGTCGGTATGCGGGGTGAGGGGGGCGAGCAGCAGACTGGTGAGCACGGCGAGGGCGCCCACGGCGGTGACGCTCTGGCCGGCCATGCCTTCGGAAATGCCGAGGCCCAGGGAAAGGGGAGTGAGCAGGCTCACGGGTGTGAATTCGGCGGAAATAAGGCATGTCACGCCCAGGAACAAGGAAAAGACGGCGGACCAGCGGGCTCTGGCAAGGGGAGGGGTGATGGGGGAAGCTTCCATGGCGGATTCAACCTGCGGTTGGAAAGTGTTGCACATAGGGATGTGAAGAGCGGGAGAACGGCCCCGCTATTTATTTCAAGCTTTACTTGAAGAATTCGGTACGTCCGCAAAGGGGATGATGCTCACATGGTCATGAATTGCCCATGCTACACTTCTTAGATGAGAAAAAGTTCCCCGGGTACGCTGCCTGCGGGCTTTCTTCCTGCATTCCATGGCCTGCACCTTTCTTCCGCAATGAAGAGCAGGGTCGCGGGGAAAGGAGCCGATATTGTTGAAGGGGAGAAGTTGATCAGCTTCCTATTGTTCATATTCGGGGTGTCGCACCGACAGATGCGGGCGGCATCGACGGGAGGGGGGTATCCCGAGCTGGTTCGGGAAGAGCCGGATTGAAAAGAAGGCCGGTCGGCAAAGCGTTGACGAGGGACCTCGGCATGGTGCCTCCTTGCTGTTGCGGGTGAGCGAGAAGGTCTCTTCCGGGCTCGACAGGGCGAAACATATCCTGAAGCGGGCTTTCCGGGAAAGTCCGGGGAGGGATGCGCCGTAAGGGCGGAATGGGAAAAGGGAAAGCTAGTTGCGCTCTTCGGGACGGGCCTCTTTCAGATGCGTGCGGAAGAAACGGCTGAGTTCGCGGAAGTGGAAGCGGGCTTCCGGCATATCTTCATCCATGTGGTACTGTGCATGGGAGAGCCCTTCAAAAACGATGAGGTCGGCGGGCACGCCCGCTTCACGCAGCTTCAGGTGCATACGCACGGTGTTGCTGAGGAAGAGGTCCCGCGTGCCGGAAGTGAGCATGGTGGGCGGCAACCCCCGAACATCACCGTACATGGGGGAAAGGAAAGGGTCTTCCATGCTGTGCCCCGCGCTGTAGAGCCGGGCCGCTCCGGCCAGCCAGCCGCCATAGCCCACAAGCACGTTGTCCAGCCCTTCGTGGGTGAAGTAGCTGTCGCCCGTTTTGCTAAGTTCCGTCCACGGGGTTCCCGCTCCGAGAGCGGCGGGAAGGGGCAGATTTTCGGCCTTGGCACGAAGAGCGAGGATAAGCGTCATGGCCCCGCCCGTGGACGTGCCGAAAACGCCGATGCGCTCCGCAGGCGCCCTGGTGAGAAGCTCACGGTACACGGCCATGGCATCATCCATGGCGGCGGGGTAGGGGTAGTCAGGGGCCATGCGGTAATCCACGGAAATGATTCTGAACCTGCCGAGTCCCGCCATGAGCACGGCTTCCTGCGTGCCTGCCTCGCCCCGGCCCAGCACATAACCGCCGCCGTGCAGGTGCAGGAGGATGCGTCCGTCGTCGGCCGTATCCTTCGGTTCTATGATGAAGACCGGCACGCCGCCCATGACGGCAGATCTGGAGGTCACGCCCAGCTTTTCGCGAAGGGCGGGCAGGGCGGCGCACTGCTTTTCGGCCATGGCGGAGGCCCAGGCCTTCCAATCTTCAAGGCTCTGGGGGGGCCTGTCCCAGCCGGAGGGAATCCCCTTTTCGATCATGGCTCTGAGTTCCGGGCTCACGGTATCCGGCACGGGGAAGGGAGAATGTTCCGCCCACGCGGGCAGGGAGGAAAAGGCCAGAAAGGCGGAAAGAAACGCTGAGGCTATATGTTTCATAAATGCTCCTGGGAACCGCAGGCCTGAAGGCGGCTCTGCATGTGTTATAAGGGAAAATTTTTTCCATAGCCAATACTTATATTGAATGAAAAACCATGCTTTACGGGCATGAAAAAGGCCGCTATTCTGGCGAAGAGACGTTTATGGGAATACGCGACAGGGGGTTCGGTGTTTTTCTTTGCGGGCTGAGCGTGAGGCACGGAACCAGAAACGCTGAATGAGGGACGGGACATACTTTTCCGGGATTGTCCTTATCCGGGGGAAGGAAAACAGACCGGGATCGACGGAGACGGAAAGGAGAGTCATGGAACTTCGGGTACTGCGCTATTTTCTGGCTGTGGCCGGGGAGGAGAACATATCGAAGGCGGCGGAACTTCTGCATGTTACGCAGCCTACGCTTTCCCGCCAGATCATGGATCTGGAAGAGGAACTCGGCAAAAAGCTTTTTCTGCGCGGCGGGCGGAGGATGACGCTCACGGAGGACGGCATGTTCCTGCGTAAGAGGGCACAGGAAATCGTGGCCCTTGCCGACAGGACGGTGGAAGAGTTCCGCGTAGCGGAGGAGGAAGTGAGCGGGGACGTTCACATAGGCGGAGGAGAAACGCAGGCCATGCGGCTTATTGCCGGGGCCGCCCGCCGCCTTTTTTCCGCGCACCCGCATATTGCCTATCATCTGTTCAGCGGCAACGCCGCCGAGGTCATGGAAAAACTGGATGAAGGGCTGGTGGACTTCGGCGTATTCGTGGGGCCGGCCGACCTCTCCCGCTATGAATATGTGCGCCTGCCCATGAAGGACGTGTGGGGCGTGCTTATGAGAAGCGACCACCCCCTTGCCGGAAAAGCGGCTCTGGGCCCTTCGGACGTGGCAGCTCTTCCCCTTTTCTGCTCACGTCAGCACCTTGTGGCCAATGAGATCGCCGCCTGGATGGGGGAAAGGTTTGACTCTCTGAACGTGCTGGGGACTTATAACCTTCTCTACAACGCTTCGGTCATGGTGGAGGAGGGCATGGGCTGCGCCCTGTGCCTGGACGGCATCGTGCACTGCGAGGCCGGGGGAGCATTATGCTTCCGTCCGCTGGAGCCTCGCCTTGAGGTGGGGCTTGTTGTAGCATGGAAGAAATATCAGATGTTTTCCCGGGCGGCGGAACGCTTTCTGGAGGCGCTGATGAAGGAATGCGAGGCGGAAAGAGGAGCCTGAAAGAGGAAGGCGTTTTTTGTCGTGCGCTTTGCAGGAAAGCATTATCGCCTCGACTCTGCGGCTTCCGTGGGAAAAAAGAGTTTTCTCGGCGTCTGCGTCTCGGCTTACGCTTTTCACGGGGATATTCCTGTGAAAAGAAGATCGGCGAATGGGGAAGCGGGATGAAAAGGGCCGCATCCCTGAAGAATGCGGCCCGGCAAAGCGTATGGCTTACAGGGTGATGAGTTCGTATTCCCCGCTGCCCAGGCCGACGGCTTCGGCATGGCGGATCTGGCCGCGCCAGTCCGTGGCGGGATGAATGCTGGTGAAATGGTCGTGTCCGGCATGGTCGCATTGACTGAGCACGCTGGTGGCTATGGCCGGGGCGGCGTTCACCGCGTCGATGCAGGCCTTGTCAAGAGCCACAGGGTCGAAACTGGCGAACATGCCGATATCCGGTACAACGGCGGCGTCGTTTTCTCCGTGACAGTCGCAGCAGGGGGAGACCTGGTTGACGATGCTGATGTGGAAGTGGGGGCGGCCGTCCACAACCGCTTTGGCATACTCGGCCATGCGGCAGTTGACGTCGTTGTTGCTGGCGTCGATATCGTTGGCAATGGCGTTGAAGTTGCATACGCCGATGCATCGGCCGCAGCCTACACACTTTTCATGGTCGATATGCGCCTTGTGTTCCGTCACGGTAATGGCCTGCTGAGCACAGTAGCGGGTACAGGTACGGCAGCCGCGGCACTTTTCCTCATCCACCGTGGGCTTGCCGTTGCAGTGCATGGCCATTTTCCCGGCGCGGCTGCCGCAGCCCATGCCGATGTTCTTGATAGCGCCGCCGAAGCCGGTGAGCTCATGTCCCTTGAAATGAGTGAGGGAAATGAATATATCGGCATCCATGACGGCGCGGCCGATAAAGGCGCTTTTGAGGATGATGCCCCCATGCACGGGTACTTCCACGTCGTCCGTCCCCTTCAGCCCGTCGGCGATGATGATCTGGCAGCCGGTGCTGAGCGGCGAGAAGCCGTTTTCATTGGCAGCGGCGAGGTGTTCAAGGGCATCCTTGCGCCGGCCCACATAGAGGGTGTTGCAGTCGGTGAGGAATGGCTTGCCGCCGAGAGCCTTCACGCGGTCGGCCACGGCGCGGGCAAAGTTGGGGCGCAGGAAGGAAAGGTTCCCCGGCTCTCCGAAATGCATTTTGATCGCCACGAATTTGTTCTCAAAGTCCATGCGTTCCATGCCTGCGGCAAGCATGAGCTTGTCCAGTTTCTCCAGAAGGCTGGTACCCACCTTGCAACGCATGTCGGTGAAATAGACTTTTGATGCTGCCATAAGTTTTCTCCTGGTACGGTATGGGGCGGTTGTCATGTCCTGTCGAAAAAGCCGGAAAGCGACGCCTGCGCCGACAGGACGGGGCGCGGGTATCCGGGCATGGCGGCATGGATGTTCCGGACGAGTTCTTCCCGTGAAGGTGCGCTCAGCTTTTCCATGTCGGAGTCGATGAGGTGAAGTTCAAGCCTTTCCGGTGCGATAAGGCGCAGGCGCAGATCGGCTTCGGGCAGGCCTGCCGAGGCAAGGGAAACGCGGGCTGCCTTTTCCCCGGAAGCTATGGCGGCCAGCATTTTTCCGGTAGGCTTAGCGCCGTAGGGCAGGCGCGTGAGCAGGCATGGACGCGCCTTCTGCAGGGGCTGTTCCATGCCGGTTGCCTCCGCAAAGAAGTGTATCTCCTTTTTGCCGAAACCGGCAAGGGCTAGAGGAGAGAGGACGCCGAGTTCCCGCACGGCCCGGATCCCCGGGCGATAGGCCGAGGTATCGGAAGCGTTGGTGCCGTCGCAAAGGGGCAGGGACGTTTCCGCGAGAAGGCAGGTGAAGAGTTTCTTCTTGCATGCGTAGCAGCGCTCGCGCGAGCCCGCCGCCACAAGGGGAAGGCTCAGAGGATCCACCGCTGCTTCCCGGAAGGGGAGGGCGTTCTTTTCCGCCCACGCGCGGGCGAAATCCGTTTCTTCCGGCGGTACATGGGGCCCGGTGACGTGCAGAAGCAGGGGCTTCAGGCCGAAAAGCCCTGCGGCATGGGCAAGGAAACGGCTGTCCAACCCGCCGGAATAGGCGAGGGCAAAGCATCCGCCTTCCGCCGCGTCGGAAAGCACCTGCCGCAACCCGGCAAGAGAAGCAGGATACATGGCCTTCTCCTCAAAAAGACTGGTCGGCGTCCGGGCTTCCGCATGCGAAAAGCACCCCGTTCGGCGCATCTTCAAAGACATGCGTGCCGTAGACCAGGGCCTTTTTTTCCACCCGCATGGAGGGCCAGGGGCCGAACTCTGTGGGGAGCGCCTTCAAAAGTGCCATGGCCGTGGGGGTGACGGTTTCCCCCTGCCCGGGGAAGGGGCGTACCGGTATGCCGTCCATGAGCTCCAGCACTGCCGGGGCAGGCACGGGGATGACGCCGTGGGCGCAGCGTACGAAGCCGTCGGCCATGGGCAGCGGGCTGACCACGAAGCGCGAGGGGGCAAGCAGGCAGAACAGTTCACAGCTCATACAGATATCGAGGATACTGTCCAGCGCGCCCACTTCGTGGAAATGTACTTCCTCCGGAGTTTTGCCGTGCACGGCTGCTTCGGCCCGGGCAAGGATGGTGAAGGTTTTTGCGGCGAGCTTTTTGGCCTCTTCGGCCATGCCGTTTGCGGCGATAACGGAAAGCACGTCGGCAAGGGTGCGGTGCTCGTGCTGCCGGGGCAGGTCGACCTGCGCGTGCATCCCTCCGATATGGTTTACTTCCCGGCGCATCAGGTGCACGGCACCTTTGAGTTCGGGCATGACGGCGGCGAGCCTTTCGTCCATTTCTTTTTTATCCAGGCCCGTCATGCACAGAAGCCCTGCGAGGAAAATATCGCCGGAAAGGCCGGAATGGGCACGTATGGTCAGCACGGGGCCGGAGGGGGCGTCGTTATGGTGATGGTGGGAATGTTCGTGATGTTCGCTGCTCATAGGTTGTTTACCACGCGCGCCGCGGCGCATGCCGCGCCGTAGCCGTTGTCGATGTTCATGATGGCGATGCCGGGGGCGCAGCTTGAAAGCATGCTGGAGAGCGCGGCGTGCCCGCCCCGGGCGACGCCGTAGCCCACGGAGGTGGGCACGCCGAAAACGGGCAGGGGGGTCAGCCCTCCGAGTACGCTGGCAAGGGCCGCATCCAGCCCTGCCACTACAATGACAGCCTGAAAGCGGTTGATTTCCTCAATTCTTTCGGTGAGTCTCCACAGTCCTGCCACACCGCAGTCTTCAAAAACCTTGTGTCCAATGCCGAGGTATTCCAGGGTGCGCGCAGCTTCCCATGTCACGGCGCCGTCCGCCGTGCCGGCGGAGACAATGGCCACCCGCCCCCGGCTCCGGGCGGGAAGCGTCTCGCCGAAAGCCGTGCGGGAAAGCGGATGGTAATCATAGCGCTCCTGCACGGCGGCGGGTATCTGGGCGAAAATGCTTTCGGCAAGCCTTGTGAACAGGATGGGGCGGCCTGAACCTCTGCCGAACTGTTCCAGAAGCTCGCGCACGGCTTCCACGGGCTTGCCTTCGCAGAACACTGCTTCCGGCAGGCCGATACGCGCGGTGCGGGCATGATCGAAAAGAATACCGTGATCCATGATGTTTCCTTTTGGAAAGGACATAGCGTTCCTGAACAGTTTTCGCAAGTTGCGGCACTCCCGCCGCAATTATGAAGGAATAGGGAAGGGGGAACAGTCACGATTCTTTCTTTTTCTTGCCTGATCCTGCTTTTGTCGCGTCTTTCTGTACGCTCTCCGGCAAGAGTGAAGATAGGGCTTCCCTGCCGGAGAGCGCGGCAAAGGAGCTCAGGCAAGTCAAACGCCCTTTGCCCGGAGTGCCTGCTGGGAGCGGCGGCAAAAGGACATGCCGGAGGAAGCAAGGCCCCTGCGGGAAAAAATATGTTTGCCGAGCTTGACAGGGCGTTTTTGTGTATTATGCTCATTTGTGCAAAACAACAGAGATGTGATGCGTGAGGATCACGCCAGGGAGAAAGGATGCCCCGCCCGAAACATTGCCGTTATGTGAGCAGCGCGCCTTGCGTGACCTATTTCAAGCCCCGGGGCATACCCATGCGGGAGCTGGAAGAGGCCACCTTGAGCGTAGATGAGCTGGAAGCCCTGCGCCTTGCCGACATGGAGGGGCTTACCGCCATTGAGGCCGCAGAAAGGATGCGCGTGTCGCGCTTCATTTTCGGGCGCACGCTTTCTTCCGCGCGGCGCACTGTGGCCACGGCCCTCTGCCGGGGCCTTGCGCTGCGCATAGAGGGGGGCAGTTACGCCCTTTCCCAGCACTGTTCCCGTACTTCTTGCAAGGAGATAACAATGCAGAAAATAGCCGTTTCCAGTGAAGGCCCCACCCTTGACGATTATGTCGACCCCCGTTTCGGGCGTGCCGGCGGCTTTGTGGTGGTGGATCTGCCGGACATGAAGGTGGAGTACATCGACAACGGAGCGTCGCAGATGATGGCCATGGGCGCGGGTATAGAAACTGCGGAACGCATGGCGCGCGCCGGGGTGGAAGTGGTGCTCAGCGGTTATGTGGGCCCCAAGGCCTTCGATGCGCTTACCGCCGCGGGCATTAAAATCTGCCAGGATGTGGAGGGCATTACCGTGCGGGAAGCTGTGGAGCGTTTTGCGCGCGGGGAACTTCCCTTTGCGGAAGCTTCCAACAAGTAGGGGATGCTTATGAAAATCGCCATTGCCAGCGGCAAGGGCGGCGCGGGCAAGACCAGCGTTACGGCTTCTCTGGCGCGGGTGTGGGATACGCCCCTTGTCGCCGTGGACACGGACGCCGAGGCCCCCAACCTGCACCTTTTTCTTCATCCGACGCTTGAAGAAAGCCGGACTTCCCTGCTCACC
>NZ_DYZA01000178.1 GCF_020741395.1 Mailhella massiliensis | reverse complement strand
CGAGGACTTCTCCTGATAAGAAACCATATACCAAAACAGTACTTGGGGCAAGAATCTGCTTAAAAAAAAACTGATGTTTTCCTAAGCCGCATTCACAGTCAGCAAAACAAAAAATATTTTCACCATACGTTACTTTTTCACCTTTTGCAGATTCTTTTCCCTCGGCAAAAGGCCCACCCATGAACGGCTGCGTCCATGACCACAAAATTCTTACTGATCAGACAATGACTCTCATTTTGAAGTATCCGCAGACGCCCCCTGTCCTACCCGGACGATGCGCCCTCCCTTCGGCATGGGGAGCGGAGAATGTTTTCTGAGGTAGGCCTCCACCATATCCACCACCAGCTCTTCCGAAGAAGGCACGACGTTCCCTTCTTTCAGCATGGCGTAACCGTCGCCCCCGTCAGCAAGATAATCGGCAAGTACCACCACATAGCGATTTTCAGGCGCCACAGGCCCGACCTTTCCCTGCTCATCCATGACTTCCGCCTTCAGGATGCGCGCTCCCGCAGGGCGGGAGGCATCCACCTCATAGCTCAGGCCCGCCACCTGCAGAAGACGCGGCCCCACGCCCCCTTCCTGCGCCACACCGTGCTCCAAGGCGGCAAGAAGCCGGGCGCCCGTATATTCGCGCAGCACGGCGACATTGCCGAAGGGATGCACGGAAAGCAGGTCGCCCCGCGTGATGTTTCCTGCGGGAAAGGCTGCACGTATGGCTCCGCCGTTACAGAGCGCTATTTCAGCCCCCAGCGGGCGCGAAGCCTCCAGCATGGCGTCTGCCGTGACCATTCCGCCGAGGCAGTCTTCTTCCCTGCACAGATCCATACCGTCAGGCAGGGAAAGATGGTGCACCCCCACTACCTCGGAGCGGAGCTCCTCCAGCGAAGCTCCGTAGCGGATGACAAGCTCCCGTACGGCCGGATCCACGGGCATGTCGGCGGAAAGTTCCAAGGCAGAACCGCTCCACGCAACGGGCACGCCTTTTTCATCGAAATTCACGGTCAGCTTGCCCAGGTATTTCGCGCCGCGCCCTGTCGTGACCACCAGCACGGGGGAGCCGTCCGGAGAGTGTTCCACCACAGGATAGGGCCCGTCGGAAGGTTCCGGCCCCAGGTAGCTGTGCGTGTGGCCGCCCACAATCACGTCTACGCCGTCCACGCGGCGGGCGAGAGCCCTGTCCACGGGGAGGCCGAGGTGCGTCACGGCCACGATATACTTCACTCCCTGCGCCTTGAGTTCCTCCACCTCGCGGGAAAGGGTTTCCGCAGCTTCGTCGAAATGCGTCTGTGCGCAGGCGGAAGAAAGAGTCTTCACTTCGTCGTTGGCAAGGCCTACAACGGCCACCTTTTCGCCGCGCACGACCTTCACGATATGCGGCACGATACCTCCCCGGTGCAGGGGGCATCCCTCTTCCGCCTCCAGGTTGGCAGCCAGTACGGGAGTAGGCGTCTTCTCCAGAAAACGGGCCAGCTCAGCGCAGCCCTCGTCGAATTCATGGTTGCCCAGCGTCATGGCGTCCCACGGGATAGCCCTGTCCACCTCCACGATCATGGGCCACTTGTTCACACTGTAAAAAAGCGTGCCCTGGAACTGATCTCCCGCATCCACGGCGATGACGTTGTCCTTCCCTTCCCGGGCAGCCTTCACTGCAGCGGCCACGCGGCCCAGCCCTCCGGAACAGTCACCATCCTCAAGACAGGCGTTGCCGTATCTGTCCATACCGGCAAGAAAGGAATGGGTATCGTTGGTGTGCAGAATGACAAGCTCAAGCCCTGCCTGTCTCTCAACTCGCCCGGCACAGCCCCCGAGAAGAGCGCCCTCAACCATAAACACCAGCGCCATGACACACCCTGCGCCGGAGCGTAATGCCCAGTTCATCATCGTTCTCCTTTTCTCTCCGCAGCTGCAGAACGTCTTCCACCGGAAGAAAGACCTCAAAGAACATGCGGACAGCCGAGGCCATTAAAACAAAAAAACGCGGCCCGGAAAACCGCGTTTTCTTCTTCCCTCCGGCTTGAAAGGCGAGAAAAGGCGTAGGGCTTTTCCCCTTTTTCAGTCACGACCACACCGAGGACGCCACATGGATCGCCATACCTATGTTCATGACGGCGACGCCCTTTTTCATAGCCGCGAGAGGCATGTTTTTTGCATTGACCAGCACGGCCCCGAGCCTTGCCATGAGCATGCCGGGCACAAGCAGGCACAAAGCCCCCGGCAGATACAGGTAGCCCAGAGACCACGCGGGAAGTGAGTTTTCTCCCCAGCCGGAACCTATGTAGCCCAGGGTGGAAGTCACGGCAATGACAAGGCCGATACCGGAACTTGTCCCCACGGCCTGCCTCCAGGAAACGCCGCGCCAGTACAGATAGGTGACGCAGATCAATGTGCCGGCAAGGCCGCTCATGCTGGCAAGCATGCCGAAAAAAAACGATACCGGTTCCAGGAAGGCCAGTTTCTCGCTGCTCTTTTCCTGTGTTTTCTGCGGAAGAAGAAGATGCACCCCCATGAGCATGAGCACGGCGGCGAAAAGCAGCTTGAGAAAAAGCGTGGGCATGTGGGGAGCGAGAAAGGCCCCGGCAAGGCTTCCCACAAGAATGAACGGCCCCATGCGCCGAAGAAGGTCCCCGCGCATGGAGCCCAGGGCCCTGTGCGCCAGAAAGCTGGAAATGCAGGTAAAGAGAATGGTGGCAGGGGCCGTGCCCACGGCCATGACATGGGCCGCGGACGGGGAAACGCCGAGGCGCAGCAGCACCTCGTCAAGCAGCGGGATTGCAATGAAAGAACCGCCCACACCGAGCATACCGTTCAAAAGGCCGATAAGAGAACCACCGCACACGCACATGACGACAAGAACAAGCATGCTTTCTCCCTTTGCCCGGATCTCCTGCACCTGCGGGAAAACGGATTTCCCTTCCCGGCAGCCGCATGGGCTTTTCCCGAACCGTACGGAAACTTTTCCCTCCCGGGGCAGGGCGGCATGCTCCCGGACCGGAAGGACCGCCCCGCTTCCAGAATTCCCGCCAAGAGGCAATCTCCCGGCGGGAATTGTTCTGCCTTGTACAGGCTATAACCTTTTCCCCCTCACAGCATCATGGTCAGAGGGAATTTGTAGGCTATGGATCCCGTGGGGCAGGCAATGCGGCAGCAGCCGCAGTGCCAGCACTGGGCGGGGTAGGCCACGGCGGGGCCGTCGTCCGTCATTTCCAGGATATGGCCGGGGCAGCTTTCCACACAGGAACCGCACTCCATGCAGTGCCCGCAGTGCATGCAGCGTGAGGTCTCCTTCTCGGCCTGTTCCGGGGAGAGGCCGCCTTCCAGCTCATGGAAGGCCACGCCGGGCATATCTTCCTTCACGGGCTGCACCTGCCTGAGCGCATGCTCATGATAGTCGATATTCATCATCTCCTCAACGGCCACCACATGCGGCGTCACGGGCGTGTCCGCCTTGCCTGTTGACACGCAGCCTTCTTCGTCGATGAACACGTCAAGGGCGCCTTTCTCCCCTATGAGGAAGCGGTGCATGGCCACGGCGGCCCTGCGGCCCGCCCCTATGGCGGAGGCCACAAGCCCGGGGCCGGAAGCCATGTCGCCCGCAGCGAAGAGTCCGGGCACAGAGGTGCGGAATTCCTCGTCCGCTTTCACCATGCCGCGCGGCGTGAGCTCCACGTCCATGCCGCAAAGCACCGTCCCGTCGAGCTTGAGGCCGCTTGCACAGATCACAAGATCGGCTTCCAGGAAGAAGGGAGCCTCCCCCGCCATGTCGGCATGGAGACGGCCTGTTTCGTCGAAACGGAAGGAGGAAACTCTATCTGCCGTCACGCGCAGGCGCTCCCCTGCTTTTTCCACGCTCCGGCTGAGCAGGGACTGGTACAGGAAGATGCCTTCCTCGCGGGCCTGCCGCACTTCCTCGGCCGGGGCGCGCATACAGGTGTCGTCTTCCAGGCAGATCACATGCACGGAGCGGGCCTTCAGACGCTTCGCCGTGAAGGCGCAGTCGAAAGCCACGCCGCCGCCGCCGAGAATGGCCACGTCGCGCCCTTCAAAGCTCTCGCGCTCCAGCGTCATGCGCCTGAGCCAGTTCACGGCCGTCTTCAGGTGTTCCTTGCCGGGAATGTCGAGGATACGCTCCTTCCACAGGCCCGTGGCCATGAGGCATGCGTCGTAACGCTTCACAAGGTCGGCGAGAAGCACGTCGCGCCCTACGGTGATGTTGGTAAGCACTCGGACGCTGCCTTCGATAGCCGCCGCACATTCGCGGTCCACAACATCCTTGGGCAGGCGGAAATCCGGGATGACCTGCCTCGGTGCGCCTCCCATGACGGGGGAGGATTCATACACGTCCACCCTGTGCCCGAGAAGCGCGGCGAAGCGGGCGGCGGCAAGCCCCGCAGGCCCCGCGCCGACAACGGCAATGCTTTTGCCGCTTTCAGGCATAGCCTTCAGAAACGTCGGTCGTCCATGGTCGGCGGCAAAGCGTTCCAGGCTGTGTATGGCCATGGGCTCATCATGCGAGGCGCGGTTGCATGCCCTCTCGCAGGGGTGCGGGCAGACGCGGCCCGTCACGCCGGGGAAGGGATTGCGGGCATGCAGCCACAAGAGAGCCTCATCGACACGCCCTTCGGAAAGGAGGGTATGCACTTTCTGTACGGCGTTGCCGAGAAGGCACTCCTTCTCGCAGGGAGAGGTGCGCGTCTGGCGGAAATCGCCGGTATGCTGGATGAAAAGGGTCTTCCATTCCTTGCTGTAAATCGGGGGCATCGTCGTCTCTCCTTCCGCCGCTACAGCCAGAACGTGCTGGGCCGGCCGTCTTTTTTCATCACCGCGAGAATCTTGCCGTTATAGGCCTCGCTCTTTTCAGGGTAGTCGCGGCGGCGGTACACGCTCCTGCCGCTTTCCCTGCGCTCCAGGGTGCACAGGGTGGAAAGGCGGCTGGAGGAAAGCAGGTGCTCCGCCTCGTGTACCATCATGAGCTCGTGCATATTGGAAGCCTTGACCTTGCCCTTGTAGGTACCTATGAAGCCAAGGCGCTCCAGAGCAATCTTCATGCCCGCCTCATTACGCACATAGCCCATGTAGTACGACATGACCTGCCGGATGGAAGCTTCGAACATTTCCTGGGAAATCACGTCGCCCTTCACGTCCAGGGGGGCGGAAATGCGGGAAAATTCCGCCTGTATCTCCTCTTCCAGGCTGCCGAGGTCGGGCATGGGGGCAAGACGGCCTGCGGCGGAGCGTCCGGCAAGGTAGCCGCTGCACAACGAGCCGGAGAAGGTGTAGAACACGCAGCCGTTGTACAGGCCGGGCACGGTAGTTTCGTAATTATCGTCCGTGGCGAGCATGCCGCTGAACTCTATCTCGCCTATTTCTATTTCCATGGGCGCTTTGGCGAAGTCCACACCGCGCTGCTCGCAGTAGTCGAGGAAGGTGGCCTTATCCCCGGGCATGAGCACATATTGCAGGTGATGCAGGAGCCCGGGATCTATGTGGCGCATTTCCATGTGGAAAGGGGCGTGGCCTTCCACAAGCTCCTTGTGCGTACCGCTGATTTGGAACTGGCGGGGGCAGTTTTCCATCTGCGGATGGTACTTGGGCATGAAGCGCTCGCCGAGCGCGTTCAGCTCATGAGCGCCGGAACCGTTGATGCCGTTCATGCCCGCGCAGCCGAAGCCTTTGGGAATGAGCGTAGCCTGCTGCTTCACGTCCATATTGATGATCTGCGCGCCCGCCTCATAGGCCAGGACGTACTGGCTGCCCGTATTGAAGGGGCTGTGCCAGGTATTGTACGGGTTGCCCGTGGAGTTGGTGGTAGCGCGGTTGCAGCTGTTGCCGAGGGCGAGGATGACGTTGGATGCCGCTATGGCGTACTTTGTCCCGTCGAGCACGTTGAAGCCCACGGCACCGGCGATGCGGCCCTCCTTTTTAAGGAGGCGGGTGATCATGACATGGTCGAGCACGTCCGCGCCCATGGCGCGCAGCCTTTTCGCGATGAGGCGCTTGATCTTCTGGCCTTCGGCGATATTGATGTACCAGGCAGGCTCCCCGCGCCCGGCGGTGCGCAGGTAGCTGCCGTCGGGGTTGTGCAGAAGGTGCACTCCCTCCCCTTCCAGGAAGTCCACCATGTCGGGCATGAGAGCTCCCCAGTCGCGGATCTGCTTCTCCGAAAATCCAGAGCCGGGCTTGTTGTGCACGCGCACAAGGTCGTCGATGGTGTCGTCCGGCTCGTCGGTGCCGAGGACGGCGATGAAATGGTCGTTGCCGCCGCCGAGGCAGCCGGAGCTTTCCAGCTTGCCCTTATCCACCATGAGAGTCTTCACCCCGGCCCTTCTGGCGGCCAGAGCCGCGCCGCAGCCCGCAGCGCCCGTACCGAGGATGAGAAGGTCCGTTTCCAGACGGACAACTTCGGGATTCGTAGTCATATGGACTCCTGGACTGCCCTGTCCTGAAGGGCAGGATCGGGATTGTTCTTGCGGATGATGTACTGATGTGCATAGACGAAGGCGAAAATGGCGAAGCCTGCAATATCGGACCATCCGGCAGGCCAGATGAAGACGATGCCGCCCACAATGAGCAGCAGGCGGTACAGCCTGGAGCGCAGGGGGCCGTGCAGGTAGCCTTCCAGGCCGGAGGCCACGCAGGCCACGCCGATGGTAGTCACCACCGTGGCATACACGATATCGAACAGGGAACCGGACATGAGAAGACCGGGCCGGTACATGAAAACGAAGGGCACAAGATAGGCTGCGATGGATAGCTTCACAGCCTGTACGCCCGTGCTGTTGGGATTGCCCTCCGATATGCCCGCGGCAGCGTAGGCGGCTACGGCCACAGGCGGGGTGATGGCGGAAATGGCCGCAAAATAGACGATGAACAGGTGCGAGCCCATGAGGGAGAACTTGAATTCCAGAAGGGCGGGCGCCGCGAGGGTTGCGGTGAGCACATAGGCTGCGGGCACGGGCATGCCCATGCCGAGCACGATGCACACCAGGGCCACCATGGCAAGGCAAAGCCCGCTCTGGCCGCCCGTCGCCGCGAAGACCAGGCTCGTGAACTTGCCGCCGAGGCCGGTGAGCATGATGCCGCCTATGACCATACCTGCAGCGGCGGAGGCGTTGGCCACGGTGAGGATGCCGAGGCAGGTCTTGCGGAGCACGCCGTAGATTTCCTTGATGCCCATACGGTGCCCGGGAATGAACCAGCTCACGGCAATGACGGCCAGCGTGGCGCAAAGGCCCACCACCGTGGGGTTGATGCGCTCAACAATAAGGACAATAAGCAGCACAATGGGGATGAGGTAGAGCCAGTTCTCCCGCAGCACCTTGCGGGCGGGATCCACGGGGTGCTCGTCGTCGGCGATGGGGCGCATGCCCTGCATCACGGAACGGTCGTGCACCTGAAGCATGAGGGCAACGTAGTAGATGACGGCGGGAATGGCGGCTGCGACGGCAATATCAATATAGGGAATAC
Organism: Mailhella massiliensis; assembly: GCF_020741395.1. Classification (GTDB taxonomy): domain Bacteria; phylum Desulfobacterota; class Desulfovibrionia; order Desulfovibrionales; family Desulfovibrionaceae; genus Mailhella; species Mailhella massiliensis_A. The sequence goes on along the minus strand of NZ_DYZA01000178.1, from coordinate 3,555 downwards.
CCGCCACGTCCACCATGAGGAAGGCTGCCGTGCCCATGATGGGGGGAAGGATGGACGCGCCCGAACAGGCGGAAGCGGCCACGGCGCCCGCGAATTCCGGCGTATAGCCGAGCTTTTTCATGAGCGGGATGGTGATGCTGCCGGTCGTCACCACGTCGGACACGGGAGAACCGGACACGGTGCCGTAGAGAGCGGACGCAATGACGCTGATCTTGGCCGGGCCGCCGCGCATGCGCCCGGCGATGGAGGCCGCAAGGCTGAAGAAGAACTTGCCGCCGCCTGCGGCATTGAAGGTGTGGCCGAAAAGCACAAACATGAAAACGTAGGTGCAGGCCACGCCGAGAGGAGTGCTGAATATGCCGTCATAGGTGAACACCATGCGGTCGAGGAAGGTTTCCAGCGTACACCCTCTGTGCCCCCAGTAACCGGGCAGATACTTGCCCACGAAGTTGTAGGCGATGAACACAAGGATGATGCCGAGGAGCACCGGCCCCACCGTACGGCGCGTCACTTCAAGGACAAGCAGCACGCAGGCGGAAGTCACCACCCAGTCCGCCGGAAGCAGCGGGTCGACGCCGGTCCAGCGGTTGATGATATCCGTACCGTTCACGGTAAGGTACATCCCCACGCACAGGCTTGCGGCGGCAAGAAGAATATCGAGGAGCGGCACATCCTCCGATTCCTTCGGCGCGCTCTTTACGGGAGTAAAACAGATGAAGGTAAGCGCCACGGCGAAGGAGACGAACAGCCCGCGCAGGATATAGGAATCGATGAAGCCGAACGGAGCTCCATAAAGTTCAATAGCGGAAAAAATCAGAACAAGCACGCCGGTGATCTTCACCCACAGCGGAGACAGGTTCCTTCTGCGTCCTTCCTTGAAAAGCATTCCGAGTGTCATGATGATTCTCTCTGGAAGAGGTTTCTGGTAAGGGGGCAAGAGGCAACAACGCCCCTCCCCGCTGCGGACACTTGTTCCGGCGGCCAGAAAAACAGGAAAATTCCGGGAAATATCCCGCCGGGAAGAATCCCGGCGGCGCAAGGTGGGCGGAAAGGCGCCTGGAGACACTTTCCGCCCGAAGGCATTACTTCTTCAGCTTCGCGGCGTAGAACTTCTCCGCCGCGGGGTGCATGGGAATGGCGGTGTTGGCAGCCATGGCCTCCAGAGAAAGATCCTTCAGGTTGGAGTGCACGGTGCGCAGGTAGTCGAGATTTTGCTCCATGGAGCTGAGCACGCCTTCCACCAGCTCATCGGGAGTGTCGACGCTGGTGATGAGCAGAAGCTGGGTCGTCACGGTCTTGCAGTCTTCCTTCTGGAAGGGATAGGTGCCCGCGGGAATGGTGATGGTGGTGGAGCCGAGTTCCCTGTTCAGGCCTTCGATGACGGCGTCATCCAGAGCCAGCAGGCGCAGGTCGTGCTTCTGCCCCAGTTCAAAGAAGCGGCTGGAAGGGTACTGGCAGACTTCAATGATGGCGTCCATCTGCCCGGCGTCCCACAGATCCATGGCTTCCGGTCCGGGAATCTTGAAGATTTTGCCGCCCCAGGAGGTAATGTCCTTGTAGGAAGCGCCGTAGAGTTCCAGCGTCTTTTCCGACATAAGGTCGATCACCGTGCCCTGTCGGTTCACGGTAATCTTGAGGGGGTATTTCTTGGCCTTTATGTCCGAAGCCTTTTCAATGCCGGTCTTCGCATCCACAAAGAACTGTACTGCCTGAAGAGGGTTCAACACAGCCACAAGACGCAGCTTGTCCATCTTGGCCTTGAAGGGGGCCTCACCTTTCAGGGCGCGTATGGTCAGAAGGTCGCTGGCGACACCGAACTGCACGTCGCCCTTGTTGACCATGACCTGGTTGGGGCCGTCCTTGCCGGGCTCCGTCGTTACGCGGGCGCCTTCAAAACTGCGGCGTATGGTTTCGCCCACGCCTTCGGTGATGATGGCCCAGAGTCCGCCGGAACCGCCGCCGACTATGGTCATGTCATGGCTTGCCGCACGGCAGGGAGCGGCGGAAGGAAGGGCGAAAACGCCCGCCATAAGCAGAGTCAGGCACGTTCTGGTAAGAGAGTTCATACATCCCTCCTGGTGAAATTTTTCTTATATCTTCTTGTAGAGAAAAATAGACAGAAGGAAAAATATCTTTTAGTCTGGATAACTATATCGAAAAGGAATAGATCGAAAAATATCATAATATGTTATTTCCATATAATACGATATTAAATCATGACTCTGAGCTAAATTTCCCATGAGGACAATCAGGATAATTCCCCAGGAAGCCGTACTGTAAAAATGGAGAGAAATCATGGATTTCAAAAGGTTGGAATATTTTTGCTCGCTTGTGGAATTCGGCTCCTTCAGTAAGGCGGCGACCTCTCTGCATATTTCGCAGCCACCTCTTTCCCAGCGGATCAAGGAGCTGGAGGAAGAGCTCGGCGTCACGCTCATACACCGCACCAGCCGGAGCTTCCAGATCACGCCGGCGGGCGAGGAACTGTATCACCGCGCCCAGTTCATACTTTCCTACATACACGCTTTTGAAAAAGACTTTCTGCGCAGCGGCGACCCTGTTTCCGGCCATGTGCGCATAGGCGTATGCCCGCCCTGCAATTCCTTTATCCTGGAAGCCATGCCGAAACTTCAGAAGCTGTATCCCCAGCTCACCTATCGCCTGTGGCTCATGGACAACCAAAGCCTGGAGCGGCACATGCAGGAAGTCCATCTCGATATATGCCTGGCGCAACTGCCCCTCAGAAACCAGAATTACAAAGTCATTCCCCTGCGCTCTTCCCCGTACTGCGCAATATATGGAGCGGGGCTTCGCGCCCCGACGAAAAAAAGCATACGCCCCGCCGACCTCAGAGACGTGCCCCTTCTGCTTTCCCGACGCAGGGACGACGGCGGCAGCTACGACCAGATCATGAAAAACTTCCAGACCGAGGGCATAGTCCCGCATGTTTTTGCAGACACCCAGGACACCAGGATCATGGTCGACATGCTCCGCCATGGGCTGAACGCCGTCGCCCTTCTGCCGGAAAGCGAAATCCCCGGAAACTGCACGCTGGAATGCAGGAGACTGTATTTCAACGATCTGAACACGTTTCCCGTCATTCTTGTGCTTCGTCAGGCCTACCTTTCCCATGCAGCCTACCGGGTCATCCAGTTTCTCTATGAAAGCTTCCGCAATCCGGAAGATAAAAAAGATTACCTCTCTCTTCTTTTCAGCGAAGACTAGCCGGGGAAGTGCCTGCGCAGCGGATAAGGCCCATTCTCCTCCACACCTGGTTGAGTTCTTCTGAACCGCCTGCCTACGGAATCGCTGGCAGATGAGGCCCCATGCTCCGCAGCGGCAATGTTTCGACGGCAAAATCTTTTTTCCGTGTACCCGGCTGCGCCAGCCCTGCCGCCGTCACTTCTCAACGTGACCGTCCTACCACCGAGAGAGCGGGCACACTCGTTCAGAAAACTGCCCGTTTTCATGCTGCCTTGCGCCTGTGCATACGATAGCTCCGCACTCCGCCCCCCTACAGAGGCGAAATTTGTGATTCGCACAAAATTCCCTCGA
>NZ_DYZA01000177.1 GCF_020741395.1 Mailhella massiliensis | reverse complement strand
AATGGAAAAGTCACGATTTAAAAAAAATAGGATAAGGATGTTGGAAAATAACACCCTGATATTACATATATTTTAATTTTTTTAAAAAATCTCCAATGTCAATTGAAAAAATCAACAAATTTTGTATGTTATAAGAAACTTTTGAAATGAGGAGGAACTCATGAAAAAATTCGGCTTCGCTGCGCTGATCCTCGCCTTCTGCCTGAATGCCCCGGCCATGGGAGCGGAAATCACGGTTTCCGCCGCCGCCAGCCTTTCGGAATCCTTTACGCAGATTTCCCAGGAATTCACCAAGAATACGGGGGTGAAGGTCAACCTGAACTTCGCCTCTTCCAACAACCTTCTCCGCCAGATGGAGCAGGGCGCACCTGTGGATGTCTTCGCCTCCGCCGACCAGGAGACCATGGATTCGGCGGAAAAGAAAGATCTCACGGAGGCCTCGACCCGCCGGAATTTTGCACTGAACGACCTTGTGCTCATCACTCCCGCGAGCGGCACGCTTGCCGGGCCTGAAGGGCTTTCTTCCGCGGACGTGAAGCATATCGCCATAGGCCAGCCCGAGAGCGTGCCCGCCGGCCGCTATACCCGCGACGCCCTCACCAGCGCGGGAACCTGGGAAGCCCTCCAGAGTAAGTTTGTCTTCGGCAACAGTGTCCGTCAGGTGCTGAGCTATATCCAGCGCGGCGAAGCCGATGCCGGATTCGTGTACCGTACCGACGCCCTGGCGGGCGGCAAGGAGGTGCGCATCGTGACTGCCATGACCGGCCACAAGCCCGTGTGCTACCCCATCGCCGTGACGAAGGGCAGCGCGGACAAGGGCACGGCCCAGAAGTTCGTGGATTTCGTGCTTTCCCCGAGAGGGCTGGAAATTCTGGCGCACTACGGTTTCAGCCCGGTGAAGTAGGCGCGTAGGCCTCCGGCATACCCTGCGCCGCTCCGGGCCTCCGGGGCGGCGTTTTAACGTATCGGCCGGGGCAAGGGGCCGGAGGTAGCGGGTTCCCTCGTATCGTCCCGTGGGGCGGGGGGAAAATGCCCCGGGTGCAGGCCCGGCCGGGACGTGTTTTCCGGCAGGGACGGGAACGCGGGAGAGCGCAGTGCTTTCACTCCGGAGAGGGCGGGGATTTTTCGCCGTGCCGTTTCTGCTCCCGTCGCCCGCGGAGCGCCTCAGGAAAAGACAAGCCCCTGCTCCCGCGGAAAAAATGTCCTTGCGGCTTTTCTTGCAAAAGCAGAAGGCCGGGCTCGGGGATGCGGAAGCTTGCAGAGAGCCCGCATGACAGCGGAGGCAAGGCGGCGCGGATTCTTGTCCCTGCCCGGGAGCCCGCCGTACAACGCCCCGTCGAGCAAGGCTTTTTCTGCCGCACAGGAGAAAGCCCCGGCCAGCTTCCGAAGAGCCCGGGCTCAAACGTCGTCGAAGCCGTGGGGCCTGTCGGCATGGCCGCCCCGGTTCAGAATATCCGTAAGGTAGGAGAGGGAGTCCTGCACGTACAGGGTACGTCCGCGAAAATCCTCTTCCATGGCAAGGATGCTCCCGTTGGCGTACACGGCAAGATCGTCGGCAAAGGCGTCCACGTCTTCCGGGTCGTGAGTGATCATGATGAGGGGCACGCCGCAATCGCTGAGGATGCGGGAGACTTCCTTGCGCATGCGTATGCGCAGAAGCGGATCCAACGCGGCGAAAGGTTCGTCGAGCAGGAGTACGCGCGGGGAGATGAGCAGCGCCCGGGCCAAGGCCACGCGCTGCTTCTGCCCGCCCGATATCTGCGAAGGCCTGCGATCCGCAAGATGCGTGATTTCCAGAAGTTCCAGCATGTTACGCATGGCTTCGAGGTCTTTTTCCTCAAGGTGGGTGGAAAAGGAGGAAAAAAAGCCGCCCGCAGAGGCGTTTTCCTTCTGCCTGCGCAGGGCGAAGGCCAGGTTCTGCCGTACCGTCATGTGCGGGAAAAGGGCGTAGTCCTGGAATACATAGCCCACGCGGCGGCTGCGCGTGGGCATGTCGATGCCTTTTGCGGAGTCGAAAAAAACTGTTTCGTCCAGTACGATATGCCCCTGCCGGGGATGCACAAGACCGGCGATCATCTGCAGGGTCAGTGTCTTGCCCGAGCCGGAAGGGCCGAAGAGCACAAGGCGGCCCGCGGAACTTTTCAGGCTGATATCGAGGGAAAAGGAACCCTGCTTCCCCTTCAGGGTAGTCTGTACGGAGAGATCAATCAACGGGAGCCTCCCAGAAGATAGTCGGCGGTGATGAGAATGAAGGCGCAGATGCCCGAGGTGAGAATGACGAGGCAGGCGGCCAGGGCGTCGTTCCCGGCTTGAAACGCATCGTAGATGGCAAGCGCAAGAGTCTGCGTCTTGCCCGGGATGTTGCCTGCGAGCATGAGCGTCGCGCCGAATTCCCCCATACCCCGGGCGAAGGCCAGCATGGAACCGGAGAGTATGCCCCGGGCGGCAAGGGGAAGGCTGATGGAAAAGAAGACGGACAGTTCCGAGGCTCCCAGGGTGCGGGCCGCCTTCTCCACATTGGCGTCCACCTGTTCAAGGGCCGTCTTGGCCGATTTGTAGATGAGGGGGAACACCACCACCGTGGCCGCCACCACGGCTCCCTGCCAGGAAAACATGAACTGGAAACCTATCTCGCGCAGAACAGGGCCGAAAAGGCCCTTTTGCCCCAGAAGCAGAATGAGATAGTAACCCAGCACCGTGGGCGGAAGCACCATGGGCAGAGTGCAGAGAGAATCGATTACTGCGGCGCATACGGAACGGCGGCGCGCCAGAAGACGAGCCACAAAAGTTCCGAGAACCAGGGAAGCAAGGGTAGATAAGCCTGCAACTTTCAGGGAAAGTATGATGGGAAACAGGGAGAACTGCTGTCCGAAGAGAGAAAATTCCATGACGAAGCACTCCTTTACAAAACATAATACACAAATAAATGCAATGAAGCAAGCGACTTTTCCGTCACAAAATACGGTGATGAAAGAAAAATATCGTTGATGAAGGTATGGTCGGCTTGTGCTTATGGGAGCTTTTGGCAGCAATACCATGCCCGGGAGCAGACTTTTCTGTAAAGAAAGAGGAAAGATTCCGTTTTGCGGCATGTCTTCCGGGTTTTTCTCAAGTTTTGCTTGCCATGTATCCGGGTTTTTTTCAGTTTGCCGCAGCGAAGTTGCGGCCCGTGCGGGGCTAGGGTCGGAGAAAGCCGCGCAGGCTGGGATGGCAGGCGGCTTTTTCCCTTTGTGCGGTGGGACAAGACGGCCCTCCCGCAGTGAACCGGGAAAGGGAAAAGTTCGGCATGAGGGCGTCAGGTGTGACATAAAATATAAAATAAAAATAGTAAAATCAAAATATTATAGAAAAAAGTTCATGTAAAACTTAAATTATTTTTAATGGGAGGAAAGGGCCGGCTTCTTCTCCCCGGACAATGGAATTTCACCGCCTGCCGTATGCATTTTCCCCTGTTTTCGGGGCCCCAAAAGGAGACGCCCGTCGGGGCCGCCTGCCCGGAGGACAGACAAAGCCTCGCCGGGCTGCATGGGCAGGGAGGCCAGGGAACGATTCCCGATGTGCCTGCGTGCCCGGCAGAGCTTCTTTGAAGGGGAGCGAAGCCCGGGTGGGGATAGGCAAGGGGACACAGGGCACATTACCCTGTGCCGATGTTCGCACCGTTTTTGTGGAAAAGCGTCGCATGCAGTATGCCGCAAGAGTCGGGAGGGTAACGGCTCTCCTCCCCCCCCCCGAGGTCAGGGAGAAAGGGGCCGACGTGCAGCATCCTCGTATGTGCCTGTAAGGTTTTCCCGGCGGCGGGGCCGGTATCTGTATTTCGGCTGCCGAAGTTTCTCCGGTCTTCCGGCCTGCGGGATGCCCTGCGGCCCGCCGAGGTTATTCCCCGCAGCCCCGGCTGCGTTTGCCTTATTTATGCCTGCCTTATCCTCATGCTCGCCGCAACGCCAGAACATTTGTTGAAATTCCGCCGCCGAAGTATTCCCCTGCCGTCAAACAGCACGTTTTTCCTGATTTTTCATATCAGGCTCCCGGTATGTCCCCGGGGGGCTTTGGATTTGCCCGGGGCAGCTGCCGGGGGGCAGCTCCTGCTCAGATTATTACCTGTTCAACGCCGGGAGTTTTCTGGAATCCCGGCCTGAACGAGGCGGCCAGAGCGTTTCAACTTTGAAAAAGTGAAACGCGAAGGCGGCAGCACAGCGCCGCCCGGCCCTTCGTTTGCGGAAAAACCGCGTTTTT
>NZ_DYZA01000176.1 GCF_020741395.1 Mailhella massiliensis | reverse complement strand
CTTGTGTCTGTCCGCTGCATCGCTCCCTCTCGGAGAGTATCCGCACAGAACCTCCTTTTTGAAGATTCTGTTCCCCCACATCATTCAAGGGCAACATCATGTCTGAAGCGAAACTCAAGAAATCCCTCTCTCCCATGCAGGTCTGCGCTCTCGCGCTGGGTTCCATCGTCGGCTGGGGCTGCTTCGTTCTTCCTGGCGACCTCTTCCTTCCCTCCGCCGGCCCCCTCGGTACGCTGCTCGGCTTCCTTGCCGGCGCCATACTCATCTCCTTCGTCGGGGTATGCTACAGCTACATGGTCAAATACGCCCCCGTGGCAGGCGGCGCCTTCACCTACGCCTATATCGGCTTCGGGCCCACCGCGTCCTTTATCTGCGGCTGGGCGCTGGTCATCGGCTATGTGGCCATTGTCATGATCGACATTGCGGCGCTCTCACTCATCTTCCGCTTCCTTTTCCCCGGAGTATTTGAGTTCGGGGAGCTTTACACCATCGCGGGCTGGAAGGTGTATATGGGTGAAGTGCTGCTCATGACGGCCGGCACCATCATCTTCGGATGGCTGAACTACCGCAGTGTGGGCATGGCGGGCAAACTGCAGCTCATTCTCGCCTTCATGCTCACCTTCGGCATCATCGCCTTCTTCTTCGGCGCCAATTCCCTTGATTCCGCAGGCATCAGCAACCTCGTACCCCTGTTCGCGGAAAACAAATCCCAGGCCGCCTGCGTCATCAGTATTTTCGCCCTTTCGCCCTTCCTCTTCGTAGGGTTCGACACCGTCCCGCAGGCTTCGGAAGAATTCGCCTTCGACCCCGGCCGCTGCCGCAACATCATGGTCATTTCCATCTTCGTGGGCATGATGCTCTACGCCATGGTCATGCTGGGCGTGGCTATCGCCATACCTTACCCTGAACTTCTGGCCAAAATGGAAGAAATGCGCAATGCGGGCGGCCATGCCTGGGCTACCGGCTATGTAGCCACTCTGGCCTTCGGCAAGTTCGGCTCCGTCATCCTCGCCTGCGCCGTGTTCGGCGCCGTGTGCACCGGCATCAACGGCTTCTTCGTGGCCGCTTCCCGCCTGCTCCTCGCCATGGCCAGAGGCCGCATCCTGCCGGAATGGTTCGGCCGCATCCATCCCACCTACCACACCCCCTATAACGCCATTCTGTTCACCGCCGTCCTCGCCCTGTTCACCCCCTTCGCCGGCCGCTCCGCCGTGGGCTGGACTGTAGACATGAGTTCCGTGGGCACGGGCATCGGCTACATCTTCACCTGCCTCGTCACCCGCCGCGCCATCCTGAACAGCAATACCGCCGCCGGCAGGAACCTGGGCCTGTTCTGCTGCATCATGGGCACCATCTGCTCCATCCTCACCCTGGTGCTGCTGCTCACCCCCGGCTCCCCCGCCTACATCTCCTTCGCACCGCGCTGTGTGCTGGCTCTCTGGGTAATCCTCGGCTTTATCTTCTACTACTCCAACAAGAAGGAATGGAGCGAACTCTCCACCGAAGAGCTTTCCCGCAACATCCTCGGCGGCGCCGATATCCAGGTACTGTTCAAGAAAGACGCCGGTACCAGGCAGCCTGAAAAGCAACTTCAGGCATAAAACAATCCCCGGCCTCCGGCCGGATCCTCGCCCGCCGGCCTTTCCCCCGCGTCCGGGAAAGGCCGGTTTTCTTTGGTATGAACAAGCACGGCTCCAGGCCCTGCTTTCCGCAATCTTCCCGGACAACGCCGCCCCTTCCACAGCCTTTAACACGGGCGACACGCCCCGGAGGAAAACATGGATATTCCTTCCCTCATCGTTTTTTTCTGCTGGTTCGTCGGGGGCTTCGTCTCCGGCGTCACGGGCATAGGGGGCGCCATGGTCGCCGTACCCGTGGCCGCCCTATTCCTGCCCATGCATGAAGTCATTCCCTTGAGCTGTATCCTGAACGCCTCCATGGACGGAAGCCTTGCCTTCCTGCACTTCCGCCAATGCCGCATTCCCGCCCTGTGGCCGCTTCTGCTCGGAGCTCTACCCGGTTCCTTCGCGGGTCTCGCCATGCTTCAGATGCTCCCCGGTACGGTGCTTCAGGGAGCGGTGGGGATACTGCTCATCGTCTATGTTCTCTGGCAACGCGTGGCCAGGGCCGGGGAAAGAAAAAAGGATTCCTGGCTCGCCGGGGGAGCTGCAGGGTTCGGCGCGGGACTTCTCGGCACGGCCATATCCTTCGACGGCCCGCCCGCCGGGGCCTACGCCCTTTACCAGGGATGGGAACCACGCGAAGTGCTGGGCACGCTCGGCATCTTTTTCCTCCTCCGCAGTCTTTTCACCTGCGCTCTTCAGGCCAAAGCCGGGTTCTACACCCCCGAAGTTCTGGAATACGCCATGTACGGTATTCCAGCCTCCATCATCGGCGCGATATGCGCCTTCCCCGTGGTGAAACGCATCCGCGTGGAACTTTTCCGCCGCGCGCTTATGGTCGTCATCGCCCTTGCCGGACTGGTCTGCCTGTGGCAGTCCTTTGCCTAACGCAAAGCGCCATGGACTCCCCTCGGAGCAGGGGCATCCTTTTCCAGACGTGCAAAAGCGGCGCGGACGGAACTTCCCCCATCCCTTCCTTCTCAATATGAAGGCCCGGAGAATATTTTCCCCGGGCCTTCACATGCGGAAAAACGTCCCGCTCTATTTCAGCACCGCATCCAGCAGTATGCCTGCGGCCAAAAGCACGCTGAACACAAGAATGTTGCGGGAGGTGAGGCCGAGGCAGCGATTGAGCGCCCGGCCTTCGTGGATAGCGGCTATCATGCTCCACACCCGGTAATGGGGGAAAAGAAAAAGAAGCGGCAGTATTCCCGCCCAGAACAGACCGTGGGGAAGAAGGCAGAGGGCGAAGGCGCAGGCAAAACCGCCCTGCGCGAGATAGTAGCGCAGGCCGAATTCCGCACCGAAACGGGCAATGAAGGTTTTTTTGCCGGAAAGCCTGTCCTGATCGCGGTCACGGAAATTGTTGATGGTGAGCAGAAGATTGATACACACGCCCACGGCAAGCCCGGCCAGCGTGGCCTGCGGCGCCCAGGCCCCTGCCTGCACATAATAGGTGAACCCCACGGCCACCAGGCCGAAGAATACCACCACCATCACGTCGCCCCAGCCGTGCGCGGCTAAGGGATAGGGCCCCGCAGAATACAAATAGGCGCTCACAAGGCATATCAGAGCGACTCCCAGCATGCTCCATCCGCCGTACCAGGCAAGGGGAATTCCGGCGCAAAGCGCGAGGGCAAGGTCGATGATGATGCCGGTCTTCATCTTTTCCGGCGATATCCAGCCCTGGGCGCAGGCGCGGCGGGGGCCGAGGCGGTCTTCCCTGTCGTTGCCCTGTTCAAAATCGCTCACGTCGTTGATGAAGTTCGAGGCTATCTGCATAAGCACGGCAAAGAGCATACACAAGAGCGCGGGAACAGGGCGGAACACTCCCGCCCATGCGGCGAGGGAGCAGCCCACGATCACAGGCGAAAGCGCCGCCGCCAGCGTCTTCGGCCTTGCGGCCAGCACCCAGGCATAGAAAGAATCCCTGCGAACTTCAGCTTCCATATCTTACGCTCCCCGGCCATGCCGTATCATGTTCTCATTGCTGCGCCTCCGGCGCAGACGCAGCATAGCACATCTTGCCGGCAAAGAAAAGAAAGCAGGCCCCGGCCCTTCTCATCCCTGCTCCCTCTTGACCGGATAACGGGGCCTTCCTATCCTGCAGAAAACTTCTTTCATCATACCCCAACGCCAAGCCCCTTCCGCCATGCTGGATTTTCGCCGTCTTCTGTATTTCTGCACCATCGTGGAACAAGGCCAGATCAGCCGGGCCGCCAAAAGCCTGCACATCAGCCAGCCTACCCTGAGCCAGTCCCTCAAGGAGCTGGAAGATGAACTCGGCCTTACGCTCATCCACAGGGAGGGCGGCAAATGGCAGGTCACGGAACGCGGACAGGCCTTTTACACGGAAGCCCAGCGCATACTGACGCAGGTAGACGACCTCGCGCAGAACATCCGCAATCCCTTTGCCAGGAATGCAGGCTTTTTCGGGGAAGTGCGCGTGGGATGCAGCGGCTTCTGCCTTTCCTTCCTGCGCGCCGTACTCCCCCGCGTGGAGCAGGAATACCCCGGCATACGCATACGCCTTCTGGTGACGGACAACATGGCTCTGGAAAACAAAGTGCAGAGCCACGGGCTCGATCTGGCCATTCTCCATCTGCCCCTCATGTACGGCAACTATGTGTCCGTTCCTCTGCCCGAACAGTATTTCGTGGCCGTATGGTCGCCTCTGCTCGACGCCCCGGAAGAAGATCCAGTATCGCTCCGTACCCTTGCGGCCTTTCCCCTCATGCTTTCGCGCCGATGGTCCAACAGCGGCACCTTCCGCCCCTTCATCATTGCCATGCAGGAGGAAAACCTCCGGCCGCGCATCATTCTCGACACCCCCGCCCCCTACTGGATGATAGACACTCTTCCGGCTCTTCCCGCCGTGGCCATTCTGCACCACACCGAGCTCCCGAATCAGGCCCGGAGCCTTGCCGTGCGCCGCATCAATCTGCCCAAGCTCATTTTCCGGCCGGCCATTATCTGGAGAAAGGACGGCTACCTCACCCCTCAGAGCGGAAAAATCATCGACCTGCTCTGTGAGGAAGCCTGCGTCTCCCGCCCGCGCTGATCTTCCGTACGAAACTCCCTTCCCCTTCTCTGGTATAGAAAAAATCAATACCCTGTAGGGGAAAAAAATATTTGTGCAATATCCTCTCCATGGACTAGTGTATATATAACGAAAAAGCCCTTCTTTCTTTTTCCGTAAAATATACGCAACCATGGAGGATCAACCATG
>NZ_DYZA01000175.1 GCF_020741395.1 Mailhella massiliensis | reverse complement strand
GGCGCACCAATGTGGTGAAGTCGGAAAAGTGTTCGGAAATGATTCAGAACGCCATGAGCCGTTATCTCAAGGGGATGTTGACCAACGAAGAAATTATCCGGGAACTTTTGAGGCTGGCCGGGGATATGGCGGAATCCCATGCGGAAGGCGAAAAGCTTGGCCTGAATGAGGAAGAACTGGCGTTCTACGATGCGCTCACAAAGCCGCAGGCGATTAAGGATTTTTATACCCATGAAGAACTGATTGCCCTTACCCGGGAACTGGCCGATGCACTGCGGAAGAATCGGACCATCGACTGGCAGCGGAAGGAAAGTGCAAGAGCCGGTATGCGGCGTTTGGTGAAGCGATTGCTGAAAAAACATAAGTATCCGCCGGAAGGCATGGAGGATGCCCTGCATACGGTGATGAACCAGTGTGAGATGTGGACGGGTCAGGCGGCATGATGCCGTTATGGATATCAGTTTTCTCTTGTCCGAAGGGGAGGTTCGACAGGCTATGCCGATCCTCTGTTCGTTTAATTTGTTCGATATGAGGGAAGCCCCTGTGGAGACCGGGGAGGATTTTGTCGCTGGTACTCTCGGCAGAGGGGATTCCCCCGCACCTGCGTTCTTTCGGCAATCCCGCTCCCCGTGCCCTCCGGCCCTTTCCCCGCGGTACTTTTCCGGGAAGCGCGCCTTCGGCGTCCCTGAGATGTTCCGGCCCGCGTTTCGTTCCGGCCGGGGATAAAAAATCCCGCTTCTCCGCAGGGGTGTGGAGAAGCGGGCCATGCCCGCATGGGAGGGGGACGTGGATGCGCGTTTGCGGGCAGGGGGAAGCGGTTCTATCGCCCTTTATGCAGGAGGTGGCGGACGATGAGGGGCCTTACGGCCATAAGCGCTTCCCAGGTGGGGATCATGGAAATCATGGAGGCGGCGAGCATGAGGACAATGCCCGCCCACATGTTCCAGGGAATGTTTTCGCCGAGGATCAGCATGGCGAGGATGGGGGCCAGCACGGGCTTGAAGAAGAAGACAAGCGAGCCCTGCATGGCGGAGGTGGCTTCCATGCCCATGAAGTAGCAGGCATAGCCCCCGGCCGTGACGAACACGCAGATGTAGAGCACGTTCAGGATATTGTCCGGCCTGTAGCCGCTGAAGAAGGGGATTTCGGCGAACATGGGCGCAGTTTCGCGCAGCATGTCGGCCAGCGGGGGTATGTGGCTTGCGAGCATGAGCGCGATCATCTGGAGGCTCGCGGCAAGGCAGCTGAAACAGGTGACGGCCACGCCGGAATAGCGGGCGCACATTTTCTTGCCGAGCACGGCGTAGAGCGCGAAGGTGGCGGCGGAAAGAAGCACGAGCACGACGCCCGTGGGGTCGAGGCTGGTGTGCAGCGGGTCGATGATGATGAGGGCGGCCGCCACTTCCACCGCCAGCGCCGCAATGTGCTGGGGCCTTATGTCGGCGCGCAGGATGAGGAAGGCGAAGGCCAGCACAAGCACCGGGTTGCAGCTGAAAAGCACGCTCACCACCGAGGCGGGCGCATAGAGTATGGACACTTGGTAGAACATCATGCTCACCACAAGGCCGAGAAAGCCGAGGCCCGCAAAACCCTTCCAGGCGGAAAGCGAGAGCGATGCCCCGTGCTGCCTCAGGCCGCGCAGGGCAAAGGGAATGAGCAGAAGCCCGCCCACAAGAAAGCGCGTGCAGTTGAGCTGCATGGGGTTGAAATCGAGCGCCACGGTTTTGAGCGCCACTTCCATGGAACTGAAAAAGACCGTAGCAAGAAGAATGAAGATATATCCGCGATTCATGGCATGTCCCCGTGCAAAGGCCCGGGCGCGCCGGAAGGCGCGTCCTCCTTGCCTATAGCAGGGGGCCGTGATACGGTAAAATACTCATTTGATATGGCAGGTATATCATAAACGTATAATAAGGCGGCAGTCCCGGCTTCCGGCAGGAGGCGCGCAAGAAGCGGGGCGGCCTAGAGCGCAGGCATCCTGAGCCGGGCATCGGGGCGGAAAGGCGTGTGCCTGAGTATCTCCGCGTCGAGGAATCCCCGCACTGAAGCCCTGCTTCTTGCGCGGCGTTTTTTGAGGCATGCGCGTAAACCGCCCCCGGACAGGATACGGCATCCGGGCCTTGGCGGGCGCGCCGCAGGCCGACGGCGGGAGCGCACGGCTTTCTGCGCGTCTCTTCCCTGCGGCGGGGCCTGCACGGGAGGGATGGTGCGGCCCGGTTTTTCCGCGTTTCTTTGGGGATTGCGGCTGTTCCGGGGCGTGTTCCGGCCGGGCTTTTCCCCGGCACGGCATCCGGGCAGGGCTTCCTGTCTGCGGAAACGGTTTTTTCTCAGGGAGAAGATATGGAACTCAACTGGGAGCTTTGCCGCATGTTCTATCATGCGGCGCGCTGCGGCAGCTTCAGCCGGGCGGCAGGCATGCTTTTCACCAGCCAGCCCGCCGTTTCGCGGGCCATGGCGGAGCTTGAGCGGCAGCTCGGGTGCCGCCTGTTCATACGCAACCGGCGCGGGGTGGAGCTCACGCCGGAGGGGAGGCTTTTCTATGCCCATGTGGAAGCGGGCTGCGAAAACCTGCGCCGGGGCAGGGAAGCCGTGGAAGAGGCCGTGGGCCTCCTCTCGGGCAGCATAGCCTTAGGTACCAGCGAAACTGCATTGCGCAGCTGGCTGTTATCGCGGCTCGACGCCTTCCACGCCCGTTACCCGGGGGTGAAGATACGCCTTTACGGCGGCACGTCGCGCCGGGCCATGGAGGACTTGAAATCCGGCGTCATCGATTTCGCCGTGGCGGCCGTGGCGGGGGGAAGCTTCCGCTTTCTCCGGGAAACACCGCTTTCTTCCTTTAAGGATGCCTTTGTGGCCGCGCCGGGCTATTACGGGCATCTCCGGGGCAGGGCCGTCACGCTGGAGGAACTTTCCCGCGAGGCCGTGATCTGCCACAGGCGCGAGTCCCTCACCTTCGATTTTCTGGAGGAGGTCTTCAAATCCCGCGGGCTGGAGCTGGATCCGGCCATGGAGCCGGAATCCTCCGATATCGTGCTCGAGCTTGCGCGGCACGGCCTGGGCGTGGGATTCGTGCCGGAGCAGACGGCGTCGCGCGCCGTGGAGGAGGGCGAGCTTTTCGCCGTGAACCTTGCTGAGCCTCTTCCTTTGCGGCGCATCAGCCTGCTGGAATACGAGGGCCATACCCTGAGCCTTGCGGCACGGCGCCTGCGCGACATGCTCCTCGGCAAAGAATCAGCGGCGGCGGATGCCGAGGATGTTGGGCAGGGGGAAATCGTCCCCGCGTGAGGAGAGCAGGTAGCTTGCAGGAGACATGCCGCTCCACAGGTGTGTGCGGCCCGAAAGGCGCAGCAGCAGGGAAGCCTCGCTCCCGCCTTCCACATACATGGCGGAATTGAGGTTCAGGCCCTTGTGGGCGTTCAGGGCCTTCACGAAGTCGTGCACCGAGGAAGGGTCGGCCCCGAGAAGGAAGAGGATGCGGCCGTTCATGTCTTCGGCAATGGCGGCCACGGCGTGTTCCGGCCCGTGTTCCGGCCATACCTGCTCCCCGCCCGGCCCCATGAGGCGGAAATTCTGCACCACGATATCGTACTGCGGCAGGAGGGAGCGCCAGTCGTCCACATTGCGGTCGAGCACGGCGGCGCGGGGCAGGCCCGGGACACGGGGAGAGGCCACGAAGAAGGAGCCGTAGCGCGACACGATGCGCCCGTTGTTGATCTTGTCGCCGCCGCGCATGTAGCCGGTGGAGGTCTGCCCGTCCTTCAGGTACATGCAGGCGTTGATTGCCGCCGTGAGATCCTTTTTTTCCGCCCACTCGCGCAGCGTGGGCACGCCCGCCTTCTCCCAGCGGGAGCTGCACAGGCAGATATCGTAGCGCGACGTGTCGAACCTGAGGGCGCGGATGGTGATGCGGCGGCTGAATTCCCCGCCGCCCTTTTCCGTGAAGGAAAGCAGCGCCATGTCCAGCCCATCTTCCAGCGGAAGCCAGGCGATATCCTGCCCCGGGGCCGTGGGAAAAGGCTCGGGCTGTGCAGGGCTTTCCTCGCTTTTTGCCGGAAAACCGGGCTCGGCGCGCAGGAGCGCGGGGGCAAGCAGAAGCGCGAAAAGCGTGAGCAGCATAAGGCAACGGATGCGTTTCATGCCTTCCTTGTATGCCCTTCGCTTTCGATGGGCAAGGGAAACTGTGCACAAAGCTCCCCGGGGATGATGTGCCTCTTGAAAATTGCGCGGGAACGGCAGGCCGGGCGCGCCGCTCGGCCTCCGTTCCGGGAGCCGTTTGCGCTGCCCCTCCCGCGCCTTCTTTTGCGTCGGCCTTAGCCTCGCCCGCGCCCCGTCCCCGGGCCTGTGAGAGCATGGGCGGGGAGCAAGAAGGGACCGCCCCTGCGGCAGGCCGGGCGCGGGGAATGATGTGCCTCTTGAAAATTGCGCGGGAACGGCGTGGAGGCCCGCCCCTGCCCGGCAGGAAAGAGGGGGCCCCGCCCGGGCTTTGCGCCCCGGAACCTGGGGCGAGAGGGCAGGACGTCTTTTTCTGCGCCCGGGTTCGGCCCCCGTCTTTGCGCCCGGCCTGCGCCTCCCGGCAGGGCGGTTTTTTCTTGCGCCCCCGGCTTTTGCGGCGGGCATGCGCCGCCCTCGCTTCTTCCCCGCCCTCGCTTCTTCCCCGCGCCCCGCGCCGGAGGGTGGGTGATGCAACCGCAGTTTGCACAACGGGCGTTGTGTCAAGTAAAAGGCTTTTGAGTTGACACAACAGCTGATATCGTGTCTCCTTATGGACGCTTGGCCTTTTTTCCGTTTGGCATGGTTGAGGTATATATGAATATCAGGCCCTTCGTTCCCCCCATGCTTCCTCTTGATGTGAGTGAAGACAGGTGGGGGCATTTCGGCATGCTGGATTTTTATGCGACTGCCGCCCTGGCGCAGCTCAACGGCATGATGCTGGCATCGGCAAAAGCCGATCTGTTCTGGCTTACCTGGCTGCTGAAGGAAGCGCAGAGTTCCAACGTCATCGAAGGCACGGTAACGACGTTTGATGAAATTCTCGGAGAGAATGTCGGTGTCGTCGTTTCCGCGGAGCGTCAGGATGATGTTAAGGAAGTCATGAATTATCGCGAGGCCATGCAGGTCGGCCTTGAGGAAATCGCCGCAG
>NZ_DYZA01000174.1 GCF_020741395.1 Mailhella massiliensis | reverse complement strand
AGGCATCCGCACACATGAAAAAAGGAAAAAATCCACCGCTCTCCGGACATGCCGGGTCATGACTGTTGGAGGAAAGGGGGAAAAGGCCTACCGGGGTTGACTTCGTTCTCCGGCAAGCCTATATTACAGGGAAAGCATTTCCTGACGCCCCGCTTTTCTGGAAGTGAACTCACTCTTTCGAGAAGTTGGGCCTCTTTTTTTGCATCTCTTCTGTTTTGAAGGTATCTGCCATGAGCACGCCTATTTCCGTACAGGGCTACAAGAAGCTGGAAAAAGAACTTGAAGCGCTCAAAAAAGAGCGCCCTGCCGTTATTCAGGCCATCAAGGAAGCCCGTGAAGAGGGCGACCTGAAGGAAAACGCCGGTTACGACGCCGCCCGTGAACGCCAGGGTTTTCTTGAAGCGCGCATCAACTATATCGAATCCCAGCTGCCCCAGTACACGGTCATTGATCTCGACACGCTTCACAGCGACAAGGTCATCTTCGGCGCTACCGTGCATGTGGTGGACGTGGACACCGACGCGGAACGCCAGTTCACCCTGCTCGGCCCCGATGAAGCCGACTTCGCCAAGGGTTCCATCTCCATCAATTCTCCCGTGGGGCGCGCCCTGCTGGGGCATGAGGTGGGAGACGAAGTCACCATCGACATTCCCCGCGGCCGCGTCACCTACGAAATCACGGAAATCGAATTCCACGGCGTCCGCGACTGATCCGCCCTTTCCGGCTTGTATCAGGAGCCCCCGCACCGTCGGGGGCTCTTTTGTTACAGGCAAAAACATGAACGGAGGCGGGAAAACTTCTTTTGCTTTAGGATTGTCGGCTGCCTGCCCGCCGCGGGAACGGCGGAGCGTCGGGCCTTCTGTCCAGGTGCGATCACGAAAAAGCAACTGGCTTTTCCCTCCTCCCCGTCAGTGCATTCTTTTTAACGCAGGCTGTTTTCCGTTGCCTAAATCGGTACAAAGCAATCCTTAAAAGCCTTACCAGCGGCAAAACAGCCCTTGCCAATGCCTGTCGTCTTCCCCTCTCCGAGGAAGGGGGCCTTGCAGCCGGGAGCCAGGACAGAAAGGAAAGGCAGTCCGACTCGACAGGAGGCAACGCCGTCCGCAAGGCCTGCTATCCTCCCGGGTAAAGCTCTTTTGCCCTGCCGGGCACTCTCTTGTAGTGATGTATCTTTTTTTGAAAAAGAATACCTTTTTCATATGGGATGGGCATTACTCCCTTTCCATGCATCTCTCAGACGAAAAACGCACCATGATCACGGCAAGGCGGGCTTTTCGTAACTCCCTGCCCGGCCCGCAGTACTGATCGGGAAACTCCATCATAACGAATCGCTCCCTCTGGACAGCCGGAATTCAGGCCATTTTCCAGTCCCTGATGCGCACGTCCACGCTGGCCGCGCCGTTGTACATGTCGATGCACGGGCTGTAGGCGAGAAGTATACGCCTGCCCTCCACGTCGGAGGGAAACTCTCCCGCCTGCCTCCATGCCTTGGCCTGAAGGGTAATATTGCAGCTCTCATCCGTCAGTTCCAGAAGCACATGGTTCTTCTGCTGGCCGAAAAGCCTGCGCCGCTTCACCAGAAGCGGAGGAGACTGAAACACGGGCTCCGGGTTGCCCACCCCGAAGGGCTGCATCATTTCCAGCTCTTTGAGAAACACGAAATCCGCAGCTTCCCGGAAAGAAAGTTCATCGTCGATCATCTGTACGGCGGGCACGGGATCGGGGCCCAGATCGGCGCGCACCACGTCGAGAAAACGGGTACGGAAGGCTCCCAGTTTTTCCGGCTTCAGGCGCAGCCCGGCGGCCATGCGGTGCCCGCCGCAGGCCAGCAGCTCTTCGGAGCAGCGCATAAGCCCGTCGTGCAGGTTGAAGCCGCTTATGGAACGGCCCGAACCTTTCAGCGTATCGCCGTCGGCGCAGAGTACCAGCGTAGGTTTATGATATTTTTCCACAAGGCGCGACGCCACGATGCCTATGACGCCCTGATTCCAGTCCTTTCCGGCAATGACCAGCGCAGGGTCGTTCAGCGCGGCTTCGGCCTGTGCCATGGCCTGTTCGGTAATGCGTTCCTCTTCCTGGCGACGCTGCGTATTGTAGGCGTCCAGACTGCGGGCATATCCCGCCGCACTGTCGCAATCTTCCGCACAGAGCAGGGAAAGCGCAGTTTCCGCCGAGGCCACGCGGCCCGCAGCATTGATCCGGGGGGCGAGGCTGAAGATCACCTGCCCGGCTCCCAATGCCGCGAGCGGCGCAAAACCGCTCACAGCCTTCAGCTCCGCGATACCGGGCCTTTTCGCCTCGGCCAGCACCAGAAGGCCGTTCTTGACGAGAATACGGTTCTGCCCCTCAAGCTCCACCAGGTCGGCCAAAGTACCCAAAGCCACGAGGTCCAGCGTGCGGCGCATGTCCAGGCGCGGCCTGCCGCCTTCGGCAAGGCGGGCGTTCAGCTCCGCCATGAGGAAAAAAGTCACCCCCACCCCGGCCAGCGCAGCGCAGGGGCAGTCCGCCAGCCTCGGGTTGCACAGCACGGTGGCGGGAGGCAGGTCTTCCGGCGGCAGATGATGATCCGTCACCACCACGTCCATGCCGAGCTCCCTTGCCCGCGCAATGGCCGACACGTCGGAAATGCCGCAGTCCACCGTGAGCAGAAGGGAAACGCCCCGCTTCGCCAGCTCCTCCACCCCGGCCGCATTCATGCCGTAGCCTTCACTGCGGCGGTCGGGCAGATGCCAGAGAGCGTCGTAGCCGTGATGACGCAAGACCTGAAGCGCAAGTGCCGTGCTGGTTACACCGTCGGCGTCGTAGTCGCCCCATATGGCCATGCTCCGGCCCGCACGCAACCCCTCTGCAAGCAGCTTTGCCGCCTTTTCCATGCCCGGCCACAGCGCAGGCTTTGCGAGATAGCGCAGACCCGGGCTGAGGTATTCCGCCATGGCTTCCGGCCGCTCCAGTCCGCGCAGCCACAAAAGGCGCGCAAGGCGCGGCGAAATGCCGCAGCGCCCGGCCATGGAGGAAAAAGACGCAGGCATGGGGGCGCCGTCTTTGCGTGTGCGGAATATCCAGTCCTTGCTCATGGTTCCCTATCCGGGACACAGCTTCTGACCGCGCCCCCGGCTGAAAGTTCCCACTTCTGTGCCGAAGCAAGAAAGATATTTGAAATATTATTCAAAATTCTGAAAAAGACAACAGGCTGACGCTGTTCCGGCCTTCGCCCGCTCTTTTCCGACTCTCTCCACTCAGGCGGCTCCTCTTCCCCGTTGCGGCCGCGCGTCCCCTTTTCCCGCTACCGAACATCGGCCTCTCTCACTCCGCAGGAGGCCGGGGCTTCCTTTTTTCCGCCGGATATGCGGTTCGAGCCTGAACATCTCGGAAAAACACGGGAAAACGCTATTCCCCGCAGATACTCCTTGCCAGCTGCGGCTTCAGGGAAGGCTGAAGCGTGGAAGCAAGATAGAAGGAACGAAGCTGATCGTAGGCCATGTCGAGGTCGTCGTTGACGATGACGGCATCGAACCAGTGGCTGCTCATAATCTCCGTCCTGGCATTGGAAAGCCGTATCCTGATAGCCTCCTCACTGTCCGTGCCGCGCCCGCGAAGGCGCCTTTCCAGCTCCTCCATGGAGGGAGGCAGGATGAACACGAAACGCGCTTCCGGCAGGGAAAGAGAAAGCTGCGCCGCGCCCTGTACGTCGATATCAAAAAGCATGTCCTTGCCGAGCGCGAGGCGGTCGCGCACAGGCTGCAGGGGCGTACCGTAAAAATTGCCGTGCACTTCGGCCCATTCGGCGAAATAGCCCTGCGCCCTCCGCTTCACGAAGGTATCCCGGTCAAGGAAAATATAATCCACGCCGTCTCTCTCCGTGCCGCGCGGCGCGCGCGTGGTGCAGGAAATGGAGAACTCCAGGGGAAATTCCGCCGTAAGGCGGCTCACCAGCGTAGTCTTGCCCGCCCCGGAAGGGGCGCAGATAACGAAAGGCAGGCCGCGACGCGGGCCGAAATCAGTCTTCATATCTCATCCTCTCTTCTTCGCTCCGTCTGCGCCGCCCTGCGGAAAAACGGAGGCATACACGGCATGACGGGCGTCATGCCCTGGAACGGAAGGCACTCCGTTCTGTGCGCCCCGCAAACCGCCCTCCCTGAGGACGCCGCAGACGGGGAAAAGTCCTGTCACTGCATCGGAAGCGGCGCATGTCCGCCCCTCCCCGAGGCAACGGGCCTACTCCAGATTCTGCACCTGTTCGCGGCATTTTTCCAGTTCGTTCTTGCAGTCCACCACAATGCGGGAAACCTGGGCGTCCTGTATCTTGTTGCCGCAGGTATTGATCTCGCGGAAGCTTTCCTGGAGCGTGAAGTCGAGCTTGCGGCCCGCGTCTTCCCCGCTTTCCATGAGCGAGGCAAGGCGCAGAAGATGGGAATGAAGGCGCGTGAGCTCTTCCGTCACGTCCAGCTTGTCGGCCATAATGACCATTTCCTGCAGAAAGCGCCCTTCATCCAGCTCCCCGCCGAGATTGTTCAGCATATCGGAAAGCCGTTCGCGCACCTGCTCGAAGCGGGCACTCTTTATGGCCGGGGCGCGCTCCTCAATGGCCGATACCCATTCCGCCATGCGGCTGAATCGACATTCCAGATCGCGGGCAAGGGCAAGAGCCTCAGTTTCGCGCGATTCATTCCAGTCCTCAAGCGCGGCTTCCAGCCCGGCGGCAAGGGGGCCGAACAGGGCCTCGTCATCGCTTTCCCCGGAAGAAGCCCAGAGTGAGGGGATATCCAGAAGCGTCATGTAATCCACCTCGAAGATATCTCCCCTCGCCGAGGCGAAGGCCTTCACCGCGTCCAGCATGGCTGCGGCATGCGCGGCATCGAAGGCCACACAAGATTCCGCCGTGAACTGAAGATTGAGCGAAAGCTCCACCCTCCCGCGCGAGGCGAAACGTCGCACGATTTTCTCAAAGCGGGCCTCCATGTTGCGGGCCTGCGGGGGCAGCTTCCACTTCAGGTCGAGAAAACGGCTGTTGACGCTGCGTATCTCCCAGGTCTGAACCACGGCGCCGTCGTCCTGCTGGAAGCGCCCGAAGCCCGTCATGCTGCGAAGCGGCATATTCTTCTCCTCATGGGTGTTGTGATGTTTCATCTCCCCCAACGGGGCGTACTATAAGCATGTTCCCTTCCACCCGCAGGGGCCTTGCCGCCACGAGCTCATGCCCGCCGCAAGGAAAGCCTGTGCTCTCCTCCATGCGGCAGTCGGCATACCATTCATTGTTGCCGTGCCGCGCGTCGGTATTGTCGAACGCCACCTTCATGGAAGGCATGGCAAGCTGGGAACGCAAAAACGCGGCATGTTTTTCCGCCATGAGTTCCCGCACCCTGGCGGCATGCTGCTGCCGTACCTTTTTGGGCAGCTGCCCCGGCAGGGC
>NZ_DYZA01000173.1 GCF_020741395.1 Mailhella massiliensis | reverse complement strand
TGCCCGTGGAGGGGATACGGTAAAGGTGCGCGTAGACGTGGGCGATGAGCTCGTCGCAGCGCTTGGTGGCGGCGTAGAGGGAGACCGGCGTGTTGACCGGGTCTTCCTCATGGAAGGGCGTCTTTTCATTGCCGCCGTACACGGAGCTTGAGGAAGCGTAGAGCAGGTGCCGCACCGGGTGGCGGCGACAACATTCCAGAAGGTTCACGAATCCGAGCACGTTGCTCTGCACATAGGCGCGGGGGTTTTCCAGAGAGTAGCGCACTCCGGCCTGCCCCGCGAGGTTGACCACCATGTCGAATCCGTGGGACTCGAAAAGCGCTTCCAGCCCCTTCTCGTCTTCCAGGCGCATCTTCACGAAGCGGAAGCCGCCCTTGTCCCCGCTTTGCGTTTCCACGCCCCAGGGCGCGTCTTCCTTCACCCCCAGAGCGGCCAGGCGGGCCTTTTTGAGCAGCGGGGAATAATAGTCGTTCAGCTCGTCCAACCCCGTGACGCCGTGTCCCCTTTCCAGGAGTTTCTGCGCCAGGGAAAATCCTATGAAGCCTGCCGCGCCGGTGATGAGTACCTGCATATCTGCCTCGTTTTTCAAAAAATCCGCGCCTTGCGGCATGGCCGGAAGGCGCGTGGAGAATTTATCCTATCCTGTACAGGGTGAAGCCCGCGTTTTCCGCCTCTTCCCTGCGGTAGATGCCCCGCCCGTCGAAGATCACGGGGCTCTTCATGAGTGCGCCGAGCTTCTGCCAGTCGGGCCGCCGGAACGTGTCCCATTCCGTGACGAGGGCGAGGGCCTCGGCCCCTTCCGCCGTCTTATACATGTCTTCGGCGAAGTATACCGCATCGCCGAGCAGGGCGCGAGCCTTGTTTATGGCTGCGGGGTCGAAGGCGCGCACGCGGCAGCCCGCCGCGAGCAGGGCATGGATGAGCGTGAGCGAGGGGGCCTCGCGCATGTCGTCGGTGCCGGGCTTGAAGGCAAGGCCCCACAGGGCTATGGTCCTGCCCTCCAAATGGCCCCGGAAATGCCGGGAAATCTTTGCAAACAGCACCTTTTTCTGTGCGTCGTTGACCTTTTCCACGGCTTCGAGCACCGAGAGGGAACGGCCGTACCTGCGGGCGGTGGCGATAAGCGCCTTCACGTCCTTGGGGAAGCAGGAGCCGCCGTAGCCGCAGCCCGCCTGAAGGAAGCTTTCGCCGATGCGCCTGTCCATGCCTATGCCTTCGCGCACCATGTCCACGTTCGCGCCCACTTCTTCGCAGAGGTTGGCGATATCGTTCATGAAGGATATGCGCGTGGCGAGCATGGCGTTGGCCGTGTATTTGGTCAGCTCCGAAGAGGCTCTGTCCATGACGAGCAGTTTTTCTTCCGTGTGCAGGAAGGGACGGTAGATTTCAGTCATGACCTTGAGGGCGAGCTCGCTCTTGACGCCCACGATGACGCGGTCGGGCATCATGAAGTCGTCTACGGCATGGCCTTCCTTGAGAAATTCCGGGTTGGAGGCCACGTCCGCGCGGAATTTCTCGCCCCGCCGGGCAAGTTCCTCGAAAAGTATGCGCTCCACCTCCACCGAGGTGCCCACGGGCACGGTGGACTTGACCACCACCACAAGGTCGCCCGTCATGAGCCGGCCCACGGAATGTGCGGCGTTGCAGACGTAGCGTATGTCCGCGCTGCCGTCCTCCCCTTCCGGGGTGCCCACGGCGATGAAGGCCGCGTCGGCCCCGTCGAGAGTTTCGGCCAGGGAGGCGGAGAAGTGCAGCCTGCCTTCCCGGGCGTTGCGTTCGAGAAGTTCGGGGAGCTTCGGTTCATAAATGGGACAGAATCCCGCGCGGAGGCTGTCTATCCTGGCTTCGTCCGTGTCCATGCACCGCACGTCGTGCCCTGTTTCGGCAAGGCATGCGGCGGTGACGAGGCCGACGTAACCGGAACCTATCACACTTATATTCATGAATTTTCCTCTAAGCGCTTGTTCTCGGAGCCGGGGACGCAAGGCCCGGAGCGGCGGGAAGGCGAGTTGAAGGCAATGCCCCGGGAGGGGCAGGGGCGGAAGAAGGCCCGGGGCGGGGCCGCGTTCCGTCGTTCTGGACGCAGTTTTTCCCGGTAGAGAAACTTGTTATGATAACAGCTGAATAAAGGGGGGAAAACGCCTCTGTCAACGCCTGTTACAATCCGTTACCCGGAGGCGGGGTGCGGCGCGTATGTTTTTAGCGCGGGCAAGCGGGCCGAGCCATGATATTTGCCGCCTTCCTGCCGGAAAAGGCCCGGAAGGCGCAAAACCTGTGCGGCGCTCCCTGCGGTGGAAAAAGCCTGCCGGAGGGTTTTTCCGGGGAAGAAATGGGGGGATTCAGTCACGTTGGCCCTCCTGCAGTGCCTTTGCCACGAGGGCGCCGGAGGCGAAGGCCCAGTGTATGTTGTAGCCGCCGAGAAGCCCGGTCGCATCCACGACCTCCCCGCAGAAGAAGAGGCCGGGCACGATGAGGCTTTCCAGGCGGCGGGAAAGGGAGGAGAAGCACACGCCTCCCGCTGCGGCCTCGGCCTTTTTCATCCCTTCCGTACCCGTGGGCCGGGCGCGGAAGCGGTGTACGGCGGAGGCGAGGCGCAGCCTGTCCTTCCGGGAAAGCTCCGCGGCCTTGCGGCGGCGGATATCTTCCGGGCAGAGCGCGTCGGCGAGGCGTGCGGGAAGGCGGCGGGCAAGGATGTTGCGCGCCAGCATTTTCCCGCTCTCCTTCGCGTCCAGAAGCTCCAGGACGGGAAGCTCGGGCAGGAAGTCGAGAAGAATCTCGTCGCCTTCCTGCCACCAGCAGGAGAGCACCAGCGCGGCCGGGCCGCTTATGCCCTTGTGGGTGAAGAGCAGGGGGCGTATGCCTTCCGGGTCGGGAAAAAGCTCCCTTCCTTCGCGCAGAAGCCCGGCCCTCACGTTGAGGCCTATGCCCTCAAGGCCTGCAAGGGGCCAGTTCTGCGGCATGACGAGGGGCGTGAGCACGGGCCGGAAGGGGATGACCTTGTGCCCCCAGCGCCCGGCAAGCCCGGCCATGGCCCCGCTTGAGCCTGCGGCGGGAAAGGCCGGGGAACCGGCGGCGACGACAAGGCGCTTTGCCTGCACGGGCTCTTTCCCGGCAAGGAGGGAGAACACGTCCCTTTTCCCGCCTGCGCCGAAGCGCGGGGCGGAAGAAGCGGCGGGAAGGGCTATGTCGCGCGCCGTGCGGCCGAGGTAGAAGTCCACGCCCGCGTCGTCGCACTGAAGGGCAAGGCGCTCCGCCAGAAGATACGCCGGGCGCAGGCCGAAGATCTGCCCGAAGTCCCGTTCCTCAAAGGGCAGGGAAAGCTCGCGCAGTATGTCCAGCGCCTTTTCACAGGGAAAAGCGCGCAGCACGGCGCGCAGCCTTTCGGGATGCCCGGAAATATAGCGGTTTTCCGCAATGATGCGGTTGGTGATGTTGCCGCGCCCCCCGCCTGCGAGGGAGAGCTTGGCCCCCGGCTCCTCATGGCTGTCGATGAGGGCCACGCGAAGGTGCGCGCGGGCGGCGTTTCTGGCGCAGAGCAGGCCGGCGGGGCCTGCCCCTATGATGGCGGCGTCGTAGCAGGGCATGGCGGCTCCGGTTCAGGCGCTTTCGCGCAGCGCCGTGACGAGGGCCACGGCCTTGATGCCCTTGAGCTCTCCGGTGAAGCCGAGTTTTTCTTCCGTGGTGGCCTTGAAGCCTATGTGATCCGGGGGCAGGCCGAGCAGGCGGGAAAGGTTCCTGCGCACGGCTTCGGCGTGCGGGGCTATTTTCGGCTTCTGGGCGACCACGGTGAGGTCGGCGTGCACGAGGCGCACGCCCGCTTCTGCGGCCAGCGTAAGCACATGGTCGAGCAGGACGGAGGAGGGGATATTCTCAAAGGCCGGGTCGTTGTCCGGGAAAAGGCGGCCTATGTCGCCCCCGCCGAAGCAGCCGAGCACGGCGTCCATGAGGGCGTGCAGGAGCACGTCACCGTCGGAATGGGCGTGGATGAGGTATTCGCCGCCTATCTCCACCCCGCCGAGCATAAGGGGGCGGTTGCCGCCGTAGGCGTGCACATCGTAGCCGTAGCCGCAGCAGGGCAGGGGAGCTGAAGCGGGGGCGAGCAGGGCGAGGTCTTCGGGTTTTGTGATTTTCACGTTGCGCGCCTCGCCTTCCACCACGCGCACGCGTTTGCCGCAGCGCTCCATGAGGGAGGCGTCGTCGGTGACGAGCCAGCCTTCCTTCTCCGCCCGGGCGTGGGCCGCCCTGAGCTCTTCGGCAAAGAAGGCCTGGGGCGTCTGCACGGCGCGGAGCGTTTCACGCGGCGGGGTGCGCGTGATGAGGCCGGCAGCGTCGGTTTCCTTCACGGTGTCGGTCACGGCAAGGCCGGGGACGGCCCCGGCAAGCCCTTCCTCATCCAGCGAGAGGGCGAGCTTCGTGACGAGGGCCGTGCTCACGAAGGGGCGCGCGCCGTCGTGCACGAGCACCTTTTCGCAGCTTCCGGGCAGGGCCTCAAGGCCGCGGCGCACGGAATCCTGGCGGCGTGCTCCGCCTTCGGCAAAAAGGAAGGGCACTCCGCAGGAGTGTATGCCGTTGAGGCGGAGCGCTTCCTCGCGCGCCTCCTCAAGCCTGCCCTCGGGAAAGACGAGCACGAGGCCGTGCACCAGAGGGGATGCGGCCATGGCCTTTGCCGAGCTCCACCAGAGCGGCGCGCCCTTATAGGGCAGGAACTGCTTCGCCTTGCCCCCCGTGGCCTCTGCCATGCGCGTTCCCTGCCCGGCGGCAAGGATGACGCCCCAACATTCGTGTTGCATACGCACCTCTCAAAACTGCTTCCGCCCCGTGCGGGAACGGGCCTTTCTGCACGAGAAAAGGACCCGTCATGTTGTGAAAACGCGCCCGGCGCGGATAAGGAAGCCGGAAGGGCGTTCCTTTCGCGCGAGGCGCATACGGCGCGGGGAGGGAGCGCAAAGCCCCCTCCCCATAAGAAGGAGCCGGACTGTAAGCCGGGTTTTGTACCGCCCGGGAGGGCGGCGGCTGTCATTCCTCTAGAGACGCGGTTGCCCGCGCCTTCAAGCAACCTACCCGGAAACCATGGGCCGGGCCGGCCGGTTTCCCTATTTGGTCTTGCTTCGGATGGGGCTTGCCTGGCCTGACGTGTCGCCACGTCAGCCGGTGAGCTCTTACCTCACCGTTTCACCCTTACCGCCCCGGAGGACGGCGGTCTGCTTTCTGTTGCGCTTGCCGGCGGTCGCCCGCCCTGGCCGTTAGCCAGCATCCTGCCCTGTGAAGCCCGGACTTTCCTCCCCGGGCCTTGCGGCCCGCAGCGACAGCCCGTCCGACTCCCTGACATTTCCCGGGGGAAAGCTTATTCCGCGTTTTCTTCGGCCTGGGGCTCTGCCTTGGGCGCGTCCGGGTCCTGATAGTCGTGGGCCCAGTACATGAGGCGCTGGCAGTTGGGGCAGCTCATGATGTGGTTGCCGCGCTGAAGATCGATGAAGACCTGCGGCGGGATGGCGATGTGGCAGCCGGAGCACACGCCCGCTTCCACGGATACGATGACGGGGTGGCGCAGGCGGTTGCGGATGAATTCATAGCGGCTGAGCACGGGCGGGGAAATGAGGGTGCTCACTTCCGCGCGCTGGGCTTCCAGCTCCTCCAGCTTCGTGCGGCATTCGGCCAGGCGCTTTTCCAGGTTCTCGCGCTGGCTTTCCAGCTCGGCCTTGAGCGCGTTCCAGGTTTCCTCCACGTTGCGGAGGTTGCCTTCCTGGAGGGAGCGTTCTTCCTGCAGGGCCATGCGCTCTTCCTCGCGGGTCTGGTTCTGGCGCTCCATGGTGTCCATCTCGCGGATCATGGCCTGGTATTCACGGTCATTCTCCACCTGCATGAGCTTGTTCTTGCTGTTCATGAGGCGGGATTCGTCATCCTGAATATCGGCATCGAGGCGCTTCTGCTGTTCCTGGATATGCTGGAGCTTGTCCAGTATCCAGTTGCGCTGGGCATCCTGGGACTGGAAGCGCTTCTGCAGGTTTTCCACTTCCTTGGGTGCGGCTTCAAGCTCGGCGTGGACGGCGTGGATGCCGTCGTCCACATGCTGGAGGGCCACAAGCTGACGGATCTGTTCAATATAGAGGCTCACGACAGTACCTCCGGTACTTCAGAAAGAAAGGTCATGGGCAGGAACGGGTCCCTGCCCGGCAAAAACGTCACGGTCACGCCTTCGAGCTTCTCTTGCAGAAGAAGCGCAAAACGGCGCGTCATTTCTTCTTCCAGGGAAAAATGCCCCACATCGAGCAGCGCCATGGGGCAGAAATCCGGGCTGCCTCCGCTCTGACGGGAATGCAGCGCAAGGGCGTCGTGATACTTCACGTCGCCCGTGATGAATA
This sequence comes from Mailhella massiliensis, assembly GCF_020741395.1. Taxonomy (GTDB): domain Bacteria; phylum Desulfobacterota; class Desulfovibrionia; order Desulfovibrionales; family Desulfovibrionaceae; genus Mailhella; species Mailhella massiliensis_A. Next base: position 5,627 of record NZ_DYZA01000173.1, on the reverse strand, counting down.
CGTCCGCCCCGGCGGCGGCCGCTTCCTCCAGAAGGGAGGAGCCGGAGCCCGTGCACACCGCAACGCGCCGGACAAGGCGCGAAGGATCGCCCGTAAGGCGGGCGACGGCGCACATGCGCTCCAGCGGCAGATGGGCGCGCAGGGCAAGGCACAATTCAGAAAGGCTCATGGGCGCGGGCAGCTCTCCGGCGCAGCCGAAGCCCCCTTCCCGCACCGTGCCGTCCGGCGCGGTGAATACGCCTGTTTTTTCCAGGATCACGCGGCCGGTGAGGCGGAGTTCATCGGCAAGCCAGGCGCTCGGGCCCATGGGGTTTGCGTCCAGCGTGGTGTGGCTTGCGTAGAGGGGGATATCGCGGCTGTACAGGATGCGCAGCGCTTCGGTATAGCCGTTGCGCCTGTCGGTAAAAGCCGGGCGCATGGTGAGCGGGTGATGCGTGAGCACCATGTCCGCCCCGGCGTCTGCGGCGGCCTGAAGCTGCTCCGGCACAGGGTCGAGGCATACGGCAAGATGCCGTATGACTTCACGGCCGGAAGCCACCTGCACACCGGAATGATCCCACTCTGCCATAAGCGAAAGCGGGGCCGTCTGTTCGATGATCCTGATGAGTTCGCTCTGAAGCATGGTATCGCCTTCCCTGCGTGATGTTGCAACCCGCATGCCCCGCAATGCCGCATGCGGCCTGCCGTGCACCCTGATCCCGGGAGGGGCACGGCGGAGCGTAACATCCCTTTTTTCGGAGGGGCCGAAGCACGAAGGAATGTTGATGAATATGCCGGGGAATTTATATTTCTAGGGAAAGTTCCCAGCTTCGTCAAGCGCGCATTTGTCCGCCTGCCGCCGCAGCTTTGCGCAAGGGGTCTTTTTCTGCTCCGCGTTCCGGACCGCCGGGGCTTCTTCAGGGGAGGGGCTTTCCCTCTCTGCCCGCGCCCTGCACAAGCGCGGGCAGGGCGCAGCCCTTCCAAGGGCGGAAGATGCGTTTTTTCCCTCCCCCGGGCTTGAAAATGCGTTTTTTCCGGCGTAGGGTGCCTGACGTGCCTCTGCGGGGCTGCCTTTACTGCCTGCCCCGCCATGCCCTCCCGGGGCGCGTTTATCTCTGCGAGGGAGGCCGTCCTTTTTTCCCATCTCATGCCTGCAAAGGGGAAGCCATGCCGTTTTTTATCTATATTACCGATGTGTTCTGCCCGTGGTGCTTCGGCTTCGCCCCCGTGATGCGCAGGCTCGCCGCCGCGCATCCCTTCCCCGTGCGCGTCCTGTGCGGCAATCTGGTGGATGAACCGGCAGACACTTCCACCATGGGTACGCCGCGCCTCAGGGCCTTTTTCCAGCGCCTTTCCGACACTACGGGCCGCCCCCTGGGCGAGGGCTTCTTCCGCCTTCTGGAGGAAGGGCAGGGCGTCGCCATGGATTCTTCCCGTTCCGCGCTTCTCATGGCCGCTCTCAAGAAACTCGCGCCCGGCCGTGCCCTGGAGCAGATGGAGACCTTCCAGGAAGCCTTTTACAAGGACGGTCTCGACGTGCTCTCCCTTTCCGACCAGGCAAAGGTCGCCGCGCGCTGGGGCATAGGGAAGGAGGATCTGGAGGCCATGCTCCTTTCGGAAAAGACGAAGAATACCGCCGAACACGACATGGCCGAGGCCGAGGACATTCTCGGCGATTTCGTGGTCTATCCCTCCCTTTTCGTGAAGACCGACGACGGCGTGCTCCATGCCGTGGCCCGGGGCTACGCTCCTTTTGAGGAGGTGGAGGCGAAGATAGAGGAAGCGCTTTTGAAGGGCGCTTCGCTCTCCGAAGCCTCGGCCCATGCCTGCGGGCTGGATGGCTGCTGCTCCTGACCCCTTCTGCCTGCCTTGCCGGAAAGCCGCGCCGGACTTTCTGCGCCGCGCCGAAGCGGCCTTCCTTGAAATTCAGGGGATTGAAGGGCGCATCGTCATGGGGTAGCATGGCGTATCGGCAGAACGGCCTTCTCGCGGAAGCCCTTTTTCCGCGCCGGGCCCCTCCGCCCAGGCTTCCCCGTATCCCTGGGCCTTCACCGTTCTCCCGCGCCTTTTGCAGGCGCAGGCGCGCTTCTTTCCGGGGTGCTTCCGGAAAGGGCGGAAGGATGCCGCCATGCTCTCTTCCCGCGATATGCTTACCGGGCTTCCCGTGATTACGGCCGCGGCCTTTTTCATGCAGATGCTCGATTCCACCATCCTGAACACGGCCCTGCCTTCCATCGCCGCTGCCATGCATCGTTCTCCCTTTTCCATGCAGCTTGCCGTCATAAGCTACACGCTTACCGTGGCCCTTCTTATTCCCCTGAGCGGATGGCTGGCGGATACCTTCGGCACGAGGCGCGTCTTCCTTGCCGCCGTGGCCCTGTTCACGGCGGGCTCCGTGCTCTGCGCCATGTCCGTATCCCTGCCGCTTCTTGTGGCCGCCCGCGTGGTGCAGGGCGTGGGCGGAGCCATGATGGTGCCCGTTTCCCGCCTCACCCTCATGCGCGCCTATACGCGCGAGGATTTCGTGAAGGTGTTCAATTTCATCACCATCCCCGGCCTGGTGGGGCCGGTGGTCGGGCCCATCATCGGCGGCTGGCTCGTCACCTACGCCTCGTGGCACTGGATATTCCTCATCAACCTTCCCCTGGGGGTTCTGGGGCTTTTCTACGCCCTGCGCGTCTTTCCCGATTTCCGGCAGCCGCGCGGCCGCTTCGACTTCCGGGGCTTTCTGCTCATAGGCCTTGCCGTGCTTTCCCTCACGGCGGGGGTGGAACTCACCGGCGGCAGGTCTTCCTCTTCTTTGCCCGCCTTTGCGCTCATAGGCGCGGGCTTTTTCATAGGCACGGCCTATGTCTTCCACGCGCGGCGCACCCCATCGCCCCTCATCAGCCTGAAGGTTTTTGCCACACGTACTTTTTCCGTGGGCATCACGGGCAACATGGTGGCCCGTCTCGGCATAGGCAGCATCCCCTTCCTCGTGCCCCTCATGCTTCAGGTAGGCCTCGGCTATTCCGCCGACGTGGCGGGCCTCATCATGCTCGCCCCGGCCGTGGGCTCCATCATGACCAAGACCGTGGTGCTGCGCCTGCTCAAGCGCTTCGGCTACCGTCATGTGCTGCTTTTCCTCACCCTGTCTATAGCAGGGATTTTCATGCTCATGGGCCTGCAGCAGCCGGGCTGGCCCCTTTCCCTGCTCGTGGCGCAGCTTCTTGTGCAGGGCATGCTCATGTCCGGACAGTTCACGTCCATGAATACCATCACCTTGGGTGACCTCCCTCCCGAGCATGCGAGCGACGGCAACAGCCTGCTCTCCGTGTCGCAGAATCTCTGCATCAGCTTCGGTGTGGCCATAAGCACGGCACTTCTGAGATTTTATTCCGGCTCCGGCGAGCTGCACGCCCTGCACTCCACCTTCGTCACCGTGGCGCTCATGACTGCCGCTTCCGCCTTCGTGTTCATGCTGCTCAGGCCCGGGGACGGCGACCACCTTCTCGGCAGGGGCGCGGAGCAGGGAAAGGATGCCTGAAAGGTGCTATTTTTTCGCCGGGCAGGGATGCTGGACGAAACGGCGTTCCACCCTGCCGACCGCCATATCCCGGGAAAAATGCGTCATGACTTCGCGCAGAAGCTGATCCGTGGGGGAGTCGGTCAGGCGTGCAAGAAAACGCTGCTTCACCTCCCGGGCTTTCGGGGATTCGGCGAGCAGCAGGGCCATAAGGTATTCCCCAGCATCATCACCATCGGTACGGCCCGTGCGTTCGCAAAGGGCCGCCACATTCAGGTAGCAGCTCCGGCAGGCCTCCATCTCCATGCCGGTGGCTTCGTCGACCATGCATTTCTGCAGCTGATGCACGGGCGAATCCGGGTGCAGCCTTGCCAGCGCATACACATCCGGCTTTGCGGAATACGGGTCGTGAAGAGAGCCGTAGGCCGAGATGCGCATGTTGAGCAGCCCTTCATCTTCAGGGCGCAGGGAAAGTTCGTGGTCGATGCGTTCGAGGACGGCGCAGACGCGTTCCTCGTTGCCGAAGGCTTCGTATAGGAGCTGCCACAGCGTTTCATCGTCGGCCGCAGGGGCATGCCCGGGGCAGAAAAGAAGGGCGGCAAGGACAAGCGCAGGCAGGGCTGTTTTCATGGCGGCTTCTCCTGAAAAATGAGGGCGGCAAAGCCTGCGGCCGGAAGGCGGCGCAGACCGCGCCTTTGTGCGGAGCGTTGTTGAAGGGCGCCTTGCGTCGGCAGGGCGCGTTCTTTTTTCGCGGTTCTCGTTTTTTTGGTATAGCAGGCTTTAAGCCGCAAAAACAGGGGGCCCTGCCGTCAAGTCCGGGGCGGCCGCTCTTTGCCTGCCGCAGAAACGGCGCTTTTCCGGGGAAGGGATTTCCCTTTTCTGAGGGCGTGCCTGGGATTTGCCTTGTTTTTCGTCTTGATGCGGGCGAAATGTTCATAGTACGCTGGGCGTGTCCGCCGTTTTTTATGCGCGGCCTGAAAACGCAGAGGATACCATGAAAAAGAAGCTTACTCTGGCCCGCGCCGTGGAGGCGGCGGGCATACTTTTTGAACTGAACAGCACGGAAAGCGGCGTGCTCGCCATGGCGCGGAAGGCGTGCCTACCCTGCGAAACGGTGGAGGAGAAAAGCCGCCTCATGCTGGAGTGGCGGGCATTCGTGCATGCCGCCGTGCTCTACGGGCTCATGGTGCAGGCCCCCAACGTGGTGGTGGTGGAGTACCTGCGCGCCACGCAGGACATGCTGGGCAGGCTGGGCTACAGCCCGGCGGAAGCCGAGGCTTTTGTGGACGGGGCCTTCCGCTCCTATGTGGATCCCATGGTGAGGACAAAGACGCAGGAGTGCCCGGCCGTGTTCTTTGAGCGCCTTCTCGGCAGGAAGGTGGAGGAGGTGCCCCAGGGGACGGCGGCCATGGTCTCCGCCGTCATGGCCATGATCCTTTCCGCCGTGCTGGACAAGCTGGAACAGTATGAGTTCGGGCTGGAGTAGCCGTTTCTCTTAAAAAGGGCGGCCTTGCCCCGGTGCACATGAGGCAGTCCGCCGGGAATAAAGGGGAATGGCGGACAGTTTTCTTCTTCGGGCTGTGCCGTGCCTGTGCCCGGAAGGAAGATTTTTCCGCTTTTTCTTTTCTTCACCGCTGCGCCGTGATGCAGAGTTTCCCGGGAAGGCCTTGCAGGGGCGCGCCGCCTTCCTGCCGCCGGGGCTGAAGCTGCGGCATTGCGGGGCGGGGGCTTTCCTGAAGGCGGCGTTTTTCCTGCATCCCGGCAGGGCTGTGCACGGCAGGCCGCGCTGACGTGAAAAAAAAAGGGCGCGGCGTGCCTGCGGTGTACGGGCGGAGCAGCCGGGAGGCTCTCATGAGAGGTTGAAGGCCGCAGGGGCATGGGAGGGCCGGGCGGCAGGCCGCGTCGGCTTCCCGTGGACACGGGCGTTTGCCGGAGGAACAGTCGCAAGCCCTGCGGGGATGGGGGACATTTTGCCCTTACCGGCGGCGCATCCGCCATGGCATGCCGGGGGCTTAGGTTCAGGACTCATTAAATATAAAAGATGACAATGGCAGCGAGACAAATGGCCGAAAAGAACGTGTGGGCACAACGGTCATAACGCATGGCTATTCTGCGCCAATCCTTGAGTCGGCCGAACATGATT
>NZ_DYZA01000172.1 GCF_020741395.1 Mailhella massiliensis | reverse complement strand
TTTCCCTCCTCCGAAAACAGGCTTTCCCCCGCAGACAATCTTTCTCCGGGGTAAGGCAGGAGCGGCCCGTGCCGCCCCTGCCTTCATACGCCGCAGACTCTCAGGCCAGACTTTTCACTGTGCGGCCGATATCAGCCAGGGAATCCACACAGGTAATGCCGCATTCCTTCAGAAAAGCGAGTTTCTCCTCCGTGGTATCGGAACGGCCGGAGACAATGGCCCCGGCATGCCCCATGCGGCGGCCTGGGGGCGCGGTACGGCCCGCAATAAAGCTCACCACAGGCTTGGAGCAATGCTCCCGCACATACTGCGCGGCTTCCTGCTCTGCATTGCCGCCTATCTCGCCTATCATGATCACAAGATCAGTATCGTCGTCTTCCTGAAAGAGTTTCATCACGTCGGTAAAACTCTGGCCGATAACGGGATCGCCGCCTATGCCCACACAGCTCGACTGCCCCAGCCCTTCGCGGGTGAGCTGGTCCACCACCTCATAGGTAAGCGTGCCGCTGCGCGATACCACGCCGATACGCCCTGGCCGGTGGATACGGTTGGGCATGATACCCAGCTTGGATTTTCCCGGACTGATGATACCCGGGCAGTTCGGGCCGATGAGCACCGTGCCCCGTGCTCGGACATAGGGGATGACCCTAGTCATATCCCGCACGGGAATGCCCTCGGTGATGCACACCACAAGCTTCATGCCCGCATCCGCCGCTTCCATCACGGCATCCGCGGCCATGGCCGCGGGAACAAAAATGATGGATGCGTCCGCGCCGGTGCGTTCACGCGCTTCGCACACGGAATCATAAACAGGAAGGCCGTGTGCCCGCCCCCCTCCCTTGCCCGGAGTCACCCCGGCAACTATCCTGGTACCGTAATCCAGCATCTCGCCGGTATGAAAACCGCCTTCCGTGCCGGTAATCCCCTGCACCACCACTCTGGTTTCCGCATTGATATAGATGCTCATTGTCCGCTCACCTCCGCAACCAGACGCGCAGCTTCACTCAGGTTCTCCGCCACAGTGAACTTGAGGCCGGATTGTGCCAGTATCTTCCGCCCTTCTTCTGCATGCGTGCCCTGGAGGCGCACGATGACGGGAACTCCTACTCCGGTGTCCCTCGCGGCTCTGACCACGCCTTCGGCAAGAAAATCGCAGCGGAGGATTCCCCCGAAGATATTGATGAGAATGGCCTGCACATGGGTATCGGAAAGGATGATGCGAAAACCCGCCGCAATCTTTTCCGCACCTGCGCCGCCGCCCACATCCAGAAAGTTGGCCGGGGACGCACCCGCCTGCTTAATGAGATCCATGGTAGCCATGGCAAGCCCCGCGCCGTTCACCATGACGCCGATATTTCCTTCCAGACGGATATAGTTCAGGCCATGTTTTCCGGCCTCCCTCTCCAGAGGGTCTTCCTCCTCCGGGTCTTCCAGGGCCGCAAGCTCAGGGTGCCGGAACAGTGCATTGTCCTCCAGGTTCAGCTTGGCATCCAGGGCAAGGATCTCCCCTTCTTCCGTAACGACTAGGGGATTGATTTCCGCAAGAGAGGCGTCTTTTTCCTCATAGAGCCGGAACAGGTTCTTCAAAACGCGCGCGCAGACGTGCAGATTCCTGCCCTCAAAACCAAGAAACGCCGCCGCGCGCCTGGCCTCGAAATCGGCAAGGCCGTACAGAGGATCCACAGGAACGCGGAGTATGCGTTCGGGATACTCCGCCGCCACGCCTTCTATATCCATTCCCCCGTCGGGGCTGACCATAAGCACGGGGCATCCCCGGGAACGATCCAATGTAATGGAGACATACCGTTCGCAGGCGACCTTCCGCCCCTTTTCCACCAGAACCCTGCGCACCACCCGGCCTTCCGGGCCGGTCTGATGCGTGACCAGGGCACGGCCCAGCAGGGCTTCCGCCGCCTGTCCTGCCTGCCCGGGTGTGGAAGCGGGTTTCACTCCGCCCGCCTTACCTCTGCCGCCCGCATGAATCTGCGCCTTGACCACCACGGGGCAGCCCAGGGATGCAGCAATATGCTCCGCTTCCTGCGGCGATTCGGCCACACGGCCTTCCGGCACAGGAATACCGTACTCTCTGAACAGATCCTTGGCCTGATATTCGTGAATGTTCATAGCCTGTCCCTTGCGCCCTCGCCCAGGGCAAGCCCGAGCCGCAGCGCCTTGAGGTTGGATTCCACCGCGGCGGGAAAACGCCGTGCCAGTACTTTTTCCACCGATTCTGGGCGTACTGCCCGCGTCAGTGCCACAAGCGCTCCCAGCGTACAGATGTTCAGGCTCTGCGCCCCGCCCAGTTCCCGCAGCACAGTCTCATGCAGGGGCAGCGCGATATGCCGTACGTCCAGATCGCGGGCAGCGTATACAAGGTGGCTGTCGGTGAGAAGCAGGCCGCCCGGGCGGATAAGGTTGCCGTACTTCATGAAGGAACTCTGATTCAACGCCACCAGTATGCCCGGCTGCGTCACTTTGGGAAACAGGATGGGGCTGTCGGAAATGATGACGTCGGAACGTGTGGCTCCGCCTCGGGCTTCAGGACCGTACACCTGCGACTGCACAGCCGTCAGATTGTCGTAAATGGCCGCTGCTTCCGCCAGCAGAATGGCCATGGTGATGATACCCTGTCCGCCGGAACCGGAAAGAAGAAAACGGTATTTTTCCATGCTCTACTCCTTCACCCGGCGTATGATCGCTTCATAGGATTCGCAGTATTCCGGCTCCTCGCGGTCCACAAAAATCCCCCGCGGAATAAGATGCGGGCTGGCGGCAAGAGCCGGGGAGCCGAGCGGCGCCGTACCGTCCCTGAAAAGCTTCAGCATGTCTACGGCATCTCCCAGCCTGTTCTTTCGCCCGAAGTAGGTGGGACATTGCGTCATGACTTCCACCACGGAAAAGCCCTTGTGCTCCACAGCTTTTTTGATAAGCGCCGTCAGCTCCCGCACATGATAGGTCGTGGTGCGGGCCACAAAGGTGGCTCCCGCGCCTTCGGCCAGCTTCACGGCGTCGAAATCCCTGTCGATGTTGCCGTACGGCGCGGTAGTGGCCCTGATACCACGGCCGGACATGGGGGAGAACTGCCCGCCCGTCATGCCGTAAATGCGATTGTTCATGAGTATGGCCGTCATATCAATGTTCCGGCGTGCCGCATGGATGAAATGGTTCCCGCCAATGGCCGTGGCGTCGCCGTCGCCCATGGGTACCACCACATGCAGATCCGGCCGGGCAAGCTTGATGCCCGTGGCAAAGGCCAGAGCCCTGCCGTGCAGCGTATGCATGGTATGCACATTGACATATCCCGATATTCTGGCGGAGCAGCCTATGCCGGACACCATCACCAGAGAACACGGATCAAGCCCCAGTTCGTCAAAGGCATGGAGCATGGCGTTCAGCGTCATGCCGTGGCCGCAGCCCGGGCACCAGATATGGGGGAAGAAGCGTTCCCGGATAAAGTCTTTCACCGCCATCAGAAAGCCCTCCCTTCCACCACGCGCATGACCCTTCCTATATCCGTCGGGGTGATGAGCTGGCCGTCCACACGGTTGATGAGGAAGACATCGTCGGGCCGCGTTACGGCCTGACGCACCTGGGCACATACCTGCCCCATGTTCATTTCCACCACATATACATGCCTTGCCTGCTCCGCCCGGGTACGCACAAGGTTGACGGGGAAGGGCCACAACGTCTGCAGCTCCAGAAGTCCGGCACGGATTCCCTTGCCACGCAGCGTGGTGACAAGGTGCAGCGTACTTCTTGCCGAACTGCCGTAGGAGACGAACAGCAGCTTCGCGTCGTCCATGAAGTATTCCCGGTACCGTGCTATCTCATCGGCCTTGGTTTCGATTTTCTCCACCAGATGATACAGAAGCTGTTCCACGGCCTCCGGTTTTTCCGTGGGGAATCCCCATATATCGTGATACAAGCCGGTGACGTTGTAGCGGTGCACGCCGCCGAAATCCGACATGGGCAGGCGCCCGTCTTCCCGCGGCAGATACGGATGATAGTTCACGCCCTGGCGTACCGACGTGCGGAGCCGGCTTACTACGGGAAGCTCTCCCTCTTCGGGCAATACCAGCTTCTCGCGCATGTGCCCCACCACTTCGTCGAACAACAGGATCACCGGCGTACGATAAGTTTCAGCCATATTGAAGGCTTCCACCGTCATGGAAAAAACATCCTGAATACCCGATGCCGTAAGCGCAATGATGGAATGTTCTCCATGGGTGCCCCAGCGAGCCTGATTGATATCCCCCTGGGCTACCTTGGTGGCAAGACCGGTAGAGGGACCGCCTCTCTGCACGCTGGCCACCACGCACGGAATTTCCGCCATCACAGCATAACCCAGCGCTTCCTGCATCAGAGAGAACCCCGGACCGCTGGTGGCAGTCATGGCCTTATTACCCGTTACTGAAGCGCCGACGACAGCGCACATGGAGGCCAATTCATCCTCCATCTGTACAAAATGCCCGCCCTTTCGCGGCAGTAAATCAGAAAGAAGTTCCGCCATCTCCGTGGAAGGAGTAATAGGGTAACCTGCAAAAAACTTCAGCCCGGCATACAGTGCCCCGCGCACACAGGCCTCATTTCCCTGTACAAAAAGCTCTTCCCTGTTCATGACTCACCTCCGCTCCGGCACACGGTAACGGCCAGGTCCGGGCACATTCTTTCGCATGTGCCGCAGCCGACGCATGCTTCAGGGTGTTCAACCACGGCTTTTTCCCGTTCCCCGTCCATCCGGAATACCTCTTTCGGGCAGAACGCCGCGCATATCCCGCAGCCTTTGCACCACGACAGCTCTATGCTCACTTCGTTGCTCATGCATCCCTCCGTCGATGATGGCGACATGAAACCGTTGAGGACGCGACCCTTAGGGTCATGCTGCTGAAAATTTTCCATATATGGTATACCAAAATTAGAAAAACAAAAAAACCTTGTCAAGTCGTTTGAAAAAATATTTTTTTAAT
>NZ_DYZA01000171.1 GCF_020741395.1 Mailhella massiliensis | reverse complement strand
CGCATTTTTACGTGGGAAAGTAGGCCGATGCCAAGGTTATCTTTGGAAAGGCTCCTGAATAAGGAGCCTTTCGTCGTTTAAAGCCCCGCGGCAACGGCGCGCGCCCTGCGCCTTCCTTGCGGGGCTTCTTTGTCGCGCCTTTCCCCTATGCGCAGGCTCCGTTTCCAGGCTGCCTGAAAGGCCTGCCTCCTTCTCTTCTTTCGGAGAGCATGGGCGTTCGGTCTTCATTATGTCTCTTTTGTCGGAAAGCACCGCGGCGGACAGCTCCGAAATGGAAATGTCCGGGCCGGGGATTCCCTGCCCTTTCTGTTTTTTCTTTTGGGTAAAGCCGGAACCGTGCGGTTCGGAGGCTTTTTGTCTCTCTTTCCGCTACGGGCAGGTCTGCCGTCGGCCGGAGGAAAGGCTCCGGTCTGTGCGTTTTTTCCGGACTGTTGGAGGCGAAAGGATAGGGCCTCGGTGCGGAAGGCTTGCCGTCGACTTGTATCGGCCTTGAAGGACCTTTCCTTTGTTTTGATAAGGTTCGATAAAAGAGAAGGCCCTGCTTTTGCTGCGAAGAAAATAGAGGGCACGCCCGGACTGTTACAGGTAAAGGGAGAACGTATATTGCTCTCAGAAGGGGAGACTTCTTCCGGGAAAGTTTTGCCGGAAGCGGGTACTGTGTTTTGGATCAAGGAGGGAGATCGCTGTTTTTTTGTTTTCTTTCGTGGGCGTTACAGAAGAAGGCAGGCGTTTTTTTCAAGGGACGCCGTTACCTCTGTGCCCGTAGGTGTCTGTGCATCGAGTGGCTATGTTGTCTGCCCAGGGTATGGAGGAGCTTTTTCGGTATGCGTATGGGGAAAGGTTGCTCGGCCACCTTGATATGTTCTGGGGAAGTTTTTATCGGCAGAAAAGCTCTCCAGGGCAGACATATAAAAAGCAGCCTTACGCTCCTTGGCTTCGTTCCATGATTGTGAAGCTGTTCTTTTCTGCAAGTTCGCCGTCCATGCAACGAGTATACCGGGAAATCGCTCCTTTTCTGGAGCTACAATAAGAGGAACTGTCGAGAACAGATCTTTGGGGAGGCTTGGCAGAGAGGGTAGGTGTCGTATGTTTTGGATTTGTAAGAACTTTATGCAGAGGAAAAGTGAATTGGACTTATAAGGGAAGACTCCACAGCCAAAGCAGTCGGGGTGCGGTACGGAAATATCTCAGGAGGGAAGAGCCCGAGATTCGGCAGCGTCGGGGTAATACGGCGCTCGGATCACCCTTTTTTCATACGACGAGATGGGCCGGAGCCTTGAGCAACAAAAGCGCTGCCTTGCGTTTTTTCTTATAATAAAGTAGGCTATTTGATTGTATAAAAAGTAGATATTCCGCGCGGTTGAAGCGGGCAGGAGGAAGAAATGCTTGCCTATGTCGAAGGGCGGGTGCTGGAGCGTACCGAAAACAGCTGTGTATTGGTCACAGCCGGTGGTGTGGGCTATGAGATTTTTCTGCCCGAGCACGCGCTGGCGGTATTGCCCGAACAGGGGGGGAACTGTGCCTTTTACACCAGCTTCATAGTACGGGAAGATGCGCAGGAGCTGTTCGGTTTTCCCTCCTGGGATGAGCGGCTTACCTTCAATCTGCTTACGGGCATCAATCGCGTGGGCGCGCGCACGGCCCTTGCCATTCTTTCCACCTTCCGGCCGGACGATTTGCGCCGTATTGTGGCCGAAGACAATGTTTCCGCACTTACCCATGTTTCCGGTATAGGGAAAAAGACGGCGCAGCAGATTTTTCTGGAGCTGAAATACAAGCTTAAAGGGGATGCTCCCGTCTCTTTGTTTTCCCCAGCGGGGAAGGCGACCTCCGTCTACCGCGATGCGCTCACCGGGCTTGCCAACCTGGGCTATGACGAGGAAACGGCCGGGCGGGTGCTCAAAGAGGTTCTGGAGAAGGAGGCCGACCTTGACGTGGGCGAGGCGTTGCGTGCCGCCCTGAAGGCTCTGGCCAAAGGAAAGAAGTAAATGGCAGAATTCGTACCCAAGAGCATGGTTCCCGACAGTGCCGACGACAATATCCGCCCGCAGCGTCTGGAAGACTTCATAGGGCAGGAGGAGCTTCGTGCCAATCTGCGCGTATACCTGAATGCAGCGAAGGAACGCGGGCAGTCCATGGATCATGTGCTGTTCTACGGCAACCCGGGCCTCGGCAAAACGACGCTGGCCCGCATCATGGCGGCGGAACTTGGCGTGAACCTTGTGACTACCTCGGGTCCTGTGCTTGAGCGCAGCGGCGACCTTGCGGCTATCCTGACCAATCTTTCCCGCCATGATATTCTGTTTGTGGACGAAATACACCGTATGCCCATCAGTGTGGAAGAAGTGCTGTATCCGGCCATGGAGGATTTCACGCTCGATCTCATCATCGGGCAGGGGCCTGCCGCGCGGACGGTGAAGCTGGATATCGAGCCTTTCACCCTGGTGGGGGCAACCACGCGCCTGGGCCTGCTTTCCTCTCCGCTCAGAGACCGCTTCGGCATCATCAGCCGTCTGGAATTCTACACCCCGGAAGAGCTTTCCCGCGTGGTGCGGCGTTCGGCCCGAATTCTCGGCGTGGAGGTGACGGATGAAGGCGCGCTGGAGATAGGTCGTCGTTCCCGGGGCACGCCTCGCATCGCCAATCGCCTGCTTCGCCGCGTGCGGGATTTTGCCGCCGTGTACGGGCAGGGCGTGGTGGACGGGGAGCAGGCCCGGGCGGCTCTTGCCCGGCTTGATGTGGATGAGGCAGGCCTCGATGAAATGGACAGGAAGATTCTCACCGTGCTCATCGATCACTTCAGCGGCGGTCCTGTGGGCGTGAAGACCCTGGCAGTGGCCTGTTCCGAGGAGATACGCACCATTGAAGATATTTACGAGCCCTACCTCATCCAATGCGGCTTTCTGAACCGTACCCCGAGGGGGCGCGTGGCCACGCCCAAGGCCTACCGTCATCTCAATCGTCTGTACGGTGGAAGTGCACAGGGGAGCCTTCTGTAGTTTTTTGAGGAAAGCGCGTTACCGAAAATATGCGCACAGGCCTTTGCGGAAACAGAGGCAACCTCTCGGCAGGCCATGCCGTTTTGTTCGTGTCGGGCTTCTCGCGCCGACCAGGTACAGGTTCGGATATTATCCTTGCAAACATGCCGCACCTTTTCCCCATACCGCCCTGTCCTGTGTATTCAACCTTGGAGGAATCATGCCAGAAATCAAAGCCCGTGTGGAACTTCTGGCCCACACGCCGGACCCTCTTGCCCTTATTTATGCCGCCTTTCGCCAGTGCTATCATGCCGGCGATGTGGCGGACATGTGGCCGCAGCTGCTTTCCGGTGAGATAAGCAGGGAGAAGCAGGCCGCCTTTGTGGAAAAGATCATATCTTCCGGCCATGCCAGCCCTATTGAGCATGTGAGCTTCACTTTTGCTCTTTCCGGGGTATCGCGCGCGCTTACCCATCAGCTCGTGCGGCATCGCATCGCGAGCTATTCCCAGCAGAGCCAGCGCTATGTGGACGCTTCGGATATGGATTACATCATGCCCCCCGCCATTGCAGCCGACCCGCGTGCCCGTGCCCGCTTTCAGGCTTTCATGGAGGAGGTAGGGGCGACCTATCGTGATTTGAAGGCTATTCTGGAAGAAGACGGTCGTGGGGCTTCCGCCTGTGAGGATGCCCGCTTCGTGCTGCCGCAGGCTGCTTCATCCAGCATTGTAGTCAGCATGAACTGTCGCGCCCTGCTTAATTTTTTTGAACATCGCTGCTGCACGCGGGCCCAGTGGGAAATCCGCAGTGTAGCCCGTTCCATGCTTTCCCTGTGCCGGGAAGTACTGCCGGAGGTGTTCCGCCATGCCGGGGCCAGGTGCGAGCGCCTCGGCTACTGCCCCGAAGGGGAGAAGTTCACCTGCGGCCGTTATCCCCTGCCTGCAAAAAACTGACGGTTCTTCCCTTGTTCCTTATGCCGGACTGCGGATATTTTCCTGCTCCGGTTTTTTGTTTTAAAGCCCCCAGTCAGGCTGAGAGAAGGGCTAAAGGAAGTCACCTGGGAAGCTTCGAACGCAGGTTATGAAGGATATGGGAAAAGGAAGCATGGCTTGGTGATTGACGATAAGGGGAAGAATCCGGTGAGTTCACTTCTCTTATCAAGATTAACTATTCCGAGGGGTAGTTCGTATATAGATACGGCAGGCAGAAATAGGGCAAACATAGCCGGAAACTTTAAATTTCAGAGGATAAAACCGGCGAGTTGCTGAGCTCCCCGACGCCGGAAGCCTGTTTGCCGGCCGCAGACGGGAGAACAGAGTTCAGACTGTATAAGCGCTTCTCAGAGAGCAGCTGGTAAGAGAGCCTCGCAGGCCTACAAGCGGACCATGGGCTACACCGATGGGCCCTTGGGGCTGCTCAAAGCGTATAAGGCTGGAGAGCGTCGTACGAAGAAAAAGAGAGCAATTTTTCCGTCTGTCCGGGGACGGGAGCATATGCGGCGTACCTGCGGGTCCCAAAAAATGCAGTTTTACCGCGCTATGTACCCCGGAGCTTTTTAGGAGCCGCCGATCCCCCCCCGATCTTTTCTCTGTTCTTCTTCTGCCTCAGGCCGGACAGGGAAAAGCGGATATGGCATGATCCTGATTCATGCTAGTTTCGTAGAGCGGTCTTATTCTTATCATGTATTTTCCCTGTGAACGGAACTATATGTAAAAAAGCACAGGGTTTTCGGTATGGCGGATGCGTATTTTTGTCATGTATTCCCT
>NZ_DYZA01000170.1 GCF_020741395.1 Mailhella massiliensis | reverse complement strand
GCCCTTGCCGAGATGGGTGCCCTTCTTGAAGACTTTCTCGTAGAACATCAGGATGAAATGGGCGGAGTTATAGGCCTCGGCGGTTCCTGCAATACCGCCCTCGTCACCCGCGGCATGCGTCGCCTGCCCGTAGGCCTGCCCAAGATCATGGTCTCCACGGTGGCCTCCGGCGACGTCGCCCCCTATGTGGGTGCCACCGACATATGCATGATGCCTTCCGTGGTGGACGTGCAGGGTCTGAACGTCATTTCCCGCAAAATCCTCGGCAATGCCGCAAGCGCCATCATGGGCATGGCCTCCCATCCTGCAGCTGAGGAAGAAGACCACCGCAGCCTTGTGGGGCTGACCATGTTCGGTGTGACTACTCCCTGCGTCCAGCAGGTCTGCGACCTGTTGGACTCCTCCTGTGAACCCCTGGTGTTCCACGCCACGGGCACGGGTGGAAAATGCATGGAAAAACTCATTGATTCAAACATGATCCACGGCGTTCTCGATATCACGCTCACCGAAGTGTGCGACCTCATGATGGGCGGCATCATGAGCGCCGGGGAAGACCGCATAGGCGCCGTCATCCGCAGCAAGGTGCCCTGCGTGTTCAGCGTCGGCGCGCTGGACATGGTCAATTTTGCGGCCCTTCCCACTGTGCCGGACAAGTACAAGGACCGCAACCTCTATGTGCACAATGAGAACGTCACGCTCATGCGCACCACGGTGGAAGAGAACGAGCGCATGGGCCGCTGGATAGGCGAAAAGCTCAACCAGTGTGAAGGCAAGGTACGCATGCTTCTGCCTGAAAAGGGCGTTTCCGCCATCGACGCGCCCGGCATGCCCTTCTATTCGCCGGAAGCCGACGAAGCCCTTTTCAAGACCCTGGAAGAAACGGTACATCAGACGGAAGACAGAAAGATCATCCGCCTTCCCTACCACATCAATGACAAGGAATTCGCGGAAGCTCTCAAAAAGAACTTCGACGAAATCACGGCATAACCCCCAAAACTCAGGAGCAAGACCATGAACACCATGACCAGATCCGACATTCTCGCCCGCCTTCAGGCCAAAATCGCCCGCAAGGAACCCATCATCGGCGGCGGCGCCGGCACCGGCATTTCCGCCAAGTGTGAAGAAGCCGGCGGCATCGACCTCATCGTCATCTACAACTCCGGCCGCTATCGCATGGCCGGGCGCGGCTCCCTGGCCGGCCTGCTCGCCTACGGCAACGCCAATGAAATCGTGCTCGAGCTGGCCCGCGAAGTGCTGCCCGTGGTCAAGAACGTGCCTGTCGTGGCCGGCATCAACGGCACCGACCCCTTCATCAACTGGGACAGCTTCCTGCGCCGCATCAAGGAAGAAGGCTTCGCCGGTGTGCAGAACTTCCCCACCGTGGGCCTCATCGACGGCCTGTTCCGCGCCAACCTCGAAGAAACCGGCATGAGCTACAAGCTGGAAGTGGAAGCCGTAGCCAAGGCTCATCAGATGGATCTGCTCACCACTCCCTATGTGTTCTCCGCTGAAGACGCCAAGAACATGGCCATGGCCGGCGCCGATATCCTCGTGCCCCACATGGGCCTGACCACCGCCGGCACTATCGGCGCGAAGACCGCCAAGACCCTTGACGAATGCATCCCGCTCATCAATGAATGGGTGGAAGCCGCCCGCTCCGTGCGTCCCGACATCATCTGCCTGTGCCACGGCGGCCCCATCGCCAACCCCGAAGACGCCGCCTATATCCTCCAGCACTGCAAGGGTATCCAGGGCTTCTACGGTGCGAGCAGCATGGAACGCCTGCCTACGGAAATCGCCATCAAGGATCAGGTCAAGAAGTTCGTCGACATCCGGTTCTAATCTCAGCCTCCCTTTCCGCGCCGCATGCCCGCGACGCGGAAAGGGGCCTTCCTCTTCCCGCCGCCCGGGCCTCCTGCCCGGCGGCGGCCGGGTAAGAAATTTTCCCTCCCCAACCTGAACGCAGGAGGAACGCATGTCGGATCTGCTTTCTTTTGTTACTGTTGACGATGTGGAGACCCAGTCTTTCAGCTGGGGAAAACTGCAATGGCTCACCGACCCCAGAGTGACAGGCTCCCAGTGCATGGTGAGCGGCATCGTCACTCTTGATCCCGGCCAGGGGCATGCCCGCCACAATCATCCCGGATGCTGCGAAAACCTGTTCATTCTCGAAGGGGAAGGCGAACAGATGATTGAGAATGAAGACGGCAGCACCGAAACCCGGAAGGTCTATCCCGGAACCATGATTTCCCTCAAGCGCGGCCAGTTCCACTCCACCTACAACGTAGGGGAAGGTACCCTGCGTATTCTGGCATGCTATGAATTCCCCGGACCGGAAGCCGCTCTGCGCGCTGACCCCGACTGTACCGTCATTCCTCCAAAAAATTCCTGAATGACTGAAGACCTCCGCCGCAAGCGGAGGTCTTCCCCCTCTTTTCGCTGAAAATACCTCATCGCAAAAATATCTTTTCTGCCTCATATTGATCCTTCAGGGCGTTTTCATTTTTAAATTTCCGCCCCAGATGTTTGCAGGACGGGGCAGCTTATGCCCGTTCATCCCGCTCCCAAGCCTTCGCAGGCTCCTTCTGGACGGCATCGCACGCATGTTAAAATGAATTCGTTCAGAACACACCAGAAAAACATTTGAAGTTCTTCTGCCATGGACTGGATCGACGCCTCGTTACTCACGCTGGAACGGCATGATTGGAAGGAATGGAACGAAATTTTCTCCAAAAGGGAGTTCCATCTCCATTTCTGCCTCGGCCTTTTATTCCCGCAAAAGGAAAATATTTCCGCTCATCTTCCTTCCCATATTCTACTGACGGAGCCCAAGCATCAGCCGCCCCTACCGCCCGAGGGGGATATGCCCTCCTGTCTGTTCCTCATCTGGTTCGATATAGAAGAGTACGCATTTCTGCGCCCGCTGCTTTCCCTGCTGGTACAAAAGGGAAAAATCAAGCTCAACGACCGCTCTCTTCAGGAAGTCACCGTCTCGCTCCTGCATCTGTACCCCGGGCATTCCCCATCGCTGCTGCGCAAAAAATCTATGGAAAAACTGCTGGAAGCGGCGCTTTACGCCGTCACTTCCTCTGTGCTGGAGGAAGGCCCGCATGATTCCAGCCATATCGTGCAGAAGGCTCTGAACTACATGCAGGCAAACGTCATGCGCAACCTCACCCTGCAGGAAGTCAGCCGTGTAAGCGGAGTCTCCCAGGAGCATTTCATCCGCCTCTTCAAAAAGGAGCATAACAGCCCGCCCATGAAATATTTCGCGGAGCTCAGACTTCGCAAGTCCCTCGATCTACTGCTCAGAGGCTGGTCCATCCACGATATTGCCTGCGAAATGGATTTCTACAATGAATCCTACTACTGCAAGGTATTCAAGAACACCTTCGGCATTTCTCCGGGAACCTACAAAAAAAACTACATACGCTCGCTGAAGAAAAGCGCTTCCGTTTCGGAGCAGCAACTTCTGCTCACCTCACACCTGCTGACGGAATTTATCGACACCATGACGGACTTTTTCTTCGTGAAGGACAGCAATTTCGTCACCATAGTCTGCAACCAGGCCTACAGTCAGTTCGTGGGGCTGCCCGTCAAGGAAATCTGCGGGAAAACCGACTTCGCCCTTTTTCCGGAAAAGGCGGCCACCTTCTTCCGCATGAGCGACAAACTCGTCGTCGATTCGGGCAAGGAAAAAATCTTCCGCAAATGGATAGACTATCCCGACGGAAGAAGATTCTATATGGAAACCCGGAAGACCCCGTATTTCGGGCCTTCGGGCAATATCCTCGGCCTCGTGTGCATAGGCCGCCGCCTCTCCCTGGGAGAACGTCACAGCGTAGTGACGGAGGAAAAGGAGAACGCCGTCCCCAAGTCCGAGCCATCCCGGCAGAACCCGGAAACAAGTTCGTCCTGAACCCCGGAAGAATCAGGCTCCGGAAGCGCGCCAGTGCGCCACAAGGCGTGCGAAAGGCTCGTATAAAGGCCGGAAGGCTGCCTCCCCGAACCCTCCGGGCGTGGGGAAGGCGAAAGCGAAAATAAGCACTGCGTGCAGCCCTTCGGCGGAATAAAAGGGCTTGGCGAAATAGGAACGCACCCCGCAGGGAATGAACATGGCCCAGTCGATAGACTTGATACTGTCCAGAGTATCCTCCACCGTAAGCGAATCCAGACTGAAACGCTCTATGTCCTGCGCTATGGTGCCCTCATAAGCATGAGAAGCCCCCCAGGAAAGGGAGGAAAAAAGCCTGCCCACCCCGTACACCTCCACCCGGCCCCGTATGGACTGAATATCGGAAAACATGAGCCCATCCACCCCCGGACAGCGGGAAAGCAGCCGTTCCAGCCCCGCTTTCAGGGAGGGCGGCGTACCTTCCGGCTCCAGACTGGGAAGGGAACAGGAAGCAGGTTTTTCAGGGATATTGAGCAGAGCAATACGGACAATATCCGTACCTGTGGAGCAGGGAGAAATGCGTACCTTGGAGCCGAGAATACTGCCGGATCCGCTGCGGAGCATGAGCGTACCGGCCCATATTTCCTCTTCCACGGCATGGCGGCAGGATTTGAGCAGCGTCTCCCCCATTTCGCCGGGAGCTATATCTTCGAGCATGAAATCGCCTCCGCCCCTTGCCGCTCCCTCGAACAGCCCCTGCGCCGCATCGTTGCAGGTGACGATTTCCTTCTGGTCCAGACTGAGCACGAGCACAGGGTACTGCGCTTGCCCCAGGGCAAGCTGACAGGTACCCGCCGTGCCGTTGGCCACAAAAGTGGCCGGAAGCACCGATTCTTTCAGCAGGCCGAAATACTTTTCCGGGTCGTGCGGCCCGGGCCAGCCCTGAAGAAGATAAGCCTGATGAGGGTTGTCGTTCAAGCGGAACGACACCATGGCCGCCTGGCGGCTTGTCACCATTTCCCAGAATTCTCCGAGCAGCGTATGATCCGACTTCATCACCACCCGCCGCCGGAATTGTGCGTCCTTAAGCAGGCGCGAAGTGTTCTCGCCCAGTGCGGGCAACATCCAGCCATTCAAAAGCCGGATGCGCGAACGGCGATGCTCTACCTCCCACAACAAGCCGGGAAAGCCCGACGCCCAAAGAGAGAAATCCATAGCCCGCCTCCGCGCTGTAGTACCACACTTTTTTTGTTTACGGGAAAATATCGGGATTGTAAATTGGTTAAACCAAATTTTCCACACATCCTCTTCTTTTTGATGTTTTTCCTGAAAAAAAGAACTTATCCCGGAGAAAATCAGGTGAACAATATTTGTGGATGAACCATTTTATTATTTTTTTATATATAAATTCAATAAATTATCACATTTTTTTCTTTTTTTTAAAAAGGCTTGAGTCTTTTGGCGTAACAGCGCAAGAATAAAAGATATGGACAGGGGGAAAGGTTTGAGAGGTTCCTCTATGAGCAAGCAGAAACTGATTGAACAGCAGCTTGAGCAGGCTCTCATGGAAGGCCGCTGGAAGCTGTTTGAACGCCTGCCTGCCGAACGTCAGCTGGCCGAAGAGATGCGCGTCAACAGAACGACGCTCAGGGCCGCCCTGAGCGCCCTTGCAGGGCGCGGCATCCTGGAAACCACGCACGGCAGCGGCACTCGTGTGCGCGCCCTGCCCTCGGAGCATCCGGCTCAATGCATTCTGGCCGACAGACTCTACGCAAGCCTGCTCCTCGTGCCTCCCATCATACACGCCTCCTCCCTCATCATCCGCCCGTCGCAAATCATCAGTCTGGAGAGGCTCCTGCCCATTGCGGGAGCGGCGCTGCGCAACGACGACACCAAGGCCTTCGTGCAGGCCCACATACAATTCTTTATGGAAGCCGCCCGTTTCATCAACAATACCAGCATAAGCGCGGCTCTTGCCTCCTGCCTGCCAGACGGCAAATCTCTGGTTCGCCTTTTCAACGCCTGTGAACTTCAGCAAAACGAAATGCTCTTTGCACACCTAGCAAGGATACTCAGCGCCATGCGTCATGCCGATGCGGCCGATGCCTCGGCTGCAACACAGGCCTATTTTTCCACCCTGCAAACTCTGGCGGAAAAAAAATGAACGGCGGCAGAGCCATAAGCAGGAAGGAATTCCTGCACGGGATTTTTCGACACACAACCGGAAACGGCGACTCTCCGGGCACTGTTCCCGAAACGCCCGAACCAGACTACCTGTCCATGTTGCCCCCTGAATTCTCAGGCGCAATGCTGGATATGGAGGCAGCCCGCCTTGGAGGTGACACAGCAAAAATGACGCGCAACGAGAAGGCCGCTTTGGTCGTACAGGCCATGTACGGCAAAACGAACCGGTCGGTACAAGGGCAACAGGATCCCGGCCCCGAAAAAAGGCATGAACGGGAGAGCTTCGACTGAACAAAGGAGGAATCGTATGTCTCAGGAACAGCTTCCTTATCTTGAAGAGCGCAAGCTCGTCAAAAGATGGAGAGGCCCCATCCCCGCGCTCATGAACCTGGTGTTCACGCTGCTCATTTTCGCGGCGACCTGGTGGATTTTCCAGGATCCGCGCGGCATCATGCGTTTCTATACACCCTATGTGGGGTACAATTACTGCCGCTGGTGGCTCATCATCCTCATCTGGATGGCCTACACCTTCGACTTCTGGCCCTTCAAAAAAGACTGGATACGCAACGCCCATCCTCTCCAGAAGGGACTTGTACTGGCCCTCATCTCCGTGGGCACCATGATCTTCTTTATCCACGGCTTCTTTGAAGGGGTGCTCGGTAACTTCGCCTTCGCCTACTTCAACCCCGATCAGCTTCAGAAGCTCGGTCTCACGGAATTCTATTCCACCGAATACGCGGCGCAGGCCTGCATGATGTTCGCCGTCATCGCCTCTTGGATCAGCCCCGCCTGGGTGGTAGCCCTTGAAGGCCAGCCCTGGGCCAACGCCTCCCGGCCCGTACGCGGCTTCAGCATCTGGCTCGGTACCTTCTGCCTCAGCCTCGTCATCTACTTCATGACCATGCACAACCACATGGGTATCCTCTACTACCCCTGGCAGTACTTCACCGCCATATGCCCGCCCTACTGGGAACAGTTCGCCGAAACCGTGTCGGCCAACTTCCATGTAGCGTGGATTATGTGCTGCACCGTGGTGGTATGGTTCGTGGAAGGCATCTGGGAACGCTATCCCTTCACCATGATCAAGCGCGACTGGCCCCGCCGCATTGCCCTGTTTATCGGCATCATCGTCATCGCCTGGGCTCTGTGCCTGTTCTTCTGGTATATGCAGGAACTCGTGTGGGGCGACGCCATTCGCGGCCATCGCCGTGACGCGGCTCCCGACTGGCGCTGGCTGCATGTGGGCGAAACCGCCATCTTCTTCCTTGTGCCCGCGCTCTTCCTTCAGTTCTACTGCGAAAACTGGCCCACGAAGTTCAGCACTCCCGTGAACATCCTCATCCGTACCGGCATCGTCATTGTGGGCGGCATCATCCTCTACTGCCTGTACTATCAGTATGCGCACTTCATTCTGGGTACACAGAAAGGCTTCTCCCATCCGCAGCAGTTCCCCATGATCCCCACCATTTGGCTCATTGATATCTGGCTGATCAACTGGTGGTTCATGGACGGCTGGCCGGGCTGGCGGCGTGAATTCAAGACCGCCGAAGAGCTCGCGGAAGAAAAGCGCCATATCGCAATCGACCATGCCTGGAACCCTGCCATGAAGGGCGGCCTCGTGACCGGCATTGCCTGCGGCGTGGCCCTGTACTTCCTCATCGTCTGGCTGCTGCCCATCTGTAGCGCAACCTTCACTCTGGTGAAGTAGGAGTCTTTATGAACAGACGTGAATTTCTGAAAGGCGCATCCCTCGGCATCGGCGCCGGCACGCTCGGCGCCATGGGCCTTTATTCCTATACGCCCATGCGTAAGGCCTTCCTGCCCAAAGTAGACCGCCAAATGGCCGATTTCGGTGTCTGCAAGTCCGTCAAAGTAACGAATATTTCGGAAACAAGCTGGTTCGACAACGGCATCTTCATGAAGAACGTGACCGGAGCGGGCGGCCTGCTCGTGGATCAGTATACCTACAACTGGGCCCCCTTCGGCAACGGCAAGGGCATAGGCAAGGGCACCTATCAGGACGGGCTCGCGAAAATCAAGCCCTACATCGATAAGGGTGAACTGCACGAAGCCTGGGCTATAGCCAAGGAAAATTCCGTAGACGCCGACAATGCGGGCGGTTTCTCCTGCCTTGTGGAAATCGAGGCTATGGACGGCTCCAAGACCAAGTACCTCTTCGACTGCGGCTGGAACTACGACTGGATGGAGGAAAGCTTCAAGCGAGAAGGCATCGACAACATGCTCGCCAACGGCGAAATCGCCGGTTTCATCCAGACGCACGAGCATATGGACCATTACTGGGCATTCCCCGTGGTGGCGAAGTACGCGCCCAACATCCACATCTATACCCCGAGTACCTTCTACCCTGAAGGCAAGGACTATATCAAGCAGTCCGGACATGTAGGCGAATGGACGGAAGTAAAGAAGGGGCTCTATCCCCTTCAGCCCGGTGTAGCCCTGTATCAGTTCGAGTGCCCCATCATCTTCCGCGTGTTCGGCGAAATGTCCCTGTACTGCAACGTGAAGGACGTGGGCCTTGTGAGCATCACAGGCTGCTGCCACCAAGGTATCATCCTCTTTGCAGACACGGCCTACAAGGAACTCAAGTACGAGAGAGACAAATTCTACGGCCTCTACGGCGGCCTGCACATCTCCCCCTTCGACGACTGGGATCCTAAGTATGACGACCTCGTCATCGGCCTGAAGAAGTGGGAACTCGAACGCGTGGGCTGCAACCACTGCACGGGCCTCATTACCGCGCAGAAGTTTGTGGACGTGGGCTATCCCGTGGTGAAGGGCACGGCCCGCTTCCGCTCCAAGACCACCAACTATCTGGGTAACGGCGACATCATCACCTTCCCCGCATAAGACCTTCATTCCGGGGCGCGCCATGCGCGCCCCGGTGCACGGATCGGCCATGAAACTGGAACACATCCTTCCGCGCGCGCTCGGCGACAGCGATTCCGACTGTGCCAGCATCTTCACCTCCCTCATCATGGCCGCGCATTTCGAGCGCACCCGAGCAAGGGCTCTTGGCTGGAGAGGGGTGCGCCCCTGCGCTTCCAGCCGTCCTGCATGGACCTGCCGGGTAGCGGACTGCGACTCCATCTTCGGCATCCGTTTCGACGGCGAACAGAAAACGGATGCTTCCGGTCGCCCCGCCAGCCTGCGCGGCGTCTTCAGCCTCTACGTTTTCCCGGAGGCGCAATCCCCTCTTCTGGATACCTTTCCTCTGGACGCACTGCGCGTCGCCCTTTCTCCAGACTATGAAAACTCCGTACGCGAATTTTCCGGGAACGAGCCCCATCTTCTGCCCTTCCTGCTCGGGGAAATGCGCATGGACGTCTCCTTCGCAGGAGACGCCCTCGCCCTTACGCTGGAAGCTCCGGCAAGGCACCGCGTCATCTGCGCGGACGGCATCGCTTCCGAACAGGGATGGATTGTGGCCCCCGGCGAAGCGGAATGCGACGTGCCCTCCTTCAGCCTCTTTCTGCGCCTTTTCTCCGTCATCGCCGCCACGGCGGAAGAGCAGCTCGGAGAAAAGGCCCGTGTCCTTCGCGGCATGAGCAAGGTACCCCGCCTCCTCTTCCACGCCGACGGCAGCATGGAGCCCTGCGGAAACGAACAGGAAATCCTGCTTTCCCTCATAGCCTCCTTCGGCCCTTCCTCCGCCGCAGAAGAAAAGACGCTTCACTCCATGCGCGATCTCCCCGCAAGGCACAGACCGGAAGAACTGGAACAACGCCTGCGCCCGGTGCTCCATGTACTCACCGGCTTTCTCGGCTCGGGCAAAACCACCTTCCTGCGCCGCTGGCTGGACTTTCTGCACGGCCGGGAACGCTACACCGGCGTCATTCAGAACGAATTCGGCAAGGTGGAGCTCGATGCCACACTCATGAAAGGCGACACACTGGTGGAAGCCCTGGATGAAGGCTGCGTCTGCTGCTCCCTGGCCGACAGCCTGCGTCCGGGCCTGGAACGCATTATTGCCGCCATGCCCGCCGAACAGTTCGTGCTGGAAACCACGGGGCTGGCCAATCCTGCCAACATTATGGAAGAGCTAGGCAACCTACGCGATCTTGTCACCCCCGGCCTTGTCATCACTGTGGCCGACGCTTTGGATCTCCGCGGCCCGAACGAAGGTCCGGGCAAGGAAGATACGGGCATACGCCTCGCCCAACTGCAGAAGGCAGACGTCATCATCCTGAACAAATGCGACGCCGTGGAGGCCGACGCTCTGGAAGAGCTCACAGCGCGCCTGCGCTCGCAGAACGGCAAAGCCCTCATCCTGCATGCACGCTTCGGCAACATTCCCTTCGGAGAACTGGACGCATGGATAGACTCCCACGGAAAGACGCGCCTGCCCTCCCACAGCCCGCAGCTCATGCGCATGGGGGAACATGCCGCAACCCATGCCGACGAAGGCTACGAGGCAAAGGCGCTCAGTTTCGACCATCCCCTTTCCCGTGCGGAGCTTGAGGCTATTCTCAATCATGCGGGGCCGGGTCTCTGCCGGGCCAAGGGCATCATTTCCATGGAAGGGGAGGGCCCCTGTGTGATACAGTACGCCGCAGGGCGGCTCGATATCACGCCCGCACCGGAAGAGAGGCCCATCGACCTCGTGCTCATCGGCACGGATCTCACGGCATAGGGCCGCTCGCCCCTGCCCGCAAGCCCCCCGGCACGAATTTCCACGCCTCAGAACGTCAAACGGAGCGGAGTGCCTCATGAACATATTTCTGATGGGCGGCTGGATGATGTGGCCGCTGGCTCTTATTTCCATCATGGCCACAGCCATTGTGGTGGAACGCCTCCTGCTTTTCTCCTCCTGCCGCTTCCCGCAAAGGGGCCTCACCATCCTTCTGGAAGAAGCCGTACAGGGTGATATTGAGCCTCTGCTCGAGGCTGTGAGGAAGGTGCACATGCTGCGCCGCTTCGCCGACCTTCTCTCCGCCGACGGCCCGGGCAAGGAGGCCGCCCTGCGCATTGAAGGCGAAGCCGTGGTGAAAAGGCTGGAAGCAAGGCTTCCCATGCTCTCCATCCTTGCGAAACTCGCCCCGCTCATGGGCCTGCTCGGCACGGTGCTCGGCATGATCTCCACCTTTTCCGAAATAGCCAACGCCCAGGCGGGCATCAACATGAACCAGCTTGCCGGAGGCATCTGGCAGGCGCTCATCACCACGGCGGCAGGGCTGTTCATCGCCATCCCGGCACTGTTTTTCCTGCACTATTTCCAAACAAGGGTAGATGAAGTGGCCTCTGCTCTCTCGGAAGCGGCCAACGCCGTGCTGGCCACGGAGGAGGAAGCATGATTTCCCTGCGCCCGAGAAGAGTACGCAGCACGGAGATCGACCTCACGCCCGTCATGGACGTCATCTTCATCCTGCTCATCTTCTTCATCGTGGCCTCAGCCTTCGCCGTGCGCGGCCTGGACATAGACCTGCCCTCAGCCCATTCCAGCCAAGCCCTTTCCGGGCGAGTGGTGGAAGTGCGGCTTGAGGAGGACGGGAGCTTTTTCTGCGACGGCGTCCCTGTGGAACGCGCCTTTCTGCGCTACAAGCTGCAGGATATCGTGCGCCAATTCCGAAAAGAGCCCGGGCAACTCGTGCTGAAAGCCAGCCCGAAGGCTCCGGTGGAAGCACTTATTTTCGTTGTGGACGAAGTGCGTATGCTCGGCGGGGAAAAGCTCATGGTCGCCACATCGCGCCCCGAAGAAAGGTAGCTGGCATGACGGACGGCGAACGACTCTGGACAGGTATCGCGCTGTCGCTCTTTCTGCATTTCTCACTGGCCCTTTTTCACGTCTCGCCGCCGGAGGATGCGCCCTCCTTCCGTGCTGTGCTGGAAATGGACGAAGAATCCACCCTCACGCGGGGGGGCACAAGGCAGGGCACGGGCCTGGAATCCTCTTCTCCAGAGGACAGAGAGGAGGCGGAAAAACTCAATCAGAAGCGCCGCGCCTATCTGCGTTACCTCGATGACGTGGACGACGCCATTCATGCCCGCAGGCTGGATTCCGGCGACACCTCTCTCATCGGCGTGGCGCTGTGCGCCTTTACCATCGCGCCGGACGGCTCCTTCAGTGAAGTACGCATCGTCATGTCCTCCGGCAGGCCGAAGCTGGACGCCTCGGCGCTTCGGGCTGTACACGCTGCAAGCGGCGTGGTCCGCAGGCCGGAAATTCTCGGCACAGCCCCCATCCATGTTTCCCTTCAGGTAAAATATCAGTACGGGCTGCAATGACGCCCCCCTCTTTCAGGAGCCGCCTTCTGCGACTCCCCTCCCCCGTGCTCCCGCCGTTCCCTGCCGGCGGGGCACGGGCCCGAAAATACTACGGGCGGAACGGCCCGAATCTGGGCAGTTTTTCCTGCTCTTCCGTATTCCCCGCCCTGTCCCCGCCGAGGCCGTGAAAAAACCGTCCGCGGGACAAAAACGCTGGCTCCCGAATCGTCTTCCTCTTGTTTCCAAATACTTCCCTGCAGAAAGCACACGTCGTATCCGGCAGGCAGGCGTTACCATATCTCCATACTGCCGACATCATGACGTCATGAACCCGGCGCTCAATAACGCGCAAAGGCATCCTCCCTCGGTACGGATGTTCCATGTCGTCTACCAACGCCGCGCGCCCCATGCTCCGCCCGAGCCGGAAAAGATTCCGGCATGCACATGACAGGCCGCAGCCCGCCCGAAGGGTGCCTTTTCCTTGTCAGCAATCCCTTGTCATTACGCGAGAATGACAGGAAATGGAAATACTCATAAAAAAACATCGCCCACCGCGATATCCTGAAAATGGGCGTGGCCGCCACCGTCTGCGCCGCTGCCGGCCCCCTGGCCGGAAGCCTCCCGGCGGCAGCCGGGGAAAAGGGAAGCATACTTAAAGCCAGCATCATCATCGACATGCACAGAACCAGCAAGGCCGACAGCAACACCCGCATCTACTCTTCCTCCATGGACAAGATGAAGGTCTTTCTCGAAACCGTGAATAAGGAAAAGCCCCGTTTCATCATCGAACTCGGCGATTTTGTGGACACTCTTGCCGCCGGTACCGACCCGGCTGCCAACCTGCGAGAAATCGAAGCACTGTTCATGTCGTTTCCCGGACCCGCTTATCATGTGCTCGGCAATCACGACTTCGACAATCTGAAGCGCGACGAATTTCTTTCCGGCGTCACCAATACCGGCATTGAAAAAGGCAGAACCTATTATTCCTACAATGCCGGCGGCGTGCACTGCATCGTGCTCGACGCGGACTACACGCCCAAAGATTTCCGCCCCTACAACATGCCCCCAGGAAATGGCATGGCTGAAAAACGACCTGAAGAGCACCGACACGCCCGTGCTGGTTTTCAGCCATCAGACTCTGGACCGCGTGGACGAGCAGGACCACAACATCAAAAACGCCTCGGCCGTGCGCAAGGTGCTGGAAGAAAGCGGCAAGGTGCTCGCCGTCATTTCCGGAAACGACCATCAGGGCGGCTATTCCAACATCAAGGGTATCCACTATGTAGTGCTCAACGGCAACATAGGCGTCAACGACACGCGCACCTGGGAATCCGCCAGTGCGGAAAAAGGCCGCGGCCTCCATGACGACAATCAGTTCTGTATGCTCGACATACGCAAAAACGGAAAAACCTACACCCTTTCTCTGGACGGATACGGACGACAGCCCGGATACGAGCTGGAAAGAACTCTCTAACACACTGATTTTTCACTTCTTGTCGGCGGGCGGCCCACAGAGACGTCCCCCCGCCGACGCTCTTCCCGGGAGTTGCACAGAGACGCCCTTTATGCGACGATGCGCCTCGGGAATGAAGTTCTCCCAAGGCGTCATGCCTGAACCGCTCGTCGAGCTGATGACTTCTGCTTATCCATCGAAGGCAGGAATTGTCGGCTCTTTTCTTTATGGGCGTGAACGGCATGCAAAAACAGGAGTCGAATATGATCTATTCCTCGGAAGTCGAACACATGTGTCCGGTGGCGAAAGGGGCGTATCACGGCCCCGCCCCGATACCGGAAGAAGGCAAATGGGTGCAGGTAAAGGAAATCGGCGACATTTCCGGCCTGACCCACGGCATCGGCTGGTGTGCGCCGCAGCAGGGCGCGTGCAAGCTCACCCTCAATGTTAAAAACGGCATCATCGAAGAAGCCCTCGTGGAAACCCTGGGCTGCTCCGGCATGACCCACTCGGCGGCCATGGCCTCCGAAATTCTTCCGGGAAAGACGCTCCTGGAAGCGCTGAACACCGACCTCGTCTGCGACGCCATCAACGTGGCCATGCGCGAACTTTTCCTGCAGATCGTCTACGGCCGCAGCCAGACGGCGTTTTCTGAAGGGGGGCTCCCCATCGGCGCCAGCCTGGAAGACCTCGGCAAGGGCCTGCGCAGCCAGATAGGCACCATGTTCGGCACCAGAGTCAAGGGCGCCCGCTATCTGGAAATGGCCGAAGGCTACGTCACGCAGCTTGCGCTGAACGCCGACAACGAGATCATCGGCTATGAATTCCTCAATCTCGGCAAGTTCACCGACGCGCTCAAGAAGGGTGAAGATCCCGCCGCCGCGCTGGAAAAGGCCAAGGGCCGCTACGGGCAGTTCGCAGACGCCGTGAAATATATCGATCCGAGAAAGGAATAAGGGGGGAGAAGTCATGGCACTGTTTGAAAGTTACGAACGCCGCATCGAGCGCATCAACGCGGTTCTCAAGGAAAACGGCATCGCTTCTCTGGAAGAGGCGAAGGAGCTCTGCGCCGCCAAAGGCGTCGACCCGTACCGCATCGTCAAGGAAATCCAGCCCATCGCCTTTGAAAACGCCTGCTGGGCCTACACCGTGGGCGCGGCCATTGCCATAAAGAAGGGCTGCAACACGGCTCCCGAAGCCGCGGAAGCTATCGGCATCGGCCTTCAGTCCTTCTGCATCCCCGGTTCCGTGGCGGAAGACAGAAAGGTCGGCCTCGGTCACGGCAACCTCGCGGCCATGCTGCTGCGCGATGAGACGGAATGCTTCGCCTTCCTCGCCGGGCATGAATCCTTTGCCGCCGCCGAAGGCGCTATCGGCATCGTGAAGAACGCCAACAAGTCGCGGAAAAAGCCCCTGCGCGTCATCCTGAACGGCCTCGGCAAGGACGCCGCCCAGATCATTTCCCGCATCAACGGCTTCACCTATGTGCAGACGCAGTTCGACTACGCCACGGGCAAGCTCGCCATAGTGAGGGAAATCCCCTACTCCAAGAACGAACGCGCCTCCGTGCGCTGCTACGGCGCCGACGATGTGCGTGAGGGCGTGGCTATCATGCATCAGGAAAGGGTGGACGTGTCCATTACCGGCAACTCCACCAACCCCACCCGCTTCCAGCACCCCGTGGCGGGCACCTACAAGAAGGAATGTGTGGAACAGGGGAAGAAGTACTTCTCCGTGGCTTCCGGCGGCGGCACGGGCCGTACGCTCCATCCCGACAACATGGCTGCCGGCCCCGCCTCCTACGGCATGACGGACACCATGGGCCGGATGCATTCCGACGCGCAGTTCGCAGGCTCCAGCTCCGTCCCCGCCCATGTGGAAATGATGGGCTTCCTGGGCATGGGCAACAACCCCATGGTGGGCGCCACCGTTGCCGTGGCCGTCGCCGTGGCGGAAGCCATGAACAAGTAACAGGGGCAAAGGCCGGAAGGACCCCGTTTCAAAGACCAGGAGCGGCCGGCCGCAACAAGCCCTTTTTCTGATACGCCATTCTGTTCTATGCGGGTTCCCGGAGGCTTCCGGGAACCCCTGGTTCCGCCTCAAAGGCTGTCGGAAAATCGGCCGCCCCTTCTCCGCCCTGAAGCACGCTTTTTTCTCAAACTTCCCGCATCATGCCGCAACGCGAAAACGGTGCGTGAAAAAAGCTGTTTTCTTCCTTACCGCGATCCACGGTTCCCCTTCCGCTTTCCCTGCGCCGCTCCTTTTCCGGCTCCGCCTTTCCCCTCCTGCCGGCATTTGACGAAAACGCCCCTTCCCGTTAGCCTCGCCTTTGGGGAGAACTGCCGTGAAAATCAAAAAAAAAGTGACGCTTGAAGATGTAAGCCAGGCCGCAGGAGTGTCGCTGAGCTCAGTTTCCATGATTCTCAACGCGCGGGCGGACGTTTCCTTTTCCCCGGAAACGGTGCGTAAGGTACGAAGCGCCGCAGAAAGCCTCGGCTACCGCGCCCCGGCAAGACTGGGCAAGGGGAGGCTTCCGGGCAGGAACGTCGTGTTCATCGTCACGCCCAATATCGCCAACGCCTATTATTCCGGCCTGGTGCAGGCCATACAGCAGGCCGCTGAGGAGAGCGGCTTTTCCACGCTCATCTTCACCACCTACCGGGAAGCGCGTAAGGAGGAAGAAGTGCTGGACATGGCCCTCGCACTGGGTGCGGCGGGCATGATCTTCACCCTCACGCCCCAGAGCATCCGCAAGGTGGAAAAGGTGAACGTCAAAATTCCCATTGTCGTCATGGGGGACAGAAATTCCAGTCCCAGGGTGGATACCGTGGAGCTCGACAACTACAGCGCGGGCGTACTCATAGGGAGGCACATGCTGGAGCTCGGGCACAGACACATAGCCTTCATTTCCGCCATGACCAATACCGCCAACGCCATACGTCTGCGCAGGCTTCAGGGCGTGCGCGACACCTATGCGGAAATGCCCGGCTGTTCCGTGCAGGTCTTCACCCGCGATTACACTCCTCATGAAGAACTCGGCAGCATAGACCTGGAACAACAGATCGGCTATGAACTCACCATGTTGTGCCTGAAGAAAAAAAGCCACGTTTCAGGCTTTGTGGCCGTCAACGACTTCATCGCCTACGGCGTGTTGGATGCCCTTGCTGGCATGGGATTGCGCGTCCCCGAGGACTACAGCGTTTGCGGGTTCAACAACCTTTCCTCCTCCCGCATTTCCCATGTGGGGCTCACCACCGTGGAACATCAGACGGAGGCCTGGGCACGCAACGCCGTGGGCATACTCTGCGAACGCATGAAAGGCGGCAACGCCGTGAGCGACATTACCCGCGTGGCCTATGCCCACCGCCTTCTGGAACGCCGCTCCACGGCCCCGTTCCGTCCCTCTTCACAGGAGAAATCATGAAAGGTATTCTTTTCTGCATCCCTCTTCTGCTTCTGCTTTCCGGCTGCGGCTCCTTCCACCTGCCTTTCCTCGGCGGAGAAGATACGGAGGAAAAAACTCCGGCTGCGGCGAAACTGAAAGCTTCCCCGCCCGCCTACAGCGTTTCCCCCGAAGTGCAGGCCCTGCTTGCCGAAGCCCTGGGCTACTGGACAGAGTCCGGGGAATGTACGAACCCGGAAAAGGCAGCTGCCCTGCTGGATAAGGCCGTCGCAGCCGATCCGCTCGACCCCGAACCCTACCTTCTGCGCGCTCTCGCCCTGAGCGACCTCGGCTACATGAACGAAGCCTTCGACGACGCCACAAAGGCCATACGCCTTTCCCCCACGGCAAAAGCCTACGCCACGCGGGGCTTCATCTGCCTGAAGCAGCGCCACGCGCAGGGCGCGCAGCGCGACTTCACCTATGCCGAAAGCGTCAACCCCGAAGAGCCGCTCATTTATGTGTACCGCGCCGCCGGAGCCTTCATGGACGGACGCGACAAGGACGGCTGCGCTGATCTGGAGCATGCCTGCACGCTGGGACTCTGTACCCCGTGGGAAACAGCAAAAAAAGACAGGCTCTGCCGCTGACGAGGCGCACCCCCGTTTTCCCGGTTTTCCCCACGAAAAAAGCCGTACGGTATGGCTGAACCGCCTTCCCCGGGAGGAAGACCCGGCTTTCTGACCAGCCGGAAGAACATCCGGCGCGCCCGCTTTCTTGCAGGCATGAAAAAGGCCGCCCTTTCGTCAGGAAAGGACGGCCTTTTCCGAGGAGGAATCGGGGCAGGGGACCCCGCACGGGGCGTACGCCCCGTGACTCATGGTAAAGCCCGGCGAATACACGGTTCTTCCGTACGGCGGTACTCCACGCCGGGCCTCACAACGCGCTCTCCGACGCGTATCGTCTATTCTTCCGTGGGGTTCACGGAGTCGAGAAAGCGATACGGCCCGGCATAGGTGGGCGTGCCGTAAATCTGGCAGACATGAGTGTTCCACGCGCCCTCACGCCAGTCGTGAAGCAGGTAGCCGGGAGCTTCCATCACAAAGGTGTCGCCGCCTTCCGGGGAAAAGTCGAGGTCTATCTGCATGGAGGCGGCGGGCGCGGTAACGGCCGTCACGCCGGCCCACTGGGTGAAAATAGGCCTGTGCATGTGGCCGCAGCACAGCCGCACCCACGGGGCCTTTTCCAGAATAGCGCGCAGGCGCTCCACATTCTCATACGGCTCGTCCATAGCGCCCATGCCCGTGATGAAGGGCGGGTGATGCATGAAGAGAAGCGTCGGCACACCGGGGCGGCGGGCAAGTTCCTTCTCAAGCCACGCGGCGCACGTCTCCGGCACATGGCCGGAATGGGAACCCGGGCTCATGCTGTCCATCATCAGGAAGCGGACCTCGTCCTCTTCCACGGCATAGCAGAGCCAGGGAGCCGTTTCCTCATTCTCAGGGCACCAGCCCTTGAGAATGGAACGCATCCTGTCGCGCCTGTCGTGATTGCCTGGTACGGCGTAAATGGGGATATTCAGGGGGGAAAGGGCGTCATAGAGCATGTGGTAGGCGTGCTCGTCGCCGCTGTCGGCCAGATCGCCGGTGACGACCATCATGTCCGGCTTCTGCGTGAGGCTGAGAAGATGCTTCGCCGCAGTTTCCAGACACTTCGGGGTGTCCACCACACGGAATGACAACTTGCCGTCGCCGCGAAGATGAAAATCGGAAATCTGAAGTATGCGCATAAAGATTCCTTGCGGGAGGGCTTTCTTCCCCTCCCGCGTCCTGGGTCAGATGTGTTCCACGTCGTCGCCAAGGCGACGAACGGCGGCGTTATGCTTGCGCTGCACGATGAAGGCGGAAACCGCGCTGGTGGCGGCGGCCAGCATGGTATACAGACAGACATAGATGGGATCGCCGTCGGCTATCTTCATGAAGTAGGTGCACAGACCGGGAACTATGCCGGCCACGAGGAAGCCGGGGAACTGGTACACGATGGAAATGCCGGTATAGCGTACGTCGGCAGGGAAGAGGTCGGAGAAAAGAGCCGCTTCGGGGCCGAACACGCCCGCATAGAATACGCTGAGCGGAATGATGATGGCAAGGCCGATCATGAACAAGTTACCCTCGCTCGCGCCCATGAGCCAGAAGGAGGGGAAGATGGAAAGGCCGCACAGAAGGCTGGCGATGCCGTACACGCGGCCACGGCCGTAGCGGTCGGCAAGGCGGCCGGCAATGAGGATGAAGGGACACATGATCAGGGCGGAAATCATGACCATGGAAAGGGCTTCGGTGCGCGGCACGTTCACATACTGCACAAGGTAGGTGATGACGAACACGGCAAGCACGTTGAAGAACACGCCGTCGATCCAGCGGGCGCCCACACCGAGGGCGATGTTGCCGGGATGTTCCTTGCAGACCTTCACGATGGGCAGGGTCTTCTTGGCCTTTTCCTGACGGGCCTTTTCCTGAGCCTTCTGGAAGTCGGGCGTTTCAAGAATATGCATGCGGATATAAAGAGCGATGCACACGAGCACCACGCTCACGAGGAAGGCGAGACGCCAACCCCAGGCGAGGAACTGTTCATTGGTGAGGCCCCAGGAAAGCAGTGCTACCACGCCGGAAGAAAGGCACAGGCCCGTGGCCAGGCCCATCTGGGGGATACTGGCGTAAAAGGCGCGCTCCTTCTTGCTCGCGTATTCATACGTCATGAGCACGGCGCCGCCCCATTCGCCGCCGAGGCCGAGGCCCTGGCAGAGACGCAACGTCTGAAGAATAATGGGAGCCGCGATGCCTATCTGTGCATAAGTGGGCACAAGGCCTATACCTATGGTGGCAAGGCCCATGATGAGCATGGTAAGCACCAGCATGCTCTTGCGGCCCAGTCTGTCGCCGAAGTGGCCGAAAACGAACCCGCCGAAGGGGCGTGCCAGATAGCCTATGGCAAAGGTGCTGTAGGCCAGAAGGGTTCCGATGAACGGGTCTTCCGTGGGAAAGTACAGCTTGTTGAAAACAATACCCGCCACCACACCGTAAAGGAAGAAGTCGTACCATTCGATGGTTGCCCCGAGCAGGCTGGCCAGTACCACCTTGCGGATTTCTTTTTTGCTGGGCGCGCTCATACAATGCTCCTGATGATGTTGAAAGGGAAATCTTCTGCCTCTGGCAAGTATTTATTAAAATTTTAATTAAATTAAAGGAATTTCCCCTATTAAAATTTTAATAAATTCTTCACCACTTCCTCGATCTATACTTCCTCTTTTACGGGTATCATAGTCATTAATCAAGGCATATTACATTTTTTTTCCATATTTAAAAATTTAATATTTGAATTCGCCATGTTTGACAATATGATTTTTCATTTTTAAATTTTTAATAATCACCTTTGCGCTGTGGTTTGACGAAAGCGGGCCTTGCCGTTAGCCTTTTCCCGGAGATTTGCCATGACGACGAAAAAGAGAATCACATTGGAAGACGTGAGCCGGGCGGCGGGAGTCTCGCTGAGTACAGCCTCCATGATTTTAAATGGACGGCCGGACGTTTCCTTTTCCCCGGACACGGTACAAAACGTGCGCCACACAGCGGATGTGCTGGGTTACCGCTCTCCTGCCAGGCACAGAGCAAAGCCTCTTTCCTCCAGAAGGCTCGTGCTCATCGTCAGCCCAAACATCGGTAACGCCTACTATTCCAGCATGGTGCAGGCCATACAGCAGGCCGCCGAACAACGCGGCGTCTCCACCCTTATTTTCACCACCTACCGGGAAGCCGCCAAAGAGGACGAAATCCTCGATATGGCCATGGAGATGGGGGCTTCCGGCATCGTATTCACCATGATGCCCCAGAGCACTCTGCTGGAAAAGGTCAACCGCTCCATCCCCATCGTGGCCGTAGGCGACAGGAACACCAGCCTGAATGTGGACACCGTGGAACTCGACAACTACAGCGCGGGCATGCTGGTGGGCCGCCACATGCTCAGCCTCGGCCACAGGCACATAGCCTTTATTTCCACCACGCTCAACAGTGTGAACTCCATGCGCGTGCGCAGGCTCGACGGCGTGCGAGCCGTGTATGCGGAGGAGGAAGGTACCTCCGTACAGGTTTTTTCGCGCGATATCACTCCCCTTGAAGAGCTCAACGACATAGGCATAGAGCACCGCGTGGGCTATGAACTGACCATGGAATGTCTGAAACGCCACACGCATATTTCCGGCATTGTGGCGGTGAACGATTCCGTGGCCTACGGTGTGCTGGACGCCCTGTCCGAAAAAGGGCTGCGCGTGCCGGAAGATTACAGCGTATGCGGTTTCGACAATCTCTTCACCTCGCATTTCCGCAACGTGGGACTCACCTCCGTAGAGCATCATATTGAGGAAAAAGGACGCAACGCCTTCCACATCCTTTACGAGCGCATGACCGGAAGCATCGCCCCGAACAACATCACGCGCGTGGAATTTTCCCATCACCTCAGGGAAAACCGCTCTACGGCCCCTTTTCAGCAAAGACGGGAAAAAAACTGAACCTCTCTCCGGCAAAGCCTCTGTCCCGGTCAAACCTCTTTTCATTCCTGAAGGAAAAAACATGCAGCATACCGTACAGCGCGTCCGCGAACTCTACCGGAACCCCAAATACAACTGTGCGAGGATCATGCTCACCTGTCTCGGTGAAGCCTTCGGTACTCCCGCAGACCCGCAATCCCTTCAGGCCGCCGGCCGCATGGACGGCTCGGGCAACTTTCATGCTCCCTGCGGACTGGCGGCAGGAGCGCTTCTGTTCATCGGCCTCATGGGCCCACGCTCCGGAAAAAATGCTGAAGACGTGGAAAAACTCTATTACCGTTTTACCGAGGCCTTTACCGCCCGCTTCGGTTCCCTGCTGTGCCGCGATCTTCGCCCCGGGGGCTTCCGACCCTCAGACCCGTCTCATGTATGCGGGGATCTCATTATTGACGCCGTGAATTTTACCGAAGAGTTCCTGAAACATTCCGATATGCTGCCCACACAGGGCTGAACCCTTTCTGCTCTCTCCAGGAATCCGCCCATGCACCTTCGAAC
Organism: Mailhella massiliensis; assembly: GCF_020741395.1. Lineage (GTDB taxonomy): Bacteria > Desulfobacterota > Desulfovibrionia > Desulfovibrionales > Desulfovibrionaceae > Mailhella > Mailhella massiliensis_A. The sequence goes on along the minus strand of NZ_DYZA01000170.1, from coordinate 14,554 downwards.
ATCCGCCCTCTGTATCCTTCTTTTCCTTGCCAGCATCTTCTGCGGGCAGCTTGCGCTTGCCGCAGACACGCTAAGGCTCGGCGCGCTGCCCGCCGCAGATTCTCTGCTCCTTTACGCCGCAAAAGAAGACGGCATATTCGCTTCCCACGGCCTTGAGGTGGATATCGTACCCTTCCAGAGCGCGCTGGAGCTCGGCGCCACCATGCGCTCAGGCTCGCTGGACGGCCATTTCGGGGATATCATCAATGTCCTCATGCAGAATGAGAACGGTGCGCCCCAGCTCATCGTGGCCACAACCTCCCACTCCACCCCTAAAGCGCGCTTCTTCGGTCTGGCCGTCAGTCCTTCGTCTTCCGTACAGAACCTTGAGGAGCTTAAAGGCAGGCCCTGCGCCATAGGCCGGGCCACCATCGTGGAATTCGTGCTGGATACGCTGCTTGCCCACAAAAACGCCCCGGATGCACTAGAAAAAAACGACATACGGCAGATCCCCGTGCGTCTTCAGATGTTGCTTTCCGGCCGCATGGAATCGGCCCTGCTTCCAGAGCCCCTGCTTTCCCTGGTGGAAGGGCAGGGCGCCCGCGTGCTGCTCGACGACAGGGATCTCGGCCTGCCGCTTGCCGTCATTGCCCTGAGAAAACCAAAACCGGGCGATGAAGACGCCTTTTCCGACCGCGTACGACGCTTCCGCGCCGCCCTGGCCGAAGAAGCCGCGCGCATCAACGCCGATCCCGAGGCGTATAAGGCCATGATGCAGAAATTCAAGCTGCTTTCCCCGCAGGCCGCACCCCACTACGCCATGCTGCATTTTGAAGCCCCCCTCACACCGCTGGGCCTGCCCTCGGAAGAAGACATGCGCCGTTATGCCGACTGGATGGAAAAAGGACGCCTCCTGAAAAAGGGGCTTCCTCCCCTTGCCGACATTGTGTTTCAGGAAAAACCATGATGCGCGAAGAAAGGCCGATACTGCGCGTCTCAGGCCTCGGCAAGAGCTTCGGGGAAACATGCGTCTTTTCAGATCTGTCCTTTTCCCTGCCCGAAGGTGCGTCGCTTGCCGTCATCGGGCCCTCGGGATGCGGCAAAAGCACTCTGCTTTCCATGATCGCCGGCCTGACCGCGCCTTCCCGGGGAGAAGTACGCTTTCCCCAAAACTGCCGCATGGCCTTCATCATGCAGGATTACGGGCTGTTCCCGTGGAAACGCGTACGCGACAACCTGGCCCTGCCTCTCCAGCTCCAGGGCATGGGGCGCGCGGAAAGGCACGCCCTGGCTCGCGCCATGCTGGAAGAACTGGGCCTGGAAGGGCTGGGAGCGCGCTTTCCCATGCAGCTTTCCGGAGGACAACGACAGCGCGTGGCCATAGGCCGCGCCCTCATTTCCCGGCCCGACCTGCTGCTCATGGACGAACCCTTCGCCGCCCTGGACGCCATTACCCGCGAGCATCTGCAAAACCTTCTGCTCGATATCTGGCAGCGCCGCCGTATGAGTTTCATCCTGGTCACGCACAACGTGGCAGAGGCGGCCTTTCTTGGCCGCAGCATCATGGTCATGGGCAAAAGCCCGGCAAGCAGGTGCCTGTGGCTGGAAAATCCCTGTTTCGGCAGTGCTTCCTGCCGCAACAGCGACGCCTATTTCTCCCTCATCCGGCAGGTCCATCACGCACTGGAAGGCCCCGGCGGGAAAGAGGAGGATCGTCCGTGAAAGTGCTGGACATTCTTCTTCGCTATATCGTGGCCTTTCTGGCCATACTGCTTTTATGGCAGGCGGGAGCATGGGCCCTCGGACCGTACCTTCTCCCCGCGCCTCTGGACGTGCTGCACGCCTGGGGGCAGGCCATGCTCGGGCCGGACATGCCCGTTCACATCAAAAGCAGCGCCCTGCGCGTGGTTTCGGCCATGGCGCTCGCCTTTGTGACGGCCTTTCCCCTGGGCATACTGCTGGGCTACCGAAGGCGCATCGACCGCTATGTTTCGCCCATGGTCTTCCTCACCTATCCTTTGCCCAAAATCGTGCTTCTGCCCGTATTCCTCACCCTGTTCGGCCTGGGAGACCTTCCCAAGATACTACTCATTGCCCTGACGTGCGGCTATCAGATCCTTGTCGTCACGCGCGACGGCATACGCCAACTTGACAAGCGCTATCTTGATGCCTTCCGTACCCTGGGCGGCACTTCCACCCAGCTTGTGCGCCATGTCCTTGTGCCGGCCGCGCTCCCCAGCGCCATGACAGCCCTCAAGGTGGGAAGCGGCACGGCAGTGGCCGTGCTTTTCATGGCCGAATCCTTCGCCACACAGAAAGGGCTCGGCTTTTTCATCATGGATGCCTGGGGCAGGGGCGATCAGCTGGAAATGTTCTGCGGTATCCTTTCCATGAGCCTGCTCGGCCTTATGGTCTACGAAAGCTGCCATATCGCCGAAAAAATATGCTGCCGCTGGAAGAAACTGGAAATCAGGAGATAAGCCATGCTGCGTTTTGAATGTGATTACGGCGAAGGCGCGCACCCGCGCGTTATGGAACTTCTTGTGAAAAGCAATCTGGAACAGACTCCCGGCTACGGGGAAGACCATTACTGCGATACGGCCCGCATCCTCATCCGCGAGGCCTGCCAAGCTCCGGAAGCGGACGTACACTTTCTGGTGGGCGGCACACAGGCCAACTTCGTAGTCATAGAAGCCGCGCTCCGCCCGTGGCAGGGCGTGCTCTGCGCGGAGAACGGGCATATCAACACCCACGAGACAGGCGCCGTGGAGGCCACGGGCCACAAGGTGCTCGCCCTGCCTGCAAAGGAAGGGAAAATCACCGCCGCACAGATACGTGAAGCCTGCAAAGCCCACTATGCCGACGCCTCGCACGAGCATATCACGCAGCCGGGCATGGTGTACCTTTCCGCTCCCACAGAATTCGGCACCTTGTATACGAAGGCAGAACTTGAAGAGATAAGCCTTGCCTGCCGCGAGCTTGCCCTTTTCCTTTTTGTGGACGGGGCGCGCATGGGCTACGGTCTCATGTCCGAAATCAACGACCTCAGCCTTGCCGACTACGCGAGACTCTGCGACGCCTTCACCATAGGCGGAACCAAGGTAGGCGCGCTGTTCGGCGAAGCCGTAGTCCTTACCTCCCCTCTTCTGAAAAAAGACTTCCGCTACCTCATGAAGCAGCGCGGGGCCATGCTGGCCAAGGGCAGGCTTCTCGGCGTGCAGTTTACGGCCCTTTTTGAAGGCGGCCTCTACTTCGACATGGCAAAACATGCCGATACTCTCGCCATGCGCCTGCGCCGCACTTTCCTCAACAAGGGCTGGCCCCTGCTTTATGACTCCTTCACCAATCAGCAGTTCCCCGTGATTCCCGACGAAGCGCTGGAACAACTCGGCAAGGAATTTTCCTTCAGCTTCTGGCAGAAAATGGACGGGAAAAGAAGCGCGGTACGTTTCTGTACAAGCTGGGCTACCACGGAAGAGGCCGTGGACAGGCTCATCGCCTCCGTGAAGACACTGTAAGCTTCCCTCATCAAAAACGCCGCTTCCGCAAGGTTCGATGCGCGGAAAACAAGGCGGGGCGCATGCCCCGCCTTTTCCGTATCTTCGGCAAATCCCGAGTTCAGCGGCAAAGGCCGTTTCCGCACAGGCCAGGTGAATCAGGCCTGTTCCTCTTCCCCCCAGAAAAGTCTTGTCACATCAGGCGGCACGGGAGAACCGCGCATGCTCCCCAGCCAGAAGGCAAGAAGGGATATGACGCAGGTGGGCACAATGGCATGCACTCCTCCGAGAGGCACCTTGAAAATGGAAAAGAACATGAAGACCGCCACGCCCGCCGCCATGGACCAGACGGCTCCCGTGGCGTTGGCTTTCTTCCAGTACATGCCGAGCACCACGGGCCAGAGGAATACGGCTTCCAGCCCGCCGAAGGCGAAAAGATTGATCCACACCAGAAGTTCCGGGGGATTGAAGGAGGCGCAGAACACCAGAACCCCGGCCGCCAGCGTACAACAGAAGCTCATACGGCCTATCTTTTTCGCCGAGATGCCGGAAGTATCGTTCTTCAGGCTGTAGCGGATGTATAAATCCTTGATGATGGAGGCGGAAACCAGAAGCAGCATGGTATCCACTGTAGACATGATGGCGGCCAGAGGCCCGGCCACGAACACGCCCGCCCAGAACGGCGGCAGAAGCTCCAGGATGAGCGAAGGGATGATGAGGTCGCCGGAAGTGAGACCGGGCATAACGGCGCGGCCCAGTACCCCCGCAAGGTGCATGAACAGCAGCAGGAAGCCTATGATGAGCGTACCCATGATCATGGCGTCGTGCATGGATTTGGAATTCTTATAGCCGAAGCAGCGCTGCGTGGTCTGGGGCAGGCCGAGGATGCCGAGGCCGACCAGTATCCAGAAGGAAAAAAGCATGGGCGCAGGTATGGCTCCCCCCGCGCCGGAGGGGGTGATGAGGCCGGGATCCATGCCTTTCAGCGTCTGGATGCACTGCTCCATGCCGCCGCCCGCCCGGACCACGGCAAAAAGTATGACGACGGAGGCGATGAGCATGACGACGCCCTGCAAAGCGTCGGTGACGGCCACGGCCCTGAAACCGCCCACGGCGGTATAGAGCACCACTGTCACACCGAAAAGGATAAGCCCAGCCTCATAGGGGTAACCCGTCACGGCCTGGAAGACGCGGGCACCGCCGATGAACTGGGCCACCATGGAGGCGGCGAAAAAGATCAGTATGGCCGCGGAGCAGAGCAGAACCACGGCATCGCTTCTGTACCTTGCATAGAGAAAATCCGTGATGGTCACAGCATGGACTCGCCTGCCCAGTATGGCGAAACGCTTGCCGAGCACACCCAAAGTAAGGAAGGTAGTCGGAACCTGTATCATGGCAAGCAGCACCCAGCCGAGGCCCAGTTTGTACGCCACGCCCGGGCCTCCCACGAAACTGCTCGCGCTCGTGTAGCTTGCGATGATGGTCATGGCGAGCACGAAGCCGCCCATGGTCCTCCCGCCGATGAAGTATTCTTCAATGAAGCCACGGCCCGGGCCCTTTCCGGCCTGCCTCTGCGCCCAGAGGGCAAGCAGGAGCGTAAGCGCGAGATAGCCGATGAGGGGAATGAGCGCAAGATTCATTGTTTTCCCCCCCCCTTGCCGTCTTCCGGCTCATCAAGGGGAATATCGACGAAAAAGCGTCGCACCACGACCCACAGGATAAGAGTCATGACAGGATAGCCCAGCACGCAGCTGTAAAAAAACCACGCCGGAAGCCCCCACACATAACTGTATTCCTCAGGATCGCCGGAACCGAGAACAAAGGCGAACACCGTCCACCACACGAAAAAAAACGCATAAAGGCCCAGCGTGATGACTGCTTCACGATCGGCCTGCCTGAACGCCTTGCGCATAGTTCCCCCTTGCATATATTCCGCGCTCCCCGCAGGCACGGAAAAGCCCCCAAGTACATGCCCGAGGACGTCTATCGCCTGTTTGCTGCGGGAATGTTCTTTAAAGCATAACCCTCAACTGCCCGGAACCTCAACCTCTTTCTGCCTTCCCCTCCTCCGCCAGGAAGCGAAGAGGGCGCCTGTGATGTTCTGCCACGCGCTGAATAGCGCTCCCGGGAGAGTCGCGAGCGGGTTCATGGCGAAGTTGGCCGCGGCCAGGGCCACGGCAAGGCCGCTGTTCTGCATGCCCACTTCTATGGAAACGGCGGTGCTTTTCGCGTAGTCCATGCGAAGGAGCCTCGCCACCCCGAGGCCGAGGAAAAGCCCGGCCCCGTTGTGCAGAAACACGAGAACGAGTACCAGTGCGCCGCTCCCGGCGATTTTCTCCGCGTTCACGGCGATGATGCCGCTTACAATGAGCACTATTCCCGCCACGGAAATCAGCGGGCAGATATCCGCGATGCGATCCACGGTCCGGCCCGCCATGCGACGCAGCGCAATCCCCGCCACCACGGGCAGAAGCACGATCTTCACCACCGAAAGCACCATGGCAGGAAAGGAGACTTCCACCCAGCTTCCCGCAAGAACATACACCAGAAGCGGCGTCATAAGGGGAGCTGCCAGGGTGGAAGCTATGGTCATGCCTACGGAAAGAGCCACATCCCCGCATGCAAGGTAGGTAATCACATTGCTGGCCGTACCTCCCGGGCAGCAGCCCACCAGAATGACTCCGAGAGCCAGATCGGCAGGCAGGTCGAAGGATACGGCAAGCCCGAAGGCCAGAAGAGGCATTACGGTGAACTGGGCCGCGCAGCCTGCAAAAAGGGCGCGCGGGCGGGCGAACACCGCGCGGAAATCCTCCATGCGTATGGTAAGGCCCATGCCGAACATGATAACGGCGAGGAAGGCGGAGGTATACTGCACGGCCCAGGCGAACAGGGAAGGAATCAGAAAGGCCGCAAAGGAAAATACAAGGATGATGAATCCTATCTGCCGGGAAAGCCACGCGCTCACGCGCCGGAACGTCTGCATACCTGCCTCGTAACATAAATCCGGGAACGCCTTCGCGAGGGCGCTCCCGGATTTTTCGCTCTATACGCCTTCAAGGCGCTCCATATCTTCCAGCCTGCCGTGCCTCTCGCAGCGGGTCACTCGCGAGACCTGGTTCCTGCCATTCACAAAAACGACTCTCGGCAGGGACACATCCGCTTCTTCCGGCGCCATCAGAGCATAGGCCGTGATGATGAGCTTATCCCCGGGCTGCACCGTACGCGCCGCCGCCCCGTTCAGACAAACGACGCCGCTGCTCCGTTTTCCCGTAGTGGCATAGGTTTCCAGGCGGAGCCCGTTGTCCACGTCCACCACCTGCACCTGCTCATATTCATGGATGCCGGCCTCTTCCATGAGATACCCGTCGATGGTGATACCGCCCGCATAATCCGGCTCTGCCTGCGTCACCACGGCGCGGTGAATCCTGCCCTTCAGCATATTGAGGAGCATGGGCTAACCTTCAAAGGAGAAATTGTCGATAAGACGCGTCTTTCCTATGTACACGGCCATGGCGCAGAGCACCGGGCCTTCGGCGCGCGTCACGGGCTGCATGGAGAAGGCGTCCACCATGTCCACATAGTCGATGCGGGCCAGAGGCTCCTTTTCTATACAGGCCCTCATGGCGGAAAGCACGGCGGCTGCGTCTCTCTCGCCCTTCTCCATCATCTCCCGCCCGAGAAAGACGGCGCTGCTCAGCACCAGGGCGGCCCTGCGCTCCTCCGCGTTCAAATAGGTGTTGCGGGAACTTTTCGCCAGCCCGTCCGCCTCGCGCACGATAGGACAGCCCACAATCTCAATATCGAAGTTGAGGTCGCGCACCATGCGGCGGATGATGGCGAGCTGCTGCGCGTCCTTCTGCCCGAAATACGCCCTGTCGGGAGCCACGATATGAAAAAGCTTGCTCACCACCGTGCACACCCCGCGAAAATGAATAGGGCGCGTTCTGCCGCAGAGATTCTCGCTGAGCTTCTGCATGTCCACCCAGGTACAGAAATCCGGCGCGTACATGTCTTCCGGACCGGGATGGAAGATAAGATGGGCCCCGGCTTCCTCGCAAAGGCGCGCGTCGGCCTCGATATCGCGCGGATAGCTCGCGAGATCCTCACCGGGACCGAACTGGGTGGGGTTCACAAAGTCGCTGACCACCACGCGGTCGTTTTCCGCAACGGCGCGCACGATGAGGCTCTTATGCCCTTCGTGCAGATAACCCATGGTCGGTACAAGGCCCACACTCAGCCCTTCCCTGCGCCAAGCCTTCACCCATGAGCGCACCTCTTCCACAGAAGAAACAATCTCCATTGGCAACTCCTTACGACAAGCCACTCCAGGCCTCTGCACGGCAATGTACGGAACCTTGCAGCACGGCTATGTTCTATAGCAAAAAAATATGCGGACCTTTCCAAACGGAAATTCCGCCTGCATTAAAAGAAGAGTATAGTCAAAAAGCAAAAGAAGAGCAACCGGTACCCTGTTGACAGAACCGTAGACACGCCTTGCTGCACACACGATAAAAACCATCTCCTGCCGTAATGCATGATATAAAAGATGCACTGTGCCGGATACGCCCGGGAAACAATGCCGGGCGAGCTCTTCCCGGACAGAAACCATCCTTTCCTTCCGCGCGATGCAGCCCATCCCGCATGTTACCCCATTCCGTTGCGGTTTTTGTAAAAACACTCTATATCATACGGGTTCCGGCAGAAAAAACTGCCGTCCTCCCCTTCTCCCGGGGGAATCTTCAGGATGGAATTTCCATGGAAGAACTGATACTCCACGAAATCGTCGTACTTTTTATTCTTTCCATCATCGTCGTTCTCATCTGCCTGCGTTTCCGCCTGCCCTCCATCGTGGGCTTTCTGCTCACCGGCGTTCTGTGCGGGCCTTCTGCCCTCGGCCTCATTCCCAGCCCGGAAGCCGTGGACACCATGGCCGAAGTGGGCGTAGCCTTCCTCATGTTCTCCATAGGCATGGAGCTTTCCGGGAAAGAACTGGTACGTCTGAAAAAGCCCCTCTTTCTCGGCGGCTCATCCCAGGTACTTCTGACCGTGGCCTTCGTATTTGCCCTCACCTTCTGGTGGTGCGGACCGAGGCTCGGCATCGTATACGGCTGCATGGTTACGCTCTCCTCCACAGCCATAGTACTGAGCATATTGCAGCAGAAGGCGCTCACGGAGTCCCCGCAGGGCCAGATCTGCCTTGCGGTGCTTATTTTCCAGGATCTCGCCATAGTGCCCATGGTGCTCATCTTCCCCCTGCTCGCCGGCGGACTGGAACTCGACATGAACTCCATGTTCCTCGCCGCAGGCAAGGGACTTCTCGTCATCAGCGGCATACTGCTCTTCGGCAAGTTCATCCTGCCCCGCCTCATGTTCAGCGTAGTGCGCACACGAAGCCGCGAGCTCATGCTCATGACGACGCTCGGCCTCTGCCTCGCCGTAGCGCTCATCACTTCGTGGCTCGGCCTTTCCCTGGCTCTCGGAGCCTTCCTCGCCGGGCTCATGATGGCGGAGTCGGAATACAGCCTCAACACGCTGGAAAGCATCATGCCCTTCAAGGAAGTCTTCTCCAGCATCTTCTTCATTTCCGTGGGCATGCTGCTCAACGTGGGCTTTTTCCTCTCCCATCTGCCTGTTATCGCCCTGTGTGCAGCGGGTATCATCGCAGCCAAGATACTCATGGCCATCCCCTCGGTACGCGTGCTGAAATATTCCCTGCGCACGGCCCTGATCGCATCCTTCTGCCTTGCGCAGGTAGGGGAATTTTCTTTCGTACTCGCCAAATCCGCCCTGGGACTGGAACTCATCAGCAACGATGCCTATCAGATTTTTCTCGCCGCCAGCATCCTGACCATGGTGCTCACCCCCCTGCTCATCGGCATCGCCCCCAAGGTGGCCGGGCTCATTCTGAGAAGCCCGAACGTGCAGACTGCGGAAGCCGCCACTGGTGAGGAAACGGCGGAAGAGGAAGGAAACGGCATCATACGCGACGGACGGCAGCTCAAGGATCACCTCATCATCATCGGCTTCGGCATAGGCGGACAGATTATGGCCCATGGAGCGAAAAGCTGCGGCATACCCTACATCATCTCCGAAATGAATCCCGATACCGTAGCTCGCTACCGCGATACGGAGCCCATACGCCACGGCGACGCATCCTTCCCGCTGGTGCTCGCGCATCTCGGTGCGGCAACGGCAAGAACCCTTGCCATACTCACCTCCGATCCGGCGGGCAGCCGCGCCATCATTGCCAACGCGCGGGCCATGAACCCTTCCCTGCACATTATCGTGCGTACGCGTTTTCTGGGCAACCTGGACTCCTACAAAGAGGTCGGGGCCAACGAAGTCATACCCGAAGAGTTTGAAACCTCCCTGGAAGTATTCGCCCGCGTTCTCAACCATTACCTCGTACCCCGCCAGACCATAGACGAATACGTTTCCGCCATACGCCGCGAAAACTACGGCATGCAGCGCAGGCTGGGTATGGGCGGCTCCATCATGGAAAGCCTGCCTGACCTCCAGCTTCTGGCCTATGAAGTGGAAGAAGGCTGTCCGCTTGCGGGCCGGACCATCGCGGAAGCCGCCCTGCGCAAGGAGCACGGCGTCACGGCCGCAGGCGTGCGCAGAGGTGAGGAGATCAACAACAACCCCAATGCGCAGACGCAGCTTCTCGCCGGGGACGTGGTCTACCTTCTGGCCACGCAGGAAGCCCTGAACAAGGCGGCATGGCTTTTCCGTGCCGGGGAAGGGAGCCCCCGGGCATGACGGCTACCTCCGCCCTGCCCTCCGGCCTTGCCGCCCTTGACGACGACGGACGCCGGGAATACTGGGCTGCTCTGGCCCTGCGCTGTACGCCCGGGCTGGGCAGCCGGGGAGCCTGCCTGCTGCTCAGACATTTCGGCTCGGCCTATGCGGCCATAACCAGCCTGTCCCGCTGGCCGGAGGCCGGTGTGCCTTCCCATAAGGCGGAAGAGCTCGCCCGCAATACCTGGCGCGCACGGGCAAGGCCGGAATGGGAAGCTTCGCGCCGCCTTGACGCCGCAATCATCCTGTGGACAGACCCGCGCTACCCCGCACTTCTGAAGGAGCTGCCCGACGCCCCGGCCCTTTTCTACGCGAAGGGTGAACTTTCCCTGCTTGCCGGACCATGCGTGGCCGTTGTGGGCTCACGGGAAAGCTCCGCCGCCGCGCTCGACATGGCCTCAGCCATGGCCGGGGAACTTTCCCGTGCGGGCGTGACGGTAGTTTCCGGGCTGGCCTTCGGGGTGGACGGACGAGCCCACCGTGCGGCCCTTACCGGGCCGGGGCGCACCATCGCCGTCATGCCCGGCGGCGTGGACAGGATTTTTCCGGCAAGACACAGAGAACTGTACCAGCGCATGGCGGAGCACGGCCTCATCGTGAGCGAAATGCCCCCCGGCACGACTCCCGGCCCCGGCGCCTTCCCTGTGAGAAACCGCATCATCAGCGGCCTCTCCCTGGGGCTTCTCATGGTGGAAGCCGTCCATGCCGGAAGCGGCAGCCTCATCACGGCGCGCCTTGCCGCAGAGCAGGGGCGGAACGTCTATGTGCCCTCACCGGATATATGCCGGGGCCCGTATCGTGAAGGCACGAAAAAACTGCTTCTTGAGGGAGCGCGCCCCGTATTCCGTGCGTCGGATATTCTTGCCGACCTTTTCCCGCATCTGAAAAGCGCACTGGACACGGAGGACAGCCAAAGCCCTCTCTCTCATACCCGACCGGCTCAGGCACAGGAAAGCTCCGGGGGGAAAACCGCCCCCGCCCTCCAAGACACCTCCCCCATACGGAGTACTATGCCCGGAAAAGCCCCCCTCCCAAAGGAGAAAAGCTCCGCTCAGGACATGACGGAAGAGGAAGCGTATCTTCTTTCCCTTCTGCGGGAAAAACCGCTTCTTCAGGATGAACTGCTCCATGCAGCGCAGGACGGCGGCAGAGAGTGGACAAGCGCCTCCGTCAGCGCCGCGCTCATGATCCTGGAAGTGAAACATCTGGCGCGCCGCCTTTCCGACGGGCGCTATGAGGCGAACGCATGAACCGCATTGCCGAAATCACCGCCTCCCTGCCTTCCGCTCCGGCCGCATTTCTCGCCTGGCTGGAATTTCAGAAAGGCGCTTCCGAGGCCACGGTACAGGCCTATGCACTGGATATCCTGGAATTTGAAACCTACCTGCACAGCGTGGGGGCCAGCCTGGAACACCCTTCCGAAATCACGCGGCAGATGGTGCAGGGTTTTTCCGCCTCCCTGTTCCGCAAAAATCTGGCGCGCTCCTCCACGGCGCGCAAGCTCTCCGCCCTGCGCTCCCTGTTTCGCCACCTGCTCAGGCTGCACAAGATAGAAAGCGATCCCTGCGCAGGAGTGCGCAATCCGAAGCAGGATCAAAGGCATCCTGCCATGCTCAATGTCGACCAGGCTTTCGCCCTGCTTGAGGACCACTCCCCTCCGGAAGATACTTCGAAAGATATCTTCCACCTGCGGGACATGGCTCTTTTAGAGCTGCTCTATGGTTCAGGCCTGCGCATTTCCGAGGCTCTCGGACTCAATGTAAACGACATAAGACAGGGAGCAACGCATATCATCGTCATGGGCAAGGGCAGCAAGCAAAGGCAGGTACCCCTGAGCGACACCTGCCTTGCCGCCCTCGCCCGCTGGATATCCGCAAGAAGCGAAGTTCCCCCTGCGCACGGGGAAAGAGCCCTCTTTCTCGGCAGGCGGGGCAAAAGACTGGACAGGCGTCAGGCCGCACGGATTCTGGAGGAAAAGGCCGTATCCTCGGGCATCGCGCAGCACGTTTCCCCCCACGATCTGCGTCATTCCTTTGCCACACATCTTCTGGAAGGCGGGGCTGATCTTCGCGCCGTGCAGGAGCTTCTGGGCCACAGCCGCATCTCCACCACGCAGCGCTACACGCACCTCGACCTGGCAGCCCTCTCGCGCATTTACGATTCCGCCCATCCCCTGGCGGGAGATGAAGAGAAGAAAGGCAAGAGCTGAGCACCCGGCAGGGGGAGGCATTTACCCGTTGCGCGCAAGGCAAAGAAAGGATAAACTCTCTTCTCCTTTTTCCTTCTCCGGGTGGTGCGCATGTCTGAACAACTTCTCCTCGCCGACATAGGCAATACCTGCATCAAGCTTGTTTTTGCCCGCCCCGACGCCCTTCAGGCCGCCTATTCCCTGCCCACCAGAGCGCAGCACACGGCCGACAGCCTGGGGCTTTCCCTGCTCCAGCTCCTTTCCCTGCAGGGCCTTGCCGCAAAGGATCTCGCCGCCTGCGTGGTCTGTTCCGTGGTGCCCGACGTGAACACTCTTTTTCAGGAAGCCTGTCGCAAGTACCTGGGCAAAGCTCCGCTTTCCTTTCCCGGCGATTTCACCATCGACATGAAAAACGGCTATGATCAGCCGCAGGAAGTGGGGGCCGACCGCCTGCTCGCAGCCTTTGCCGCAAGAAAGCTTTTCCCGGACACGCCCTCCCTCATTTCCGTGGATTTCGGCACCGCCACCACCTTCGACTGCGTATCCGGCAACACCTATCTCGGCGGGCTCATCTGCCCCGGGCTTTTTTCCTCCCGCAACGCACTTGCCGCCAATACGGCGAAGCTCCCGCGCATTTCCCTGGAAATGACGGATTCACGCGTGAGCATAGGAAAAAGCACCATCACCAGCATGAACCACGGCTTTCTCTTCGGCTTCGCCGCCATGACGGAAGGCCTGTGCGAACGCCTGAAGGAAGAGCTGCCCGGCCCCACTTTCGTGGTGGGCACGGGCGGCGCGGCGCATGACCTTGCAAGGATATGCCGGGCTTTCGACGCCGTCAGGCCCGACCTTATCCTGGAAGGGCTCCGGCTGCTCTGGGCCGGAGGCGGGGCCTGCGCTTCAAAATAACATTCTGTTCCCCTACCCGGGCCCTGCCCGGCTATATCCCAAGGAGTTTCCTCGATGAACAACAGCACCATCACTTCCGTATGGGCCCGCGAAATTCTCGATTCCCGCGGCAACCCCACTGTTGAAGTGGAAGTCAGCCTCGAATCCGGCCACGTCGGCCGTGCGGCCGTACCCTCCGGCGCCTCCACCGGCAGCCGAGAAGCCCTCGAAATGCGCGACGGCGACAAGAACCGCTACAAGGGCAAGGGAGTGACCCGTGCCGTGGAACATGTGAACGGTGAAATCGCCGAAGCCATAGTGGGTCTCGACGCCCTGCGTCAGGTGCAGGTAGACAACACCCTCATCGACCTCGACGGCACCGACAACAAGTCCCGCCTCGGCGCCAACGCCATGCTCGGCGTTTCCCTCGCCACCGCCCGCGCCGCCGCCGAATACCTCGGCCTGCCCCTGTACCAGTATCTCGGCGGCGTAAACGCCAAGATACTGCCCTCCCCCATGATGAATGTCATCAACGGCGGCGCGCACGCCCCGAACAACCTGGATATCCAGGAATTCATGATTATGCCCGTGGGCGCCAAGACCTTCGCCGACGCGCTGCGCATCGGCGCGGAAGTGTTCCACACCCTGAAGGGCATCCTCGCCAAAGACGGCCACGTCACCTCCGTGGGCGACGAAGGCGGCTTCGCCCCCAACCTGAAGAGCCACGACGAGGCCTTCAGCTACCTCATCAAGGCTATCGAGGCTGCCGGCTACATCCCCGGCGCGGAAGTGGCCCTCGGCATCGACGCCGCTTCCTCCGAGTTCTACAAGGACGGCAAGTACATCATCGCCGGCGAAGGCCTGGAACTCACCAGTGAAGAAATGGTGGACTGGCTGGAAGACTTCACCGAACGCTATCCGCTCATTTCCATTGAAGACGGCATGGCCGAAAACGACCGTGAAGGCTGGAAGCTGCTCACCGACCGCCTCGGCGACCACATCCAGCTCGTAGGTGACGACCTCTTCGTGACCAACCCCGACATTCTGGCCGAAGGCATCGAAGACGGCCTCGCCAACGCCGTGCTCATCAAGGTGAACCAGATCGGCACCCTTACCGAGACCTTGGACACCATCGAAATCGCCAAGAACGCCGGCTACGCCACCATCGTTTCCCACCGTTCCGGCGAAACCGAGGACACCT
>NZ_DYZA01000169.1 GCF_020741395.1 Mailhella massiliensis | reverse complement strand
GTCTTGCGGCGGCCGGTACCATAATCAAAAGAGGTAGACATGGCGTGGCTCCTACTTCTCAAAGGTGAGCGGCTTGGGGGCCTGAGCGGCGTGGGGATGTTCGGCGCCCACATAAATCTTCAGTTTCTTCAGCATGGCGCGGCCAAGACGGTTCTTGGGCAGCATGCCGCGAACGGCCTTGCGGAGCACTTCTTCGGGCTTGGTGGCCAGCATCTTTTCAAGGCTGACTTCCTTGAGGCCGCCCACCCAGCCGGAATGGCTGTAGTAGAACTTGTCGTGCATCTTGGTGCCGGTCACGCGGATCTTTTCGCAGTTGATCACGACGATGAAGTCGCCGTTGTCCATGTGAGGGGCAAATTCAGGCTTATGCTTGCCGCGCAGACGATGGGCGATCTGGGTGGCGAGGCGGCCAAGAATCTGATCTTCGGCGTCAACCAGATACCACTGACGGTCGATATCGGCCGGGGTCGGGCTGAAAGTTTTCATGAAAATATCTCCTGTCCCGCAGGGAGCGGAACCGCATGAGTGTGCCGTTGAAGAGGCGTAGTCACAAAAAGGCTTCCCGGCCCGAAGGGCGAAGAAGCACATTCCTCGTTACAGTCGTTCTTTTTCCAAGGGAAACCGGAGACGAGTTGCCCGCAACGGGGAGCCGGCAAAGCGCACCTTGGGAGCGGCTACCAGACCGCCGTTCCCTTGCCAGAACATTCGAAACAAGGTATCTGCCATAAAACGGAAGATTAAGCAAGTGAGGAATCGGCCATGCGGAGCATAAGAAAAAGCCTTCTTCAGTTCATTTTCTCGGGCGCGAACATGCGGCGCTGGAACGACAAGCTCCGGCCCGTGGAACTCTTCGAGCTGGACAAGCAGGCCCATAAAATGATCGCGGCCTTCCTGCTCTGGCAGCAGAACGCGGGAAAACTTTCGGAAGAAGAGCACCGCCGCATGGGCACAGATATTATCGAGGGTGGCATTTTCGATTATTTCTACAGGCTTATCATCACCGATATCAAGCCTCCCGTTTTCTACCGCATCAAGGCCAACAAAGAACATTACGCCGAGCTCACCGCCTGGACACTCAAGGAACTTGAGCCGCGCATCCGCCCGCTGGACGAAGACTTCTGGCAGAGGCTCGTGCATTATCATCAACGGCCCGCAGAGGAAGCAAACCGGCTTTCCGACCGCATCCTGAGCGCCGCGCACATGTATGCTTCACGCTGGGAATTTACCCTCATCGAGCCTCTCAACGCTTTTGATGAGGAAATCAAAGAGATCGGCCCCTCCTTCAATAAAAGGCTCCTGGCTTTGAAGGACGTGGAGGGTGTGAACGAGCTTCTGGCCGGTTCCGGCACAGCCCTTGCCCGCATGGCCAACCTCTGCGGCCAGCTGCGCTTCCAGATACGCTGGGCGCAGACACCGCGCGTGCCTGCGACCTCGGTGCTGGGGCACATGTTCATCGTGGCCGTGTACGCCTATCTTTTCAGCCTGTACCTGGACGGCTGCGCCCAGCGCCGTATCAACGACTTCTACTGCGGCCTGTTCCACGACCTCGCGGAACTGCTCACCCGCGATATCATCACCCCGGTCAAGCGCTCCGTGGCACAGCTACCGGAAATCATCCATCAGTACGAGGATGAGGAGCTGCACAGCAAAATACTCGACCCTCTGGAACAGGAAGGCTACGGCCATATCCGCGAACGGCTGGACTACTATCTCGGCCTTGCCACAAAATCGGAATTCAACGACACCTGCCGCGTCGAGGGCAACACCGTGAAAAAGGAAGGCTTCCTCGCCCTGCAGGAAGGATTCAACCGCGACGCGTATGACCCCAAGGACGGCCAGCTCATCAAGGCCTGCGACACGCTGGCCGCCTTCATCGAGGCCTACAGCTCCATCCATAACGGCATGGGATCCCCCCACCTTTACGAGGCCATGGCAAGGATGCGGCGCGAATGCAGCAACATACGGCTCGGCTCCTTCAGCATGGCCCCGCTTCTGGCCGACTTCGACTGACGAAAAAGGCGTTCCGCCCCCTTTACGAAGCGGCCGTTCGTGCATATATTCATCCTGCCTCGCGCATGATGCGCAGGCCGGTCTTTCTGACCCATGTCAGCAAGGCTCCTTCAGAAATGGGGGCGCATTGGTTTCGACGGGGATGCTGGAAGCCATGGTTGCAGGTCGAGGCGCCGCTGGCCTCGTAAAAAGCGGCAACAAAGTAATTGCCAACAACGATTACGAATACGCCTACGCTGCGTAAGCGGCGGGGCACCCTGACGGCTTAGACCGTCACGCCGAAGCGGCCGACGCCCGATACGTCGCCGAGGCGCCAATCCATCGGGCTGGCGTACGTCTGTTCCTTCCGGGGCGTGCGTGAGACTCTACGGCGGGATAACCGACGGATGCCCGTCTGCGGGCGAGTCCTGAGGCGAAAAGCCATACGCAGACTATACCTGTAGAGGCCTTGCGTGGACCTTTCTCGGACGGGAGTTCGACTCTCCCCGCCTCCACCAAAAAGTCGATACCCCCTCTCGGTTATGGGGTTGAAAAACATGCTCTCCATGCCGCAACACGAAGAAGTTGCGTATGGAGAGCTTTTTCATGTTCCTTAATGTCGTCCGCTTTCCTGAAGTCCGAGATATTGTTCCCTTTTTATCTCCTCTGGAGAAATGGATGAAGAACCGTCGTTCAGAGGGCATTTGCTGTATTCTTCACTTTCATAGTGGGCAAAATGTCGCCGGTGACCACCGACGGACTCATTCCCTCCGCGCAAGAAAAGTGCCCCATAGCATCTTGAACATACAAGATACTTTTTTCCTTGTTGATGAGCATCGGTAAGAGCTCTGCGCAGTCGATGAAATGTCCTTTCTCCTTTGGTCAGATAAAAATCAGCATCTTTATATGTACCATTGATCATATTATAAATATTTATTACTTTTAAGCTTTTATTATAATTCATATTGATGCTCCTGACGCAGAAAAACAATATTATTCTTTTCTTTTGTTCAGAAAAAACATATACGTTCATTCCCCACAGGTAAAGGCCTCGACACTATTCCCTTATATGTCAAACATGTGAAACTCCTTTCCGCAGTCAAGGCAGCGGATTTGCTGTTTTT
>NZ_DYZA01000168.1 GCF_020741395.1 Mailhella massiliensis | reverse complement strand
TGCCGAACGTATGGGAAAACTGAGAGTTCGGGGAACATGCCGCCCCTTCGAGGGAAAGGACGGCACTCCTTTATTCCGGCAGAACGGCGTTGACGCAGGAAAGGGCATTCAGCGTGCGGGGAAAGCCGATGACGGGGAGTATGGCCTCCAGAGCGTCCACCAGTTCCTTTTTGCTGTTCCCCACGTTCGCGTTGCCCTGAACATGGCTCTTGACCTGTGATTCACAGCCTCCCAGCGCACTGATAGCGGAGAAGGTCACAAGTTCCCTGGTCTTCAGATCGAGTCCGCCGCGGGTGTAGAGGTCGCCGAAACAGAAGGCGGAAAGGTGTTCCACCATGATGCGCTTCTGGCCTTCCGGCGTTGCGGCATGCATGTTGTCGATAGCTTCGCCGAAAATGGATTTCTGTACCGCGAGCCCATGGGAAAAGCGGTTTTGTTCCGTCACCGTGGCCATGCTCTGCAAAGGCAGAGGAATGTCCCGGGAGAGGAACACGTCGTTGACGCAGCGAAGGGCCGCTTCCGTTCTGGGGAATCCAATGTAGGGCGCGCACTGGTACAGGGCTTCCTTGATTTGTATGGGCGTAACGCCTGCCTGAAGCGCTTGCTCCGTACATTGTTTTATGTCGTGCTCGCCCTGCACTGCGGCCAGTGCGGCCAGAGTGACGAGGTGGCGCTTTCCGGTATCCAGAGAGCTTTGGGCCATGGATTCTTCACGGGTAAGCCGCGCGCGCATGGCGGCAAGATCGGGATCGTTTTTTTCCAGCGTCGGGAGAATCGCTTCGGTAGCCTGTTGTGCGGGGGACTGGTTCATCATGACTGCTCCATATTGTTTTTCCTGTGTCTGGGCTGCAGCGGGCAGGGCTGAAGCCAGTACACATAAGAGGGAGAGAAGTAAGGACGGCCGGAAGAGAGAAGTTTTTTTCATGAGGTCTCCTTGGGGGACGGTATCATGGCGGGCGCTTCATTCCGTGATGCGGAGGGGCATGCATGCCCGACCTTGAAAAAAGCATAGGGCGGGAGGGGCAGGGAAGGTAGACACGTTCCGCTCTCATTCTTGCCTGAACCTGTCGTATGGGGTGGAAAAGTTCTACGGGGAGGGCGGCCCATCCTGTTTTTCCTGGAAAGGCGGTGGGGCCGGGCGATGGGACATGCCCCCCACTGCAGAGGCCGGGACATCTTTACCGTAGAACCCTTACAAAGAAGACAGAAAATGTTTTCTACCGGGGAAATCTGCAGGCCTTGCCGTGCCGATCATGGCGGTAAAAAGGCGGGAAAGGAGCGAAAGGCAGCGGGGAAGAATTATTTTTTTAGTTTATAATATATGGAATTTACTGAATATTTATTTTTTTTATGAAAAAAGCGCAAAAAAATGTTCTTTTGCCCCTTTTCAAGTTCAAAAGCAGGCTTATCTATGGTTCGTCACCGGGAAGCTATCATTCCCGGCCGTTTTCCAGCGCCGCTTTTTCGCACAGTCTTCCGGGTTTATCTGGAACAGTGCTGGAGAGTTTACCATAACAAATTTTTTGGGAGGATATGGGTAATGAAACCCCTCAATGACCGTGTGCTCGTGAAACGCCTTGAATCTGAAGAAAAGACCGCCGGCGGTCTTTTCATTCCCGATGCCGCCAAGGAAAAGCCCTCCAAGGGTGAAATCGTGGCCTGCGGCCCCGGCAAGCTGAACGACAAGGGCGAACGCGTCGCCATGGAAGTGAAGCCCGGCGATGTGGTGCTTTTTGCCAAGTATGCCGGCACCGAAATCAAGGTCAACGGCGCCGACCACATCATCATGCGCGAAGAAGATATCCTCGCCATCCTCGACTAATCCGAACAATTTCCTCTATTTTTTCCAGGAGAACATATCATGTCTGCTAAAGAGATTCTTTTCGACGCCAAGGCCCGCGAACGTCTGGCCCTTGGCGTGGACAAGCTTGCCAACGCCGTCAAGGTCACTCTCGGCCCCAAGGGCCGCAACGTGCTCATTGAAAAGGCCTACGGCGCTCCCGTCATCACCAAGGACGGCGTGACTGTTGCCAAGGAAATCGAGCTGGAAGACAAGTTCGAGAACATGGGCGCTCAGCTCGTCCGCGAAGTGGCCTCCAAGACCAACGACGCTGCGGGCGACGGTACCACCACCGCCACTGTTCTGGCCCAGGCTATCTATCATGAAGGCGTGAAGCTTGTGGCCGCCGGCCGCAATCCCATGCCCATCAAGCGCGGCATCGACAAGGCCGTGGCCGCCATCACCGCTGAGCTCGGCAATATTGCCAAGCCCACCCGCGACCAGAAGGAAATCGCCCAGGTCGGCACCATTTCCGCCAACGCCGACGCCACCATCGGCAACATCATTGCCGAAGCCATGAGCAAGGTGGGCAAGGAAGGCGTCATCACCGTGGAAGAAGCCAAGGGTCTTGAAACCACGCTGGAAACTGTGGAAGGCATGCAGTTCGACCGCGGCTACCTCTCTCCCTATTTCGTCACCGACGCCGAAAAGCTGGTGTGCGACCTTGAGAACCCCTTCATTCTGCTCCAGGAAAAGAAGATTTCCGGCATGAAGGAAATGCTGCCCGTGCTCGAACAGGTGGCCAAGATGAACCGCCCGCTGCTCATCATTGCCGAAGACGTTGAAGGCGAAGCCCTTGCCACCCTCGTGGTGAACAAGCTGCGCGGTACCCTGCAGGTCGCTGCCGTGAAGGCTCCCGGCTTTGGTGACCGCCGCAAGGCCATGCTCCAGGATATCGCCATTCTTACCGGCGGTACCGTGGCTTCCGAAGAAATGGGCGTCAAGCTTGAAAACTTCACCCTCGCCAACCTGGGTACCGCCAAGCGCGTGCATATCGACAAGGACAACACCACCATCGTCGACGGTGCCGGCCAGCCTGCCGATATCAAGGCCCGTGTCGCCCAGATCCGCGCCCAGATTGCCGAAGCCACTTCCGATTATGACCGTGAAAAGCTTCAGGAACGCCTGGCCAAGCTGGTCGGCGGTGTGGCGGTGATCAAGGTCGGCGCCGCTACTGAAACCGAAATGAAGGAAAAGAAGGACCGTGTCGAGGACGCCCTCAACGCCACCCGCGCCGCCGTTGCCGAAGGCATCGTGCCTGGCGGCGGCACCGCCTACATCCGCTGCCTCCCCGTGCTGGATGATATCGACGCCTCCGAGGAAGAAATGGCTGGTGTGAACATCATCCGTCGCGCCCTGGAAGAACCTCTGCGCCAGATTGCCGCCAATGCCGGCTTTGAAGGCTCCGTGGTGGTGGAAAAGGTGCGCGAAGGCAAGGACGGCTTCGGTTTCAACGCCGCTTCCGGTGAATACGAAGACCTCATGGCCGCCGGCATCATCGACCCCAAGCAGGTTTCCCGTTTCGCCCTTCAGCACGCTTCTTCCGTGGCTGCTCTCCTGCTGACCACCGAATGTGCCATTGCTGAACTGCCCAAGCCCGAGCCTGCGGCTCCCGCTGCGCCCATGGGCGGCGGCATGGGCGGCATGTACTAAACAATGCCACGGCGGGCTTCTGCCCGCCGACGCCTGATATCGAGGGGGGAACCGTGAAAGCGGTTCTCTCCTTTTTTTTGCTGTACAGGAAAAGAAGAGCCGTTTCTTAAGGAAGGAGACAGAGAATGGTCGGAAGACTTCCCTCAGCTTTTCCGGCGGGGAAAGGCTGAGGGCTGCTCCCATATTTTCGGGCTTTTTCAGAAACAGGGCGGTTTAACTGTATTCCAAAGAAATACTCTTGGTTCGCCGTCCGGCCGGCGTGCAGCGTACAGAGGAGGAAATACCATGACGGAACATGACGAGGAACACCGCACGGTGGTGGAACCGGAACTTGTGACCGATGAAAAGTACCGGCGCGCCTATTCCGACGAAGCCTTCCATTCCAAGCTGCTGCGTTTTGCCGGAGTCTTGGGGAAGGAAGGGCTTCGCTCGGCCCTGATCCTTTATTATACTCTTCAGCGCAAGGATCTGCCCGGAAGAACGCGCGCCATCATTCTGGGGGCTCTGGGCTACCTCATTCTGCCCACAGATATCATTCCCGACCTCATTCCCATTTTCGGCTTTACCGACGATATCGGTATTCTTGCGGCAGCTCTTGCCGCCGTGGCCATGTATGTGGACGATGAATCCCGTGTGAAGGCCGACGCCGCGCTTGAGCGCTGGCTGTCAAAGGCGGAAAAGCTGCTTCACAAGGAGCGGGATTTCTGAACTCTCCCTTTGCCAGGATCGAGGCAGGGAAAAGCGGGCCTTTGTGCAAGGCCGGAAGCCCTTGCCTCCTGATCCTGCATGACGGGCCTCTTCGGTTTTCGGCTGAAGTGCGGATTTTCTGAGGGCGGGGAATGTCAGGAGAACAGCAAGGGGAAAGGGCCGCGGATAGATCAGGGCAGGCCCCTTTCTCTGCCTGTCGCGGAAAGCCCGTGGCACGGGCTGGGGCCGGGGAGAACAGGCCCGACAGGAGCATCTTCAGATGCATGGCCCGGCGAGAAAGCATGGGCTCCGGCCTGAGTTTTAGCGGATGCCCGCAGGTGCGGGGATGCGCAGCGTTAAGGGGCGCGGCCCGGGGCTCTTCCGCATGCGAAGAATTTTCCGCCGGAAAAAACGCTTGCCAGGCGGAAAAAAAACGTGTATGACCATCCTTCGAATGTCCGCACAGGGCATCTATGCACTTGCCTGTAATGGAAAAGTCGCCCTCCACGGAGAGGCGCACCTGCACCGACCTACGGGAACAGGTTGTCATGCCTGCCAGCATCATTCAGGGAGTGTGCGCCGCATTGCGGCTTTTTCCGGTTTCCGGAGTACCTGTATCATGGGAAGCAGGCTTCAATTCTGACCCGTTTTTCGGAGGTTTTAATGTACGCTATTGTTGAAGTGCTCGGCAAGCAGTACCGCGTTCAGGAAGGCAACAAAGTGGTTGTCGATCTTATGGACGCTGAAAAGGACAGCGAAGTGTCCCTCGACCGCGTGCTTATGATCGGCGGCGAAAGCACCAAGATCGGCACCCCCGTCGTGGAAGGCGCCAAGGTGACCGCCAAGGTCGTCGATCACATCCTCGGCGATAAGGTCGTGGTGTTCAAACACAAGCGCCGCAAGGCCGAACGCCGCACCCAGGGCCATCGTCAGGAATACACCGTTCTTACTGTTACCGGTATCGTCGCCTAACGGGCGTACCGTTTTTCTCCAAGGAGTTTCATCATGGCACATAAAAAAGCAGGCGGCAGCTCCCGCAACGGTCGTGACAGTGAAGGTCAGCGCAGAGGCGTGAAGCGCTTCGGCGGCCAGCATGTTCTTGCCGGCAACATCATTGTTCGTCAGCTCGGCACCGTGGTTTATCCCGGCGCCAATGTCGGCATGGGCCGCGACTACACCCTTTTCGCCAAGTGCGACGGCGTGGTGAAGTTTGAAAAGTTCTATCGCAAGCGCCGCGTGCACAAGCGTGTGAGCATCGTTCCCGCCGAAGTTGCGGCATAAGCGTGCTTCCGGTATGACGTATGGGGCGAGAAGGGCCGTGGCTCTTCCCGCCCTTTGCGTTTTTACGGAAAAAGCATTTTTCGTTTTCCGGAGCCTGAAGGTGCTGGACACCGGGCTTTTCCCCATAAGCTTGAAATCTGTCCGATGAGGCCTTTGTTCCGGCATGGGGAGGAAGAGAAAGTTCGAAAAAGCGCTTTTGCAAGAGGGAAACGAGCCTTCGGCATGCTCTGGCCCTCTCTCCATGTTTTTAGGGGAGACGGAGGTCTCCGGGCAGGGCCTTTTTCCGGGAACATGCCGAGGCCGGGCTGTTTGCTTCCGCAACGCAACGCTCCAATCGTGAGGACAACGATATGAAATTTGTGGATGAGGCCACCATTCAGGTGAAGGCCGGCAAGGGCGGCAACGGCTGCGTTTCCTTCCGTCGGGAAAAGTTCGTGGCCAAGGGCGGCCCCGACGGCGGCAACGGCGGCGACGGCGGCAACGTGTACGCCATTGCTTCCAACAGACTGTACAGTCTGTATGATTTTCGTCTGAAGCGCATATACGAGGCCCCCAACGGACAGGGCGGCATGGGCAGCCAGTGCGACGGGCACAAGGGCGAGGATCTTGTCATTGAACTGCCTGCGGGTACGCAGCTTTATGAACGTACAGGCGAAGGGGAAGTGCTGTTCGCCGACATATCCGATACGGAAAAGCCGGTGCTGCTTGCTGCCGGAGGCCGGGGAGGCAAGGGCAACGAACATTTCAAATCTTCCACCATGCGCGCCCCGCGCTTCGCTCAGAAGGGCGAGCCCGGCGAGGAGAAGACCTTCCGCCTGGAGCTGAAGATCCTGGCGGATGCAGGTCTTCTGGGACTGCCCAATGCGGGCAAATCCACCTTCCTTTCCCGAGTGTCGGCCGCGCGGCCCAAGATAGCCGATTACCCCTTTACCACCCTTACGCCCAACCTCGGCGTGCTTATCGACGAATGTGATCCCGACCGCCGAATGATCATCGCCGATATTCCCGGGCTTATCGAAGGGGCCCATGAGGGGCAGGGGCTTGGCGACCGTTTTCTGCGCCATGTGGAGCGCACGCGTTTTCTCGTGCATATCCTCAGTGTGGAGGATGTGGATCTGGAGGCGGAGAATCCCTGGGAAGGCTTTGACCTCATCAACGACGAGCTTTCGCTTTTCGATCCGGAACTTGCCAGACGCCGCCAGATAGAGGTAGTGAACAAGATAGATTTGCGCACGCCCGAGGAGCTTGACGCTCTCAGGGCGCGAGCGAAGGCGGACGGCAGGGACATATTTTTCATGTCCGCCAAAGAGGAAATCGGCATTGAGGAGCTTGTCGAGCGCATGTGGAAGCTGCGCGATGAGCTGGATTTACACGACCCCTTCGTGCACTATCAGGACGAAGTGGTGGTGGATGAGGAATTCCCCGACATTGAAGTGATATGGACGCGCGAATAATGGATACCCGGGAAAAAACGCTCTCTTCGGCGCATACCATCGTAGTGAAGGTGGGCAGTGCGGTGCTGACTACCGCCGACGGCCTGCGCCTTTCCGTTCTGTATAATCTTGTAGAGCAGCTCGCCCGCCTGGCCCGTCAAGGCAGGCGCATCTGCCTTGTCAGCTCAGGCGCTGTAGCCGCCGGGCGCACGGCCCTGCCCGGAAGGGGGCACGCTGCGGAAGGGCTTTCGGCAAAACAGGCGCTGGCCGCCATAGGCCAGGGCTGTCTCATGCGCGAGTATGAGCACGCCTTTGCCGCGCAGGGACTTTTGTGTGCGCAGGTGCTGCTTACCAGGGACGACCTTCGCAGCCGCACGCGCTTTCTCAATGCGCGCAACACCTTCATGAACCTGCTGGGCTGGGGCGTGGTGCCCATCGTCAACGAAAACGACACGGTGGCCGTGCATGATCTGAAATTCGGCGACAACGACCAGCTCGCCAGCCTTCTGCTCAATCTGGTGGAAGGGGATTTGTACATCAACCTGACAAGTGCCGACGGCGTGCTTGCGGTCAACCCCGAATCCGTCGCTCCCGGAGATGCTGTCCCCTGTCTGGAATGTATCGACGATATTGCGGAGCTGGACATAGATTCTTTGTGCGGCGCGAAGACCAGCGTGGGAACGGGGGGAATGCGCTCCAAGCTCATGGCGGCACGGCGCGCTGCGCAGCTCGGCGTGCCTACGCTCATTCTTCCCGGACGTCGGGCGGACGTGCTCGACGCTGTGTTCGCAGGGGAAAACCTGGGGACCTGGGTGCGTCCGGCGGAACAGGCCGTGTCGCGCCGCAAGTACTGGATGGCCTATCAGTCGGAACCGCAGGGCAGTATTTTTGTGGACGAAGGCGCGGCCCGCGCGCTGGAAGAAAAGGGCGGAAGCCTGCTTCCCGGAGGCATACGCGCCGTGGAGGGCAGCTTTGAGCCCGGCGCTCTGGTGCGCGTCATGTGCGGGGAACATCACATAGGCGTGGGGCTTACCAACTACTCCTCGGAAGACCTTGAGCGCATCAAGGGGCTCAGGAGGCTGGAAGTTGCGGCTATCCTGGGCAACGCCCATTATCCGGAAGTGATACACCGCGACAACCTCCTGCTCAATGCGGCGGTGTGAGATAATTCCCGTAAAAAGGCCGGAACCTGAAGGTGCCGGTCTTTTTTGGTTAAGGCCTTCAGGCAGTTGAGGGAGCGGAAGCGACCGAAACAGAAAACCACCCGCTAAGCGGGTGGAGCCCAAAACGGTTATACCTGAAAAAACACCTTTTCGATAAGACGGAGTTGTTCAGGCT
>NZ_DYZA01000167.1 GCF_020741395.1 Mailhella massiliensis | reverse complement strand
CCATCTCAAACGGTGGCGCGGCATTGCTACTAGATACGCGAAGATGCTCTCATCGTTTGAGGCTGCCGTACAAATCCGCTGTATAGCGATATGGCTCAAGCTGTTAACTTAACTCGTGTAGACACTATCTACAAAATGTCCGACATGTTCAGGCCGGGCCTCGTCATATCCGCAGCCTGGGTTGTCATCACCGTGGCCGTCATGTATCTTATCGCCAGGCCTCTCGGCCTCATGTAACCATTTCACCGCCGCGCGCCGGACGGGGACCCTCCCCGGCATATCACGGCGCATCCCCGGGAAAGCCATGTCTTCCGTCCCCCAGTCCGCCATACTCACCGCCACGATTCCGGGCATCAACGGCATGTGGGCACAGCTGCTTCATCTCGCCGCAAGACAGGAGCACGGCAGGGGAAACTACCTTTACCTGTACGACGACCCGAAGCACAGCTTCTATTATCTGGAGCGGGGGCGCATCACCATACTTCACGGCGCGGCCAACGGACAGATCCAGAATATGCTTTACATGCAGCCGGGCACGCTCATCAACGTGGCGTACGCGCTCGGCAGCTCCATGACCAGCTTCCTGGATTCCGGCTGCCAGTTCTACTGCCTCACGGACGTCACGCTCTGGAAATTCCCGGGCGAACTGCTCCACGACCGGCAGTTCATCCGCGATCACCCCGATTTCGTGGAAAATCTCATGAGCTCCATGGGCCTGAAGCTGCTGCTCATGCACAACACGCTCTCCAACTCCGGCACGGGAAACGCGCTGACCAGACTCTGCCGCTTCTGCCTGAACATGTCCCAGGCCGACAACAACGCCCTGGAACTTTCGCCGGGCATTTCCCAGAGGGAACTGGCCAACCTCCTCGGCGTGCACAGGATTTCCCTGCTGCGCTCCATCCAGAAACTGAAACGCGACGGCGTGCTGAAAGAACTGACCAGGGACCGCCTCATCATCAGCGATCTCAAGGCGCTGCGCGAGCTTGCCATGCAATGAAGCCCATCTTGCGGCAAAGCAAAACGGCACAAAAAAAGCGGGGAACTCCCCGCTTTTTTATGTATTCCTTACAAAAGTTACATCTCTATGCCCATCCAGGTCTTGGCAGCCCAGCCGATGAAGAAGGAAACGGCCGCCACGCCGAAGCTGATGACAAGCATTTCCGTAAACTGCGGGCGGAAGCTCTCGCGCCGCACCACGGCGACGAAGAACGTGAACAGGCAGATGATGCAGGCCGCATTGAACAGGCAGCAGGCCAACGCCGCATATGGAGAAGAAAACACCACATACGGCAGAAGCAGCAGGGCCACCGTAATCATGTAGGCTATGCCTGTATACACGGCGGCCTTGAAAGGATGCTTTTCTTCAGGTTCGGCCTTCTTGGCAAGGTACTCCGAAGCCGCCATGGAAAGCGTGGCCGACACGCCGGTAATGAAGCCAGCAAGCCCCACTGTGTCGTTGCTGCCGAGCGCCAGGGTAAAGCCCGCCAGAGCGCCGGTAAGTTCCACCAGCGCGTCGTTGAGGCCGAGCACCATGCTGCCTATGTACTTCAGCCTTTCCTCATCCACCATCTCGGCAAGACGCCGCTCGTGCCGCTCTTCTTCCTCCATGATGCCCCGCGCTTCCGGCACGTCCTCAAGAAGCCCGGAATAACGCCTGCCCGCATGATCTTCACCGGATTCCAGCAGATTGATGACGAAAGTCAAACCGAAAATCCAGCTCATCAAGCAGTAAAAAAGCACCTTGAGACGCTTTGCCTCGGCCTTTTTCCCGGTATAGCGTCCCCACACCTCGCAGTGGCGGGCCTCATCGGCGGCCATGCGGCGCAGAACCTCGCCGTTTTCCCCGCCCACGCGCCTTGCAAGGATGGTATAGATTTCACTGTCCGTTTTTTCATTGACCTGCATTTCTTCCAGCAGGCGCATCGTACTCTCTCTCATGATCTCTCCCCGGCGCTTACGCGCCTTTTTCTGGGGGATACGCCAAGCCGGCCCCTCTGGCAACCATGCGGGCATACGCTCGCCCCGGAATCCGGGGCTTTCCGTGCGCGTCTCTCCCGTCCTGAAAGCCGGAACTTCAACCCGTCGGAAGCGGGACATGAAAAAGGGGGAGCTTCCGCTCCCCCTTTATTACTGTTCAGGCCATGCGCCCGATCAGATGATGTTGCCCGCGCACCAGCCGCTGTCGGTGGCGTTGCGGATATTGGCCGGGCCCATGCAGTCGCCGGCGTTGATGACGTCGAACGCGGTACCCTGGAAGGAATCGCGCAGCTCCGCCAGAGGCTTGGAACCGGCGGAAATGATCACAGTGTCGGCCTTGAAGAAGACCTCGTTGCCGTCCTTGTCCTTCGCGCCCACGCCTTCGGGGGTGATTTCCGTACACAGGCAATCCACATGCACCTGTACGCCGTTCTTGATCATGTGTTCCTCAAGGCTCATGCGCTCGGCAATTTCCGACTTGGGAGCGAAGAAGTGCCCCATTTCCAGAATGGTGACCTTCTTGCCCTTTTCCGCAAGGGAGATACCGAGCTCGCAGCCCACGGAGCCGCCGCCGACCACGACGACGTTCTCACCCATCTTCTCTTCATTGCTGAACACGTCCCAGGCCATGACCACGTTCTTCCCATCAATGCCCGGAATGGGCGGAACAGCCTGTTCCGCACCCACGGCCACGATGACGGCGTCGTAGTTGGCTTCGGAAATCATGTTTGCGGTGACTTCAGATTCCAGAAGTATCTTGATGCTCTCGCGCTGGCGCACCTGATGGATGAAGTATTCGCGCAGGGCCAGAATTTCTTTCTTGAACCAGAGGTGTTCAGGATAAATGGCCGTCTGCCCGCCGAGGAAGGCGCGCTTTTCAAACAACGTCACGTCGTGCCCCTTGTCCGCCGCGGCCACGGCGGCCTGCATGCCGGCGATACCGCCGCCTATAACGGCCACGCGCTTGCGGCCGTTGAAGCGGAAGGCGCGCACGCGGGCGCTGCCCTGGCCCACCAGGGGGTTCACGGAGCAGCGGTTGTCGAAGGTGGCGTCGTTCAGGATAGTCACTTCCGTGGTGAGGGCGTTGCGGCGGCCGCCGTCCACGCAGAAGTCGCAGTGGATGCAGGGGCGGATATCCTTTTCACGGCCGGCGCGTACCTTGTTGACCCATTCCGGGTCGGCTATGGCCTGGCGGGCCATGAGGATATAGTCGGCCTGGCCTTCGGCAAGGATGCTTTCGGCAAGGTCGGGATAATGCACGGAGCCGATGACGCCCACGGGCTTCCTGACGCCCGCCTTCTTGAGGGCCATGGAGCCGTCCACATTATGGCCGGGAGTGACGAAGCAGGTGGGGTGCATCTTCGGACGGGCATGGGCGTCCAGACGGGTACCGCAGGAAACATGGAACATATCCACATATTCTTCCATGATGAGGGCCTGCTCGGCCGCGTCTTCGGGAGTGATGCCGCCCTCGGCCCTGTCGTTGCCGTTCATGCGGATCTCTATGACCATGGAATCGCCCACCACTTCGCGGATGCGCTTGATGACCATGAGCGGGAAGCGCACGCGGTTCTCCACCGAGCCGCCGTAGGCGTCGGTACGATGATTGCTCAAGGGGGAGAGGAAGTTGTTCATGAGCCAGCCGTGCCCGTAGTGCAGCATGATGGCGTCGAACCCGGCCCTCTTGGCGTCGGCTGCGGCGGTGACGTACATCTCGGCCACGTCCTCCATGTCCTTCTCCGTCATTTCGCGGACCATGCGCCCGTTGTACATGAAGGAGCTCGGCCCCATGAGGTCGCAGGTACCGGCCAGGGCACAGATGCCGGGATGATAGATTTCGCAGGCCGTGTTCATGCCGAAGGCATGGACGGAACGCTGAAGTATGTGCATGAACGTAAAGCCCTTGGACTTCTCATCCAGGCGGATGGTGCCGAAGTGGGCGCTGTGGCTGGGCACTTCCACGGGAACGGCACATGAAGCGAAGCCGCCCCGGGCAAGATCGGTATAATAGTCCACGCCATAGTCATTGATGGTGCCGTTGGCATCGGTGGAATATGCGCCGGAAACCTGCATGGGCCCCACCATGATGCGGTTTTTGTAGACAAGCTTCTTCTTACCTACGGTCAGAGGCTGAAACAGGTGGGGATACTTTTCCAGATACAGTGGCTTGGACATGGGGTTCCTCCTCAGATAGTGCGTTCAACAACAGCTTGTATCATCCTTATACGAGCTTCCCCGCTCTCCATCTATTGACCACAACATGATAGTGGTATAAAAAATTATTTGATACCAGCGGTTCTTGCCTAAAAGAAGGACCGGACTTCAGCCGCAAGGAGCAGGGATGCAGCTTCGCTATCTTGAGTATTTTGTCCAGGCCGTGGAATGCAAGTCGCTGAACAGGGCGGCACGCAAACTCGACGTCAGCCCGCAGGCTCTCTGCGCCGGTGTGGCCGCTCTGGAAAAAAAACTGGGATACGCCCTGCTGGAACGCTCCCCCATGGGGGTACGGCCCACCAAGAACGGGGAAATCGTGTTTCAGGATGCCCGCGACATGCGGGACGTCTTCCATAAATGGTTTCAGCTCTCCCATCGTCAGCCGGAAAAAGATACCGTCATGGTCAAGCTCGGAGCCTCCACTACGCTCATGCGCTGGCTGGTTCCCCAAGTCGTCCTTCACGTCAAGAGACTCTACCCGCACATTTATTTCAACCTGTATGAATCCTTTGTGGAGCAGGTGTTCCACACCGTGGTGGACCAGCGTATGCTGGGACTCATCACGTGTGTGAATGAGAGGGTGGAGAGCACCTACCGCGTACGCCTCGCCCAGAACGACATGACTTTTATGGAAGGACCGGAAGACGGCTGCGCCGTCATCATCAACAAATCGCATCCCTTCGCGAACCTGCACACTCTTACCCTGCGGGATCTTTCTGCCCTGCGCCTTGCATTCAACCCCCAGCGCGACCAGTATTTCGTCTACCGCGATATCTGCAAGCACTTTTCCCCTTCGGGCATCATCCATATCCCGGAGCAGGAAAATCTGCTCCGGCTCATTTCCATGGACGTATCCACCGCCGCCGTGCTGCCGCGCAGAGTACTGCTCGCCCCCGGAGGATGGGCGCAGAAGGTCTGCGCCATGGATGTAGCGGATTTCCCCATGCCGGGCCGCATCTGGTTCATCTACCCCGAGGACATGCGTTCTTCAGAAAAACTTGTGCAAGAAAGCATCGCGGAACTTCTGGATCTGCTGAAGAAGGAAGAAGCTGCTTCCTGACCCCAGACAGCCCTCCGACTGCCCCTTTTCATGCGTCACGCGCGGTCCGCCTGCGCAAAAAGGCCCCGCTTTCCGGCGGAGCCTTTTTTCATTGTTCATATCTGTCGGCGGCCCGTACCGCAAGCCCATGCCTCCAGAGACGGGCCTGAGCGGAAAGCCTACTTGCCGCCGTACTGGGCGTTGGCTTCTTCCATGCACTTCTCAAACAGTCCGAGGGCTTCCTTGGCGCGGGTCAGGCCGCGCTTTTCCATGGAGGAAATCCAGTTCTGCTTGAAGGGTTCCAGGAACTTCGCCATCTTGGCCTGTTCCTCGGCGGGCATTTCGTTCATGCGGCACTTGCCGTTGGAGAGCACATAATCCACGGAATCCTTGATGCTCGCATCCACGGCGACGGCAATGGCCTTGGCCATGGTCTCGCCGGTGGTCTCTTCCAGAATCTTCTGAAGATCGGCAGGAAGCGATTCCCACACGGAACGGTTCATGACCATGTAGTGGTAGCCGGGAGCGATGGGGTAGTTCAGGATTTCCGTAAGCACTTCATAGAGCTTGAAGGGCTTCAGAATGGTGAGGGCCATGAGGGATGTGTCGGTCTGGCCGCGCTGAATACTCATATAGATATCCGGCGGGGCGACGAAGATCGGTACTGCGCCGAAGGAGGTGATGAGCTCGTCCGCTCCGGAGATGTGATAGTTGATCTTCCTGCCCTTCAGGTCGGCAACCTTGGTGATGGGCGTCTTGGAGGTGAGCATCATGGGGCCGGTGCTCCAGATGGTAAGCAGCTTGATTTCCTTGTTGTCCAGTTCGGCCTTCACCCAGTCATTCTGGGTGACGTACTTGTAGAAGCCCATGGAGGCGGCCATGCTGCTCGCGCCGGGGACATTGGCTTCGCCCGTGTCGGAATAGCCGTACAGGCCGGGGTTCGCGCCGAAGAGGCTGTGGCCGATATCCACGCGACCCTTGACCACGGCATCGGGCACATCCTTGGAGGTGCAGATAGAACCGGGGCTGTAATACACGATTTTCAGGCGGCCGTTGCTGCGCTTTTCCACTTCCTGCATCCAGGGTTCCCATACCTGCTGATACACCACATGGTTTTCACGGTAGCCTTCGCTGGTGAACGCCAGTTCATAGGTGCGCTCCGCAGCCTGGGATGCGGCGGGACACAACAGAGAAAGCGCGAGCAGGGAAAGAAGCAGAGGTCGTTTCATGGTATCCATCCTTGGTTATGGGTTGCCTTCACCGGGAAGGGGGGTTCAGAAGAACTTGTTGGGCAGCCAGAGGGCTATCTGCGGGAAGAAGGTGAGAAGAAGGATGAGGAAAGCGATGCAAAGGAAGAAAAGCCACACGTCCCTGAATATGGCCCCCATGGGGATATCCTTGGCCATGGAACTGATGCCGAATACATTGATGCCCACAGGCGGCGTGATGACGGCCATTTCCGTAAGCAGTACGATGATGACGCCGAACCATACGGGGTCGAAGTTCAGGGCCTGTATGGTGGGAAACACTGTGGGGAGAGTGAGAAGAAGCAGAGGCAGCACGTTCATCATGCAGCCCATGATGATATAGAAAATGACGATGACGAGAAGGATGACGTGGCGATCCACGTCCAGCCCCGCCGCGTACTGGGCCAGGGTTACGGTAAGGCGCGTATAGGCAATGAACACGCCGAGCAGCGCCACGCACATGAGGATGAAAAGCAGCTTGCCGGCAATGTACACCGTGCTCACCAGACATTCCTTCGTCTGCTGCCAGCTGATGCGGCGGGCTGCGAGGGAAAAGAGCCACACGGCCACCGAGCCTATGGCGCCCGCTTCCGTGGCGCTGAAGAAGCCGGCAAGAATACCGCCCATGATGATGACGATGAGCAGGGCGATGGGCAGGATGCCGGAAAGGGAGGCCACCTTTTCCTTCATGGTATGGCGCTCGCCGCGCGGCAGAAGCTCAGGATGCCGGTATGCCGTGATGAGCAGCACGAGAATGAACAGGGAAGAGAGGATGATGCCCGGTATCACGCCCGCCATGAAAAGCCGTCCCGTGGAGGTTTCCGTGACTATGGCGTAAATGATGAAGCTCAGGCTGGGCGGGATAAGCACGCCCAGCGTGCCGCCGCAGGCCAGCGTGGCGCAGGAAAACGCAGGATTATAACCGTGCTTGCGCATTTCCGGCAGGGCCACGGAAGCCATAGTCACGCCGCAGGCCAGGGAATCGCCGCATATGGCGGCAAAGCCCGCGCAGCCTATGATGCTGGCAATGCCCAGGGAGGCGGGGGTACGCCCCATCCAGATGCGGGCAGCCTTGAACATGTCGGCGCTGATGCCGGAGACCAGCGAAAGTTCACCCATGAGGCAGAACAGCGGCACCACGGCGAGGGTGGCGGAAAAAGCCGAAGTATAGGAAGTCATGCTCAGGGTATTGAAGTGGGTGATGACGTCCGGCCTGAGGCACAAAAGTCCGATGAAGCCCGAGATGCCCATGGCGTAGCCCAGGGGGAAGCCGATGAACAGCACCAGCATGAAGAAGAGTATGCCGAATACGCCGAGCTGCGCGCGGGAAGGAAAGATGCCGCAATATTCCAGTATCCACGGAAGCAGCGCCACAAGCACGGTGACGGCGAAAATAACGGGGATGAACCAGGCTATGCCGTCGTGCACGAGACCGGAGAAGCAGCGCAGCGTCTTGATAAGGAGCGTCAGGGCAAAGACGGCCATACAAAAGCCGAAGAACATCATGGGAATGGACAGCGGGATATGAAGGATGGAGGTGACTTCGCCGCTGCCCGTCTTTTCAAAGGCGAGTACCAGAATTTCCCAGCCCAGCGTGGAAAAGAAGATCAGCCCCATGAACTCGAAAAGCGCATCGAGGAAGGACTTCACCTTCGGTGAAAAATGCTGGTAGAAGAAATCTATGGCGATGTGGCGGTCGCGGCAGGAAATGACGATCATGCCGGAAACGGCGAGAGCCCCCATCATGAGTTCCTGTATCTCGTAGGCCCCGGGGAAATACGACCCCGCATGGCGCAAGAACACGTCCAAAGTGACGGGCAGGGCGAGAAGCACCAAAGAAACTGCGCCGATGACCAGGGCGACCTTGTAGATAAGCGTCATAATGGATTCAAACAGGCTTTCGGCCTTGTTTTCTGCTGCTGTCATGGGCGGCTCCTGTCGGTAACAAGTTCAGCTCATCGATTCGGAAAGGTACTTTTCCAGATCGGAGTTTCCACCTACTTGTGCCATAAATAACTTGCGGCTTTTCATAGCTGGCACCGATCCGGATTTTTACGTCGGCAGATAGTGGTTACGGCTTCAGGTTCAAAAGCCGGGAAGCGTTGCCGCTCAGGGAAAGCTGAAGAGCTTCAGGCTCCCAGGCCTTTTCCTTCCACAGGCGCACGGCTTCCTCCAGCCCCCTCACCGGATAGGAGCTGGCAAAAAGCACCTGCTTTTTCAACGCGGTATTGAAGGCGGGCATGATATCCACGGAAGGCATGAACGGCAGATAGAAGAAAAAGTCGGGCACCCAGTACAGGTTGGGGTACTTAAAGGAAACGGCCGACATGGAAATGAAATGAGGCCAGCAGGCATGAGGAATAAGGAAAGGCGTGTTCCTGTGCCGGGAAACCACATGCTCCAGCCGCAGCGGATCGGAATAACTGAGATCCGGGCCGAGCAGATAGCTCATGGTAATCATGACGAACACACCCAAAGATGCCGCCGTCTCATAGATGGGCTCAAGCCTCGGATCGTCGCAATAACATGGTTCGGAGCACCAGCCCGGCTCTATGGAAATGCCGCGCATGCCCAGCTCCCGCACGCTCCGCTCCGCTATTTTCGGCGCCTGCGGATCCAAGGCGTCCAGGGCGGCCACGCCGAAGAGCCTTCCCTTATAGAGGTTGACAAGCTCATACACCACATCGGGGCTGACGTAGCCCTTGCTGAAGGTGCTGGAGCTTGTGGAGGCCCGTCCTGCGACCACGGCATAGTCGATGCCGGCGGCATCCATTTCATCCATGAATACGGAAATGTCCCTGGTCCGGACCGAACGGGGGGGAATGTAGCCGTACATCTGGCCGGGGTAGTCAGGGTCGAAGCCCGAAGCCTTCACATCGAAAGGCCCCATGGAAAGAAAATCCCCAAACGGCGGGCGGATACGAAAATCAATAATCATAACGCGGTCCTGTACCTCAGCAAAAAGAAATCCCGTAAACATTCAAGACTGCCACGATTTGATATGACATTAGCTAAAAAAATAACAAGAAAGAATACGACAATGTCTGATAGAGGAGTCAATTTTTTTTTGATACCTTGCTGCCGTCCCGGGGAAAAAGCCCTTGAGATAAAAGACCTGAGGCCGTATAACCACAGGCGAACCCCAACCACAAGGAGACGGACATGGCACTGGACCCCAAGCAGCACGCGGACTGGGAGATCGCACAGGATGCGGAAACCCGCATGAAGGATATTTACCGTATCGGCCGGGAACTGGGCCTTGAAGAGAAGGAGCTGCTTCCCTACGGCCATGTCATGGGCAAGGTGGACTACATGTCCGTGCTTTCCCGCCTGCAAGGCCGCCCCGACGGCAAATATGTCGACGTGACGGCAATCACCCCCACTCCTCTGGGCGAAGGCAAGTCCACCACCACCATAGGCCTCGTGCAGGGCCTTGCCGTGCGCGGCAAGCGCGTTTCCGCAGCCATTCGTCAGCCTTCCGGCGGCCCCACCATGGGTACCAAGGGTTCCGCGGCCGGGGGCGGACTTTCCCAGTGTATTCCCCTCACCCAGTATTCCCTGGGGTTCACCGGCGATATCAACGCCGTCACCAACGCCCACAACCTGGCCATGGTGGCGCTCACCTCGCGCATGCAGCATGAACGCAACTACGACGACGAAAAACTTCTGCGCCTCTCCCATCAGGAACGCCTGAACATCGACCCCACCAATGTGCGCATGAACTGGGTCATCGACTTCTGCTGCCAGGCCCTGCGCAACGTGGTCATAGGCATGGGCGGCAAGTCCGACGGCTTCATGATGGCCTCGCATTTCGATATTTCCGTGTCCTCCGAAGTCATGGCCATACTCTCCGTGGCCCGCGACCTGAAGGACATGCGCGAAAGGCTCGGCCGCATCATCGTGGCCTACGACCGCGCGGGGAACCCCGTGACTACGGAAGATCTGCAGGTCGCCGGGGCCATGGCCGCCTGGATGGTGGATGCAATCAAGCCCAACCTCATCCAGACCATCGAAGGCCAGCCCGTGTTCGTCCATGCCGGGCCCTTCGCCAACATCGCCCTCGGCCAGAGCTCCGTCATTGCCGACCGCCTGGGCCTCAAGCTTTCCGAATACCATGTCACGGAATCCGGCTTCGGCGCGGATATCGGCTATGAGAAATTCTGGAACCTCAAGTGCCATTACAGCGGCCTCGCCCCCGACGCTGCGGTGCTTGTGGCCACGGTGCGCGCCCTGAAGAGCCACGGCGGGGCTCCCCTGCCCCGGCCCGGCCGCGCCCTGCCCGAAGAATACCGGCAGGAAAACGTGGGCTTTGTGGAAAAGGGCTGCTGCAACCTGCTTCACCACATCCGCACCATCAAGAAATCCGGCACGTCCCCGGTGGTGTGCATCAACGCCTTTGTCACCGACACTCCCGCTGAAATCTCCCGCATCCGCGAGATCTGCGAGGCGGAAGGGGCCAGGGTGGCCGTCTCCACGCACTGGGAGCACGGCGGAGCGGGAGCGCTGGAACTCGCCGACGCCGTCATGGACGCCTGCAACGACAAGACCGATTTCCGCCCGCTCTACGACTGGAACGCCCCCTTCAAGGAACGCATTGAAAAGATAGCCCGCGAAGTCTACGGGGCCGACGGCGTGAACTACAGCTCCGAAGCGGAAAGCCGCCTTGCCGAAATGCAGGCGAGGCCCGACGCCGCAGAGCTCGGCGTGTGCATGGTGAAGACGCAGTATTCCCTTTCCGACAACCCCGACCTCAAGGGTGAACCTTCCGGCTGGAAGCTGAACATACGGGACGTCCTGCTCTACGGCGGCGCGGGCCTCGTAGTGCCTGTTTCCGGCAAGATATCGCTCATGCCCGGCACAGGCTCCAACCCGGCATTCCGCCGCGTGGACGTGGATGCCGAAACGGGCCAGGTGCGCGGCATATTCTGAGGCGTTGCATTCCGGGAACACAGAAAGGGCGCGGCATATTTTGCCGCGCCCTTTCTGTGTTCCGTCCGGTCTCGCCCCTAAGGGGCGCGCGGGCATGCTCCGCCAAAGCTCTCCGGCTCGGGGATACGGAGCACGCCCGGGCTGCGCAGCCTAGACTCCCATGCCGCGCACAAAAAGCATCGCAGCGGAAAATGCCAACATACCCAGAAGCCCCCTGCGGAAAATCCGGGGATTGACGCGCTTGATCACGGGAATGCTCACGAACACGCCAAGAACGCAGCAGGGCACTGCCCACAGGGCCCTATGCAGCATCTGCGGCGTGTACAAGCCGTCCCTCCACTGAAGAAAAACAAGAACCACCATGGCCAGTGTGGCAAGAGTATTGATCATGGAGAGGGTGACTTCCTTGCTCCAGCCGCGCAGCACGGCGTACATGGCAAGTACGGGGCCGCCCATACCGGTGGCACTCATCAGGATGCCGGAAAGCATTCCCACCGGGACAATGCTCCACAGAGGAACCCGGAGCGTGTTGCCCATACGTCCGGCCACGGCCTGCCAGACCAGAAAAAACAACAGAATCATCCCGGAGCCGAACAGCATGGCCTTCGTCGAGGCCAGCTTCAACATGACCATACCGAAAGGAACACCTGCCACGCAGGCAAGCAGAGCCATGGTGAACTCCAACTTCGGCAGCTCCTTGTGATAAAAAAAGGTAATGCTCGTGGTAATACCTGTCCCCACAAGACAGCTGAAAATAACGGCCTCCTTCGTATCCATGACCAGCGTCATAAGAGGTACGGCAAAAAGGTTGCCCCCGAACGACGTTACACCATTCAAGAATCCGGCCAGCAGCCAGACAATATTGATAAACAGTGCTGTGAACGTATCCACAAAAATCCTCCCGCGAGTGTATGATTTTTTTAGCCGGATCGGCTTATCCTGTAAAGTCCGCAGCCCTGTCGGGACAAGTTGCGGCAGGGCCGGAAGACTCCCCCGCGGCGTGCGCGGAAAATTTATTTTTACAAAAATGTTTATTGCATGTCCCAGTCTGCGATTTCCGTCACAAGGTTCCGGCAGAGGCTTTTTCGCTGATGATCCGTGTTTTCTTCAAGACGCGCATATTTTTCTTGCCATGCATTATTTTTCGATGCTATCAACAGAAATGTTAATGAGAGCATGTCCCTTTTCGCATGGGCATGAACCTTGCTCCCGGCCTTTTCCGCATGTTTGAAAAGCCCGGCCCTGCCGGGCTTCATGCACCGCAGGCGGACTTTTTATGGCCCCGCCGAAAGGGACTCCTAAGCGGAACATGCTCAAAAAAGGAAAGTTCCTGAACGGGGCGAGGAGTTTGCAACATGGAAGAGTTCTCCCAGTTTATCAAGGTGCTGGACGGATACGTCTGGGGACCTGTCATGATGGCCCTTATTCTCGGCACGGGCCTCTACCTTACCTTCGGTCTGAAATTCCTTCCCTGGATCCGCCTCGGCGCGGGCTTCCATCATACATGGAAGGGACGTACCAAGAATGAGAACGTACATGGGGAACTTTCTCCCTTCCAGGCTCTGATGACGGCCCTTGCCGCCACCGTGGGCGTGGGCAACATCGCGGGCGTGGCCACAGCCATATTCACCGGCGGCCCGGGAGCTCTCTTCTGGATGTGGTGCACCGCCATGGTAGGTATGGCCACCAAATATGCGGAAACAGTACTCGCCCAGAAGTACCGTGAAGTGACTCCCGGCGGCCATGTGGTGGGCGGCCCCATGTATTACATTAAAAACGGCCTGGGCAAAAAATGGGCCTGGCTCGGTACCCTCTTCGCTCTCTTCGGCGGCATCTGCGGTTTCGGCATCGGCAACATGACGCAGTCCCACTCCATCGCAGACGCCCTGCACGCCTCCTTCGGCATCTCACCCTTCATCTCCGCCGCCGTCATGTTCGTGCTCATCGCCCTAGTCATCCTCGGCGGCGTTTCGCGCATCGGTTCGGTGTCGGGCAAGCTCGTGCCCTTCATGTCCCTCATCTATATCGTCTGCTCGCTCATCGTCATCATCATCCACATCGACAAGGTGCCCGGCGTCTTCGCCACCATTTTCCACGACGCCTTCACCGGTACTGCGGCTGCCGGCGGCTTTGCAGGCTCCACCGTCATGCTCGCCCTTCAGATGGGCGTGGCACGCGGCATCTTCTCCAATGAGGCGGGCCTCGGCTCCGCAGCCATGGCCCACGCCACAGCCACCACCGACGACCATGTAGCCATGGGCTATGTGGGCATGCTCGGCCCCTTCATCGACACCATCATCATCTGCACCATGACGGGCCTTGCCATACTCTGTTCCGGCCTCTGGTCCGTGGAAGGGGCCCTCTCCGGCGCACCCCTCACCGCAGCCGCCTTTGAATCCGCCCTGCCCGGCATAGGCTCGACCATGGTTTCCGTGTGCCTCGCCATGTTTGCCTTCTCCACCATCCTCGGTTGGTGCGTATATTCCGAACGCTGCTGGATCTACCTTCTCGGCGACAAGGCGCTCAAGCCCTTCCGCATCATTTTCGTGTGCGTGGTGCCCGTGGGTGCGCTCATGTCCCTCGACCTTGTGTGGGATATCGCCGACGTACTCAACGCCCTCATGGCCGTACCAAACCTCATCGGCCTTCTGCTTCTGAGCCCCGTACTGTTCAAAATCTCCCACGAATACAACAAGTAAACCCCAAAACACCCTGGACGGCCTCCTTTGCGGGGCCGTCTTTTTTTGCCAACGGATCCGGACGCAACTTCTTGCCCTCACCCCACAGGAAGGATAATAAACAGAGTCTCCCCTTTCCCTCTTTGTCTGGATTTCCGTACCCCGGCATCATGCGGCGCACGCCGCAGGAGCAAGCCATGCCCCGTATCCTGCTTCATGTCTGCTGCGGCCCCTGTTCCCTCATGCCCGTCGTCCATCTTCGGGACGAAGGATTCGAGCCCACGGCCTTTTTCTTCAACCCCAACATTCATCCCGCCGACGAATGGAAAAAACGGCGCGATGCTATGCGCGAGGTATCGGCAAAGCTCAGCGTGCCCCTCCTTGAGGAAGGCGATCCTGAAAATCCCGGTCTCTGGGTGCGAGCCCTCGGCGGCATCACCCGGGAAGGGGAACGCTGCCCGCTCTGCTATCGCCCGCGCATGGAGCGAAGCGCTCTCTTGGCGGCGGAAAAAGGCTTCGACGCCTTCACTTCCAGCCTGCTCTATTCCCGCTATCAGCACCACGAAAGCATCATCGCCGAGGCGCAAAGAGCCGCCGCCCTTGCCGGAGCGACATTCCTTTACCGTGATTTCCGCCCCTGGTGGTGGGACGGCATCAATCTCTCGAAGGAGCTCGGCATTTACCGGCAGAAATGGTGCGGCTGTATCCTGAGCATGAAGGAAGCGCTTCGTCAGCAGAAGGAGGCGGCAGAGCGCAAGGCCGCACAAAAAGCGGAGAGGGCCGCGCGACTTGCCCGGGAAGAAGCGGAACGCAGGAAAAAGAAGGAGGCGCTCGCCGAAAAGGCGACGGAAAAAAAGGAAAGACGCGGAAAAAAAGTTTACGCATAACCGCAAAAGGCCCGGTTCATGGAACCGGGCCTTTTCATGATATTCGAGGGATCCCCTTAACCTTCCGGAGGGGGAAAACTATGCACCTATTTCATCCGGGCCGAGCACACGGAACCCCCGGTCAAGGAGAGCCTTGACCGCCTCATCCGTGCGGTCGAAGCGGAAAATGATGGTGGCACGCGTGGATTCCCGCTGCGTGTACGCATAAAGGTACTCCACATTGATGCCCTGCTCGGACAAAACGCCGAGCACATGTCCGAGCCCGCCGGGCCTGTCGGCCACCTCCACGGCAACCACAGGGGTGGAGCCCACGGTAAAGCCGGCCTTCACCAGTGCGTCGCGCGCTTTTTGCGTATCGTCGGCCATGAGGCGCAGCACACCGAAATCCGCAGTATCCGAAAGGGACAACGCACGGATGTTGACCTCCGCCTCCTCAAGGACGCGCGTCACGTCGCCAAGCTGACCCGACCTGTTTTCCACAAACACGGAAATCTGTTCAACGGTCATGGGAAATCCCGGCGCAGTCTTACGCCTTCTTGTCTTCGTCGGTATTGATCTTGTCCTTGGGGGTAATATCTATTTCATCCGGTTCCGACGAGGCCTGACGGAAATTGCGGATTGCGCGGCCGAGGCCCGAACCGATTTCCGGCAGACGCTTCGCGCCGAATATCACCAGCACGAGCACAAGGATAACGAGAAGTTCCTGCATTCCTATACCAAACATGGCAAACCTCCGGGGTCATTCTCTCCAAGTTCGTTCATACCCTATACGGGAGGGACAGGGCAAAGGTCAAGCATCCCTCTCCGGCGGCCAGAGGCGCGCCGGGCTTCTTTTCATTATTGCCTGAAAAGACGTCTGGCCGTATAGTAGGACAAGGAGCAATCATATTATGGATACATCCCTTCTTCTCTTCCTGCCCCGTCTTCATGCCGAGCTTTTCCCGCACGACACAAACGGCCTCACGCTCTGGCCGGGCCTTCCCGACAGACCTCCGCACGCGTGGGAACCGGCCATGCCATGGCCCGCGCCCATGGCCGCCGCCTGCCTTGCCGACTATGAACGCGCCTGCCGCGACGGCGCGAGCGGCTCCCCCGTGCTGGCCATGGGTGCAGAAGCCGCCCCGGCCGACCTTTCCCCCGCCGAACGCCGTGCCCTGCGCGAAATGGCCGGACTCCCGGTCGAACAAGAGGTCGCGCCTCTGCGCCACACCGCCCAGCAGGTACTTCTGCTCCTCTGGCTTCTGGAAAAGCAGGCCCTGGACATGGCCGCGCTGGAGCAAAAAATCAGCACGTCGCGCCAGGCCCTGGCAGGCCTCATCTCAGGCCGAGCGAAAGATTCCGTCCCTCCCGTACTGCCCTCGGAAAAAGACCTGCCGGACTGGAGGAAAGCGCTTTTCGCAGCCCTTGCCTTTGTGGAGGACATGCCCGCTTCCACCGCCGTCGCAGTCACAAGCGCCGCCATGGCCGACGCCCTTGCCGGCACGGGCGAGCCTCTGCCTCACGGAGACTCCGGCAAAAAGGCCGTGCGCATGGAAGTTTCTGCGCTGGCAGAACTTTGCGGCCGCGACGCATGCTCTCTCCTGAAACGCGGCCTCGAAGAGAAGCATTGGAACCGAACCCTTACTTTTTTCCTGCCCGAAACACACCGATAGCCATGCCACACCTCTGCGCCCCTGAACTTGCCGGCTGGATCCTTGAACAGTGCAACGGCCTGCCCTCCGGCATCATTTTCGACTGCGACGGCGTCGTCATCGACTCGCGCGAAGCCAACATCACCTACTACAACTACCTGCGCGCCTACCTCGGCCTGCCGAACCTCACCCGCGAGCAGGAAGACTTCGTACAGGCCGCCACCGTGCGCCAGGCCATGGACGCCATTTTCCCGAAGCCCCTCCAGCCTCTTCTGCGCGACGCCGCCAGGCGTATTTCCTATGTGCGTGATATCATGCCGCACATAGCCTGCTACCCGGGCCTGCACGAGGTGCTCGACTTCTGCCGCGGCAAAGGCCTCAGGCTCGCCATGAACACCAACCGCACCGACGGCATGGACATGCTTCTGGACACATGCCGCCTGCACGGCTATTTCGACCCCATCGTAATGGCAAGCCACGTCGCCCGCCCCAAGCCTGCTCCCGACGGGGCGCTGCTCATCCTCAGGCAATGGAATATCCCTCCCCGCCGCCTGCTCTTTCTCGGCGACAGCGCCTCCGACAAGGGCGCCGCGGGAGGGGCGG
The DNA here is from genome assembly GCF_020741395.1 of Mailhella massiliensis. Taxonomy (GTDB): domain Bacteria; phylum Desulfobacterota; class Desulfovibrionia; order Desulfovibrionales; family Desulfovibrionaceae; genus Mailhella; species Mailhella massiliensis_A. The sequence goes on along the minus strand of NZ_DYZA01000167.1, from coordinate 23,194 downwards.
ACATTCCCTTCCTCGCCTTCCAGACCGAAGGACTCGCCGAAGCGGCCGTAGAAGGCTTTCCCACGCTCCTTGAAGCGTTGAAAAGCCTTCCCGTGTAACACTCGGCCGCTTTACAACGGCATCTTTATGGTTTACACAACGGAAATTCAAACGGCAGGGCGCAACAGCCTGCCAGGAGGAACCTTGACCCCTGAAGATCTGGAATATTTCCGCAACCTTCTCAACCAGATGCTCGTCGAGGCCCAGCGCAACGGCGACTCCACTCTGGAAGAAATGACGGATAGCCACTCATCTTATGCCGACCCTTCCGACCGGGCCACCGCCGAGTCGGATCGTTCTTTCACTCTGCGCATACGCGACCGCGAACGCAAGCTCATCACCAAGATACAGGACGCGCTCAAACGCATGGACGACGGTGAATACGGCATCTGCGAAGAGTGCGGCGAGGATATCAGTCTCGCCAGGCTCAAGGCGCGCCCCGTGACCACGCTCTGCGTTTCCTGCAAGGCCCGTCAGGAAGAAGGCGAAAAAATACAGGGCAGCTGAGCATCTGTCCGCGCATACCGCCATGGACGCCCACCTCTTCCGCCGTTTCTGCGATGCGCTTATCCCCCGCATCATGGGTGCGCGCATGGAAAAAATCCATGCGCCGGGCCCCCATGTCACGGTATTCACCCTGTACGGGGGCGGCGGACGTGAAGGGAAACGCTACATGGTCCTCAAGGCGGACCGCAAATCGCCTTTCATCTTCGTTGCCGCGCATCGTGTGCCCGTCAATGCGGAGCCTCCGGCATTCGTCATGCGCCTGCGCAAATACCTTTCCGACAGGCGGGTAACGCATGCCGTCTGTGCGTGGCCCGAGCGGAAACTCTTTCTCGGCCTCGCCGGGGCCCCCGACGCCTGGCTCTGCCTCGATCTGCGCGAAGGTCCCTCCCTGTGCTTCGACGCGCCCCCGCCTTTTGACGATCCGCCCTGGCCCGATGCGGCTCTTCTCGCTCTTCCGCCCGAACGGTGGAAGGGGCATGCCGTGCTCACTCCCGCCCTGCGCCGCACCCTCGCCCGCCTTGATGCTCTGGACGCGGGAGCGCTGCTCATGGATCTTGAACTCGGCGGGGGCGACGTGTTCCTTTATGAAAGCGATGCCGGGCGCTGCGAAGTCTCTGCATGGCCGCTTCCCCCGGAGCAGCTTGCTTCCATGGGCGGAACATGGGCGGAACAGGTCTTTGAAGATCCGCTGGAAGCCCTTTCCCGGGCGGGAGAAATCCTCGTATATCAAAGCCTCGCACAGCAGGCCAGGGAAAACGCCGCACGGCCCTTTTCCGCCGAGGCCGCCCGCCTGAAAAAGCTCCTGGAAAAGCTGGACGGGGAGGAAACGCGCCTTCTGGCCATGAGCGGAAAGCAGAAGGACGCGCTTCTTCTGCAAAGCCAGCTCTACCGTTTTTCCCCGGAAGAAAAGGCCGCTGTCGTCACGCTGGACGGGCCGGAAGGCCCTGTCGCCCTCAGCCTCGACAGGAAGCTCACCGTGCGGGAAAACATGGCAGCCCTGTTCCATCAGGCCGGACGGGGAAAGCGCGGGCTGGAACATCTTGCAAGGCGTCGCGCGGAGGTGCGGGCGCAGAAGGAACAGGCCGAGGCCGCCATGCTGCGCAGCCTTGCCTCTGTAAGCGGCGCATACCCCGCTTCTGCGCAGGAAAAGTCCAAAACGGATAAAAAGCCCTCCGCCCTGCCCCGGGATCTGCCGAAACAGGTACAGGCCTTCCGCAGCGGAGACGGCTTTCTCATATTGCGCGGGAGGGACACGAAAGGCAACGCCCTCGCGCTCAAGCTTGCCGCCCCCCACGATTACTGGATACACACGGCCGACGGGCCGAGCGCGCACGTCATCATCCGCCGCGACTACGCAGGGCAGGAGGTACCGGAAAGGACGCTCCATGAAGCGGGTATCCTCGCGGCCCTCAAGAGCTGGCAGAAGGATCAGGAAAGTGCCGATATCCAGTATTCCCTGGCAAAATACATCCATCCCATGAAAAACGCCGCGCCAGGCATGGTGCGTATCGACCGCAGCGAGGGTGCCTTCCGCGTCCGGCTCGATGCGGGCCTTGAGGAACGGCTGGGGAAAAACTGACGAGGCCGCGCACGGCCGGAGGATATGCCATGCACGACAACATGCAGCGCTTTGAAGCGCGCGCCTTTCTTTTTCTTCTCGCCGCCTCCTCCGTGCTTTTCGGCTGGCTTCTTCAGCCTTTCTTCGACGTGCTGTTCTGGTCCGTAGTCATCGCCGTGCTCTTTTCGCCGGTGAACGCGCGCCTGCGCGACCGCTACGGCCTGCGGCCGAACCTTGCATCCCTGCTTACTGTGCTCTTGTGCCTGTTCATCATCATCCTGCCCCTCTCCTGGCTGCTCTACTCCTGCGTGGCGGAAGGCGTGGCCCTGTACGACAGGCTCTCCTCGGGAACGGCCTCCCTCATGAACGCAGTAGATCGCCTGCGCGAACACTTCCCGGAAGCGCAGGCATGGCTTGCCGAGTACGGATACACCCCCGAGCAGATCAAGGCGTCTCTGAGCAAGACGGCCCTTTCCATGGGCAGCCTCATCGCCAAGAACACCGTGGCCCTCGGCGGAAGCGCGGCGCAGCTTCTCACCAATCTTGCACTGGTACTCTATATTTCCTTCTTCCTCGTGCGCGACGGGGGGCGCATCCGCGCCCTGTTCATCCGCGCCATGCCCTTCGGGGATCACAGGGAAGAGCGCCTGTTCCAGAAGTTCGCCGGCGTCATGCGGGCCACGGTCAAGGGGAGCCTGCTCGTGGCCATGGCCCAGGGCGCTCTCGGCGGCGTCATGTTCTGGTTCCTCGATATCCGCGGCGCCGTGCTGTGGGGTGTGGTGATGACTGTTCTCTCCCTCATCCCCGTAGTAGGTTCTGCGCTCATCTGGCTGCCCACGGCCCTGTACCTCATCGCCATAGGCCATTACTGGGAGGGCGGCCTGCTCATCGCCTACGGCGCATGCGTCATCGGCCTTGCGGACAACATCCTGCGGCCCACCCTCGTGGGGCGCGACACCAAGCTGCCCGACTTCATCGTGCTGCTTTCCACCCTGGGCGGCTTCATGCTTTTCGGCATGGACGGCTTCGTCACCGGGCCCACGCTGGCCGTGCTCTTCGTCACCGTATGGCAGATCTTCATGGAAGAGTGCGAAAACGGCGTGTACGGAAAATATCTGAGAGGAGTCGTCCCCCCTTACACCCCGGACGGCCTATGCGCAGCAGAAAGCACTCCAGAGGAAAAGGCAGCTTCCAGCACCCCGCCTTCAGAAAAAGACGAATGCTGACGCACACGCGGAGCAGGCCGTCACTCGAGGCATCCCTACCCCAATCGGGGCGCAACACGCCCGCCGTGCACGGGCAGCCGCTGCCTCCCCGGATGCCGAAAGCGCCGGACATTCCTCAGCCCGGGATCCCGCGCATCATGCCTCTTCCAGCCACGCGGCAAGGCCCTCTATGGCCGCCCTTGCGGCCTGCACGCGCACCTCATCGCGGCTGCCGGGAAAATGGAAAAGCCGCGCCCGGCTCTCGCTTCCCAGCGCCCAGCCTATCCACACCGTGCCTACGGGCTTTTCCGGGCTGCCTCCGCCAGGCCCGGCCACGCCGCTGGTGGCGACGGCCGCTCCCGCCCCCGTCGCCGCACACGCGCCGAGGGCCATGGCACGCACCACAGGCTCGCTCACCGCGCCCACAGAGGCAAGGTCTTCCTCGCGCACATGCAGAAGACCTGTCTTCACGCTGTTGGCATAGGAGATCACGCCCCCCAGATACCAGTCGGAAGAACCGGGTACAGCCGTGAGCATGGCTCCCACAAGGCCGCCGGTACAGGATTCGGCGCTCGCGCAGGCAAGGCCCCGCTTTTTCAGGGCGCAGGCCAGAGATTGAACCAGGATATCGTTTTCCTCAAACATGAAAATCTCCTTCCTCCCCGCCCCTCCGGGGGGCATGAAAACGGGGCTGTCCTTCAGCAGGCCCGGACTTCTGCATCCGAAGCGCCCAGGGCCGCTCCGGCGCGGGCCGCACCCCATAAGCCGGCCAGAGGATGTCTGTTCAGCCATACGGGAATCTCGGCAAGCAGAGCCCCCTGCCCACCCCCGGCGCGGAAAAACTCGCGGGCAAACTCCCCGTGCCGTACCAGGGCCGGGCTTTTGCCCGCCACCCCCCCGGTAATCACCACGGCCTGAGGCAGAAACGCCAGAGCAGCCATACGGCAGAAGCGCCCGTAAAAACGTGCGTACAGGCCGCAACAGGCGGAATCGGCAAAACCCGGCTTTCCGGTGAACACCGCAGGCGCCTCCGCCTTTCCGCAAAGGAACTCATAAAGCCGCGCAAGGCCGGGGCCGGAAAGCACATGTTCCGCCGTAATCGGTCCTCCGCCCAGCCTCGGGGAAAGCCAGGCAGCAAAGGCGTTTTCCTCCTCCCCCTCAAAAGGAAAAGGTATGTGTCCTCCTTCAGAGGGAAGCACGCGGGTCGCTTCCCCTTTATTCCTGCCGGGCAGAAGCCAGGCCGCGCCGAGCCCCGTTCCCGCACCGAGTACCGCCACGGGTGCGCCGCTCCCCGGAAGTCCCGACAGAGAGGCCGTATCAAAGCCTGCGCTTTCCCGGGGGACGCCGCGCCCCGGCAGAATAAGCTCCGCCTCCCTCATGGCCGGAGAAAGACAGGCCCAGGCCTGGGCCTCGAAATCATTCATCACAATACAGCGCGCACCGGGAAAACGCACCCTCGCCGGGCCTTCCTCTACGCGGAAAGAGGCGTTGGTCATATCCACATGCCCCTCCTTCACCGGACCGGCGGCGGCAAAAATCAGCAAAGAGACTTTTTTAAGGCTCTCCGTATCTTCCGGCCAACATGAAAAAATTTTCCCAAGAAGGGACTCAAAACTATAATATCCCGAAGAAAGAACCAGCCCTTCTTTTATTGCTATCTCGCTGCCATTACAGGAAAACCTGAAAAAACGGCTCTCAGTGCCGCCAATATCTGCCGCAAGTATATCCATGATAACCTCCCTGCATGGCCATGCAGATAGCACAGGCACGGCAACATTGCCATGCCCGGGCAAACAAGATATCATTCTCATGGGGAAAGGGCTTTTCCGCGCTCTGAAAAGGGACTATGCTCCTTTCTTCACCTTTTGCAGTTAAAATCTTGCCATTTCGGCGCAGCGTGCCAGAATCCCGGGCGCGCCCCCTTTTTTCCTGACGGGCAGGACTTCCCCAAATCAGAGTTTTCCATGGAATATCATATTCGTCCAGATGCGTCACACCCCACCAGCGACATGAGCCGGGAATGGCTCCTTACCAACAGTCTGGGGGACTATTCCTCCGGTACCGTGCAGGGATGCAACACCCGCCGCTACCACGGATTGCTGGCCGTACAGACTCCTTCGGGGCGATATATGCTCCTCTCCTCCCTTGAGGACTCCATTTCCGTAAACGGAAGAGTCATCCCGCTTTCCAGCCGCATGCATCCCGGCGTCGTCTATCCCGAGGGCTGGCGCTTCATCAAAGAAGTCACCGGTGATCACGACAAGGTGACGTTCGCCTTCCGCCTTTCCGGCGAGGGTGAAGAGGAACTCACCCTGTACCGCACCCTCATTCTCTGCAGAGATTCCTCGCGCCTCATCGTCCGCTATGCTCTGGCCGACACTCCCGCCGCCCGCGAGCTCGGCCCCGTGCGCCTCGTACTGCGGCCCCTCCTGAACGGCCGGAACATCAATCACCTCTCTTCCGCCACTTCCTCCGCCTTTTCCATCCACTCCCTGGGCATAGAGTATGCCGACTACCCCGGTTTCTTCTTCCAGGCCGGGAAAGACATGCCGCCCCTCTACATGCAGATTTCCCACCCCGGCCTGCACCGCTCCTCCTTCGCTTCCGCGCCCGACTGGTACTTCAAGGTGCTCTACCCCGTGGAAAAAGAACGCGGCTACGACTTTTCGGAAGATCTGTTCATGCCGGGCGAATTCACCACAAACCTTGAAGCGGGATATCCCGTCTGGTTTTCCGCAGGCACCAGCGCCCTTTCCTATGCGCCGGAGACGCTGTGGGAGCGCCACACCGCAACCGCCCCCAAACCCGTATTCAAAGAAGAAATCCTGGAGCATCTGCGCCGCGAAAACGATCGCTTCCTCATCACCACGGGCGGAGAAGCCGTGGTACCCGCAGGCTATCACTGGTTCGGTCCCTGGGGTCGCGACACGCTCATCGCCCTGCCCGGGCTTACCTTCCTTTCCGGCAGGTTGAAAGAGGGAAAGGCCATTCTGCGCCAGATAGGCGGCACGGTGAAAAACGGCCTGGTGCCCAACCTCATCGGCGCGGGCAACGGGGAGCCGGCCTTCAATTCCGCCGACGCCTCGCTCTGGTACATGCTTGCCGTGCATCGCCTGGCCCTTGCCTTCCCCAAGGAAATGCCCTTCATCAAAAGGACGTGCTGGCCGGTGATGAAGAATATCATCGGACATTTCGCCGCAGGCACCATGCCCGATGAGAACGGTACGATGCTCGTTTATGCCGACGATGAAGGCCTGCTGCATACGGGAAACGCCGCGACGCAGCTCACCTGGATGGATGCGTCCACGGACGGCCTGCCCGTTACCCCGCGTCACGGCTGCGCCGTGGAGCTGAACGCCCTGTGGTTCGACGCCCTCACCTTCGCCAGGGAACTCGCCGAAAGTTTCGGGGAAATGCCTCCCGCGGCCACGGCCCTTCTGCCCCGTCTGAAAAAGGCCTTCAGCCGCGTATTCCGGCCATCGGAGGAAGATGCCGCGCTCATGGGCGGAGGCTTGTACGATACCTGGCATCCAGAGGAAGAACCGGGCAGGCACATACGCCCCAACCAGATCTTCGCCGTAGCCGTGCCGAACTCCCCCCTGCCGCAGAAAATGCAGGCGGCCGTAGTGAAGTGCGTGCGCGAACATCTGCTCACGCCCTTCGGGCTCCGCACGCTCTCCCCCTCAGACGCGGACTATCAGCCCGTTTGCCGGGGCACACAGAAAGAGCGCGACAAGGCCTATCATCAGGGCACGGTATGGCCGTGGCCCGCAGGCGCGTACATGGACGCCGTGATCAAGACGGCCCGTACGCCCAAATCCGTGCGCGACGCGCTCAATATGCTCACGCCGCTTTTCACCTCCCATCTGGAGGAAGCCGGCCTGGGAAGCATGTCGGAAATTTTCGACGGGCAGGAGCCCCATACGCCGGGGGGCTGCATAGCGCAGGCCTGGAGTTCGGCTGAAGCGCTCCGTCTGCTGCTGCTCGTCAAACAATACAACACGGAAGAATGGAAACGCTGGCTGGAGACGCTCCAGAAAAACGACCGGGACATCCGTTAGTACAGTTTTCATTATCCGATACAACGGGGGATATCATCATGCGCGTTCTGATGCTTGGATGGGAATTTCCGCCGCACATCAGCGGCGGGCTGGGCACAGCCTGCTACGGTATCACGCAGGGTCTTATGGAAAAAGGAACGGACATAGCCTTTATCCTGCCCAGCATGAAAACCGATAAATCGACCACGGGAACCTTTCTGCGCTCCGCCTCCGGGATTCCCATTTCGCGCGCCCTGAAAAAAGCCGTGGAAAAGGTGCACCATCAGCAGGAGGCCGACGAGTTCTCCCACCTGTTCATGCGCCCCGTCAATGCGAAACTCAACCCATACGGCAGCTACGACTTCGGCCAGTTCGGCATCGACCCCGACGTTTTCAGTGAAAACGACCAGTACGTTGAGGAAATCAGCCACTTCCGCGGCGGCTATCATGACGACCTCATGGACGAGGTGTACCGCTTCAGCACCGCCGCTACCGCCGTGGTACTGGAAGAGCACATGAAGAAGAAGGCCGACGTCATCCACGCGCATGACTGGATGACCTATCCTGCCGCCATAACGGCCAGCCGTCTGAGCGGGCTGCCCTTTGTGGCCCACCTGCATGCCACGGAATTTGACCGTTGCGGCGATCATGGCTATGATAAGATCTACAACATCGAACGCGATGGTCTGCAGGCTGCGGATCATGTCATTGCGGTAAGCCAGCGCACCAAGCAGGTGGCTGTGGAGCGATACGGAGTTTCTCCGGAAAAGGTCTCCGTGGTATACAACGGCGCTTTCCTGCATGAGGAAATTCCCACCTTCGAGATTCCCGAACTTATACGGGATGAAAAGCGCGTCCTGTTCATGGGCCGCGTTACGTTCCAGAAGGGGCCGGAATACTTCGTGGAGGCTGCACGCCTTGTGCTCAACGAGATGCCCGACGTGCGCTTCATCATGGCCGGCAACGGCGATCTCCTGCCGCGCATGATCCGCCGTGTGGCGGAATTGCGTATGGGCAGCCGCTTCCACTTCCCGGGCTTCATGCGCGGCAAGGAAGTGCAGCGCATGTATTCCATGGCCGACCTGTATGTCATGCCCAGCGTGTCCGAGCCCTTCGGCATCGCCCCGCTGGAAGCTTTGCAGTGCGGCGCTCCCATCCTGCTTTCCAAGCAGTCCGGCTGCGCCGAAGTGCTGCCCGGAGCCCTCACTGTGGACTACTGGGACGTGCGCCAGATGGCCGACAAGATCATCGACGTGCTGAACCATCCCGAGATGGCCGCCGAAAGCCTCAGGCTCTGCCAGGAAGCGTTGCAGACCCTCACCTGGGAACGCGCCGCCGACGGTATTCTCGATGCCTACGCCCATGTCTGCCCCAATGCCCGGAGTTGAGCCATGCCTTCCGTATGCTTTGCTTTTGAAGTTCATCAGCCCTGTCGCTTCCGCCCCTATGGTTTTTTCGATATGGGGGCGAAGAGCGATTATGAAGATGTGGAACAGAACCGCAGCATCATCCGTGAGGTGGCCCAAAACTGCTACCTGCCCATGAACGCCCTGCTTCTGGAGCTCATCGAACGTCATCAGGGACGCATGCGCGTTTCGTTCTCTCTTTCCGGCGTCGTCATCGACCAGCTTGAGTCTTATGCGCCGGAAGCGCTGGAAAGTTTCCAGGCCCTTGCGCGCACAGGCTGCGTGGAATTTCTGGACGAGCCCGACAATCACGGGCTTTCCTGCCTCTTCTCTGAAGAAGAATTCCGCGCGTCGGTACTGCGTCACCGCGAGCGCATGCAGAAGCTGTTCGGCCAGAGCCCCCGGGCATTCTGCAACACCGATTTCATCTACAACAACGATGTGGCGCACATGGTGGAGCAGATGGGCTACTCCACCATTCTTGCCGACGGCGTGAACCATGTGCTCGACTGGCGCAGCCCGCACTTCGTCTATCGCCCGGAAGGCTGCCAGAACTTGAAGCTCATGTTGAAAAGTCGTTCCCTGTCCGACGACATAGCCTTCCGCTTCTCCGACCGTTTCTGGGCGGCCTATCCGCTCATGGCCGAAACCTTTGCCGACTGGCTGCACCGCGTCAAGGGCAACGGGGAAGTCATCAACCTCTTCATGAATTACGAAACCTTCGGCGAGCATCAGCGGGCCGATACCGGCATCTTCGATTTCATGAGAGCGCTGCCGGATCAGATCCTGAGTGACCCGGAATTTGATTTCCTCACCGTGTCCGAAGCGGCGGACCGCTACGGCGCCTATGCCTCGCTGGACATACCCTACCATGTGTCGTGGTCCGAGAACGGCCTTGCCCCGTGGCTCGGCAACGATATGCAGAAGGACGTTTTCCGCGCCGTCTGCGAGTGTCAGGGACTGGTGAGCTACCTTGATGATGAAGAATTCACCGGAACATGGAGGAAACTGCAGACATCCGACAATTTCCGCTACATGAGTACTCCCGCCTCCACACACGACAGCGCCCGTCAATCTTTCTCCCCCCACAAGACGCCGCTTGAGGCTTATACCAACTTAATGAACATTCTGGCAGACTTGCGCGTACGCCTTGTCGCCAGGTCCAGCCAGTAACCATACCAAAGAACTAGCGCCTTCGGCCCCGCTTTCCCCCTTTCGGGGAAAGCGAGGCCATTCGCGTTAGAATCCACCCTTTACGGAGTTTTCATGAACCAACCTTCACGCACCCACCTTTTCGAGGTCAGCTGGGAAGTGTGCAACAAAGTCGGCGGCATCTATGAGGTCGTCGCAAGCAAGGCGCAGCAGGCTATGAGCGCCTCAAACGGCGATTATTTCCTCATCGGCCCCGATACCAAGAAAAATACCGAGTTTACCGAGACCGACGAACCTTGCTGGGACGCCTTGCGTTATCCACTGAAAGACAAGGATCTGCGCTGCCGTTTCGGGCGCTGGGAAATCCCCGGCCGCCCTCGTGTCATCCTCGTTGACTTCAACGGCCGCCACGACTCGAATCAGATACTGCGCCAGCTCTGGGAACGCTTCGGCGTCGACTCCCTTTCCGGCGGCTGGGACTATATCGAACCTGTGCTCTTCAGCTACACCTGCGGCGAAGTCATAGCCACCATTCACAAGGTGCTCGCCACCCGCAACAAGAGCCACGGCGTAGCCCACTTCCATGAATGGATGTGCGGCGCGGGCATTCTTGCGCTCAAGCAGCTCGCCCCCACCATGGGCACGGTGTTCACCACCCACGCCACCGTGCTCGGCCGCGCCATGGCCGGAGCGGGCGTGGATATCTACGCCCGCATGTCGGAAATCTCCCCCTCGCAGGAAGCCTATCGCTATAACGTCACGGCCAAGTGCTCCATGGAAACCGTGAGCGCCCGTGAAGCCGACGTCTTCACCACGGTGAGCGGCATCACCGCCGAAGAAGCCCGTGTCTTTCTCGGCCGTACTCCCGATATCATCACCGACAACGGCCTCGACCTTTCCGTCATCCACGACTACAGCGCCGACCGTGAAAGCGCCCTTGCGAACCGCAAAAAGCTTCTCGAACCCGTGAGCCGCCTGCTCCGCCGCGAGATCTCCCCCGATACCCGCATCCTCGTCATTTCCGGCCGCTACGAGTATCACAACAAGGGTGTGGATCTCTTCCTCGACGCCCTCGCCAAAGCCAAGAAGTCCATGCAGAACACCTCCAGCAAGGTGCTCGCGCTCATGCTCATGATGGGCGGCCATACCGGCGTGAACGAAAAGGCCATAAATGGTGATCCTTCCGTGGTGGCCGATCCCTCCATGCCCGGTGCCGGCTTCATTACCAGCCACCAGGTCTATGACGCCCCCAACGATCCCATCCTCACTGCCTGCCGCCGCCTCGGCCTGAACAATGAAAAGGACGACAATGTGCAGGTCGTGTTCGTGCCCGCCCTGCTCGACGGACACGACGGCTTCTTCAATATGCCCTATTTCGACGTGCTTTCCGGCTGCGATCTCGGCGTGTTCCCCTCCTGGTACGAACCCTGGGGCTACACTCCTCACGAAAGCGCAGCCTACAGCGTGCCTACCATCACCACAGACTTGTCCGGCTTCGGTCTCTGGATACGTCAGTTGGAAAATGAAATCGGTCCCCAGCCCGGCATAGGCGTCATCGCCCGCCGCAATACCGATTACGCCAAGACTGTGGAAGATCTGGCCAACGTCATCGTTCATTCTGCCTCCTGCTCCTGTGAGGAACTCGACCAGCGCCGCCGCACGGTACGCGCCGCCGCCGCCCATGCTTCCTGGGATCAGTTCTTCCGCCTCTACAAGCAGGCCTATGACATGGCCAACGAAAAGGCCCACGCGCGCCGCTTCGCTTCCAGCCACAAATCCTCCTCCATCACCAAGGAACTCGCCATGCGTCCTTCTTCCATTCCCTTCCTGCGCACGCTGAACGCCGTGTCGGAACTTCCCGCCGAACTGACCCGCCTGCGCGACATAGCGAACAATGTCTGGTGGTGCTGGAATCCCGAGGCCATGTCGCTCTTCAAGGGAATGGATCCCGACCTGTGGGAGCAATGCGGCCACAACCCCATCGCCATGGTGGAAAGCACCCCGCCGGCCCGTCTGCACGCCCTTGCTGCCGACATCACCTTCGTGAACCGGCTGAAGAAAGTCGCCCAGGACTTCGACACCTACATGGCGCAGCCTCTCATCACCGACACGCTGGAAGACGGCACCACCGCCATTTCTCCCGAAAGGCCCATCGCCTACTTCTCCACCGAATACGGCCTGCATGAAAGCCTTCAGCTCTATTCCGGCGGCCTCGGCGTGCTTTCAGGCGACCACATGAAGTCCTCCAGCGACGAACGCCTGCCCCTCATCGGCGTGGGCCTCTTCTACCTGAACGGCTACTTCCAGCAGACCGTGGACAAACGCGGCCATCAGAACCCGCAGTACCCTGAAAATCAGCCCGCCTGCCTGCCCCTTGAAGCCATGCTCGACGACAAGGGCGACCCGCTCATGATTTCCCTTCCCCTCGGCTCCCGCACCCTCTATGCCCGCATCTGGAAGCTTCAGGTGGGCCGCGTACCGCTGTACCTCATGGACACCAACGTATCCAAGAACAGCGACGACGACCGCCGAGTCACCGCCCGCCTCTATGAGGCCGACCGCGACGTGCGCATGCGTCAGGAAATCCTGCTCGGCATCGGTGGCGTGCGCATGCTGGCAGCCCTCGGCATCACGCCTTCCGTGTGGCACATGAACGAAGGCCATTCCGCATTCCTCGTGCTGGAGCGCCTGCGCCAGCACATGAAGGGGGACGACCTCACCCTGGAAGAAGCCAAAACCCTCGTGCGCAGCTCCTGTGTATTCACCACGCATACCCCTGTGGACGCGGGCAACGAACGCTTCTCCGTGGATCTTATGAGCCGCTACTTCCAGCCCTACGCCAACATGCTCGGCCTGGAATGGGCCGAATTCCTTGCCCTCGGCCGGCAGGACGGCGGCGACGCCAACAACTTCGACATGACGGTGCTTGCGCTGCGCATGTCCTCCCAGGCCAACGGCGTGAGCGCCATGCACGGCATGGTTTCCCGCCGCATGTGGCGCAACATCTGGAAGGGCTTCACCGAAGCGGAGCTGCCCATCGGCCATGTGACCAACGGCGTGCACACCGCCTCCTATGTGGGCCCCGCCTTCCGCATCCTGCTGTGGCATTACCTCGGCGCCAACTGGCTCGACCTGCGCCCCGAAGATCCCGCATGGAAAAAGATCCAGACCATTCCCGACGATGAATTCTGGGCCGCACGCCGCGCCCAGAAGCAGACGCTCATCGACGCCCTGCGCGAGCGCCTGCCCCGTTGCTCCGCCTACTCCGATATCTCCGGAGAACAGCGGGTGCAGTGGCTCTCAAACCTCTCGCAGAACACGCTCATCATCGGCTTTGCCCGCCGCTTCGCTCCCTACAAGCGCGCCACCATGCTCTTTGCCGATCCCGACCGCCTCGCCCGCCTGCTCAACGACCCGAACCGCCCCACCGTTCTCATCATGGCCGGCAAGGCGCATCCTGCGGACAGCAAGGGCATTGAGCTTATCGAAGACGTGGTACGCTGGTCGCGTGATCCCCGCTTCTTCGGCAAAATCTTCTTTGTGGAAAATTACAATCTCGAAGTGTCCCGCCTGCTCTCCCGCGGCTGCGACGTATGGCTCAATACGCCCCGCCGTCCCCACGAAGCGAGTGGTACCAGCGGCGAGAAGGTGCCGGTCAACGGCGGTATCAACCTCAGTATCTCCGACGGCTGGTGGGTGGAAGGCGACAACGGCAAAAACGGCTGGACTATCGGCCCCAAGGCCACCTATGCCACCCTTTCCGCCGAACAAAACGACTATGCCGACGCGGAAAGCCTTTATCAGATTCTGGAAAACGACGTGGTTCCGCTCTTCTTCCAGCGCGACTCCGATGCCCTGCCCCACGGCTGGATAGCCATAGCCAAGAATTCCCTGCAGAGCCTCACCGCCATGTACGGCTGCCGCCGCATGGTGCGCGACTACATGGAAAAAATCTACATCCCCGCCGCCCGCCGCGGCGTGGCCATGGACGCCGACCATCAGGCCAAGGCACGCAGGATCACCGAATGGCAGAAGAACATCCCCGGCCGTTTCAATACCGCCAGTATTCAGTCCATTGAGGTCTCCGGTTTGGAAGGCGACACCGTATACTGCGGTAAGCCCTTCACCGTGAAGCTCACCCTGAACCCGGGCGAAATGAAGAGCGACGAGATGCTCGCCCAGTTCGTTCTCGGCGTGAGCGATGGTGCAAACTTCACCGACGAGCCTCAGATCATCAACCTCACCCTCACCGGCGAGGAAAACGGCATCCTCACCTACGAGGCCGAATGCATGGCCAAAGCCAACGGTCTGCATGCCTACGGCCTGCGCGTGGTTCCCTTCGCCGACCCCATGGACAATGTCCTGCGCGCCGGCCTGGTTCACTGGGCCTAAGCTGACCAACCATTAACCGCACATGCGCGCGAGGCCTTGGCTTCGCGCGCATGCCTTTTAAAAAATCCGTGTACGGGAAAACGGGAACCCTCTCTCCAATATGCGCCATCCGGAGCCTGATTTGCACAATACTTTATTCATCCCGAATATTCCGTGCTCCTAGGCTCAGAGCTTCCAACGCCCCTGTTGCGCTCATCGAAAAAACTGTCTTTCCGCATCTTCGATACGCAGCTTCTCCGTGCCCGTATCGCGCCCTCCCCGCCGTGCTCCTCCCTGGGGCCGAACAGCCCACCCCACTCTCCGTCTTCCGCCTCATCCTCCCGGCTCCATGTTCCCTCACTCGGAAGGTCCTTCAGCGACCTCAGCACAACTCATGACATGCTCCCCGTCCCTACCGGAGGATTCATAAGCGGACCTTGTTCCAAAACAAAAGCGGCCTGTTTTCTACTGTCATGTTAGTCATAAAAAACGCAGGAACTTATAGGAAGCATAAAGAAAAAATGAAAATGCGGGCAGCACAAAAACGTACTAAAAAGCTGCCTGAAAAATAGCACAATATAAAATAACCCGTGGAAATATCAGTAAAACCTCATCATGGCATGCTTCATGCATATAACAAGGCATTCAGCGATACCCTCAGGAGGTCATCATATGTTCCACGGTACGCACCTTTCCTTCCGGCCCCTGCTCACACCGCTTTCAACGGCAGGCATGGCTCTCTGTACCCTGCTGCTTCCCCATACGGCCCTTGCCGATGAAGCACTCTCCTTTCTGAGCCAGAAAAACGGCGATATCCTCTGGACCATGCTGGGAGCCATACTCGTCATGTTCATGCAGCCGGGCTTCGCCCTGGTGGAATGCGGTCTCACCCGGGCCAAAAACGCGGGTAACATCCTTATGAAGAACTTTGTGGACTTCAGCGTAGGCATGCCGCTTTTCTTCCTCATCGGCTTCGGGCTCATGTTCGGCACCTCCAACGGATTTCTCGGCACTCCCTCAGTGGGGATGCAGTTCATCGATCCCACCACAACCGAGGGCGGCTGGGCCTGGACCTTCTTTTTCTTCCAGGCCATGTTCGCGGCCACATCGGCCACCATCGTATCCGGCTGCATCGCGGAAAGAACGGACTTCAAGGCCTATATACTGGTATCTGTTCTGGTGAGCGCCTTCATCTACCCCATAAGCGGCGGCTGGTGCTGGAACAGCCTGTTTGGCGAAACCAAGGGATGGTTGGAAAATCTGGGATTCATCGACTTCGCAGGTTCCACGGTGGTACACTCCGTGGGCGGATGGATAGGGCTTGCAGGGGCTCTCTGCGTGGGGCCGCGCCTCGCCAAGTATTCCCCGGACGGGAAATCCCTGGCCATTCCCGGGCACAACATTCCCCTCGCGGCTCTCGGTGTGTTCATCCTGTGGTTCTCCTGGTTCGGCTTCAACTGCGGCTCCACCACCACGCCCGACGGAGTCGTAGGCTATATTGCCGTGAACACCTGCCTTTCCGCCTGCACCGGTTTTGCCGCCGCCATGCTGACGGTATGGTGCATCACAGGAAAGCCCGATCCTTCCATGGCCATGAACGGCGTCCTGGCCGGGCTTGTAGGCATTACTGCAGGCTGCTTTGAAGTTTCTCCCCCCGGTTCCATCTTTATCGGCATCATCTGCGGTGTTCTTGTGGTGTTCTCCGTCCTCTTTCTGGATCAGGTTCTCAAAATAGATGATCCCGTAGGCGCAGTTTCTGTTCACGGCGTATGCGGTTTCACGGGAACCGTGCTGGTCGGGCTCTTCGCCGCCCCCGGTTACGGCGCCCATGTCGGCCTGCTCTACGGTGGAGGCATGGACCTTCTGTTCGTCCAGCTTCTCGGCGCGTTTTCCGTAGGCATGTGGGCCTTTCTTATGGGCTGGATTACCTTCAAGCTGGCCGACAAGCTCATCGGACTGCGCGTGAGCCGTGAAGTGGAACTCAAGGGCCTCGATATGACGGAACATGGAACCGACGTGTACAGCGGTTTCCAGATTTTTTCCAACGAATAACCCCTGCATAAGAAAAGAGAGCAGAAGCATGAAACTGGTAGTTGCCTATATCCGCCCCGAATGTCTGGGAGCCGTCAAACAGAAGCTGTATACCGAAGGCCTTTACAGCATGTCCGTCACCAATATTCTCGGTTCCGGCCGTCAGAAGGGCTATGTGGAATTGTATCGCGGCATCGCCACGGAAGTGACGCTGCTCAAAAAAGTACGCCTGGAACTCTGCTTGCATGAAGAAAACGTACAGAAAGCCATGGATGCCATTGCCGCAGGCGCGGCCACAGGCCATGAAGGCGACGGCATCATCTATGTGGTGGACGTCGTGCAAAGCCGCAGGATACGCACCGGAGACAGCCTGTAATTCCTCCTTCCACGGGCGGAAAGCCCGCTCACAGGCTGCGGAAAAAAAGGAAGGTGCGCATCGGTCGCACCTCCCTTCCTATTCCTTTTTTTCCAGCTCCGCCGGGACGAAAATATTGCCTCCGGGCTCCGCAGCGCATGCCTCACGGCACAAGCGAAAAATGCACCCCGAAAGAGACCGGCCCTCCAGCAGACAAAGCCTGCGACAGACCGCATCACACCTGCGGCTTACTTCGCAGGATAGCCCACGGGCTGAATCATATATACCTTCCACCCTTCGGGAAGAGGCAGTTTGCCTTCCAGCCTGTCCGTCTCCTGAGCCTTCATCACATTGGCAAGGCCCATGGACGCGCAATAAAGGGCGACGTTTTCATACATGGAGCCTATGTGCATGGCGGAGTAGCGGTCGCTTTCCAGCGCAACGTGCAGAAGAACCATGGGCGCGCCGTTGGCATACATTTTCAGGTATGCATCGCCCTGAAGCACCTGCTCCAGTATGTTCTGCCGCGCGTCGTAGCGGTACACACCGTCGGGCAGGACTGCATACACGCCGATGCGCTGGTAGTTCATGGCCGTGGGCACGGTAAGCCTGCCGTCCTCCCGGCTCACGCCGCAGGCGGCCCACAGGATGTTCGACACTTCCTGCATCGGCAGGGAACGGCTGTCGAAAGCGCGCTCCACATGCCTTCCCGCAAGGGACTCCAGCAGGGAAAGCCCCCCCGCCTTCTGCGGCGCGGGAAGCTCCACCAGAACCTCAGCAAAAGCGGATGCGGGAACAGCCAGAGCGGCACAGCACAACACGGAAAAAAGCATCTTCTTCACGGACATGGGCACTTCCTGTATGGAGAAGGGTTCATTCTTTCAGCGAAGGCACAGCCTTCGCCCGGGGGCTTTACGGAAAAATTCTATCAAAAAAGCTCCCTCCCGTCCTGCAGGTATTGACACTTTGTAAAATTTTCCCGGGAAAAACATGTCCGCGGCGCACCTGCGCCCCTTGATTGACGGGCAGCGGAAGGGGATGCTACTGTGCAGAAAATTTCGCGCCTGCCCATGCGGCAACGGCGCGTGGAGATCTTCATGCAGCAGAAAGAACTTGTGGAATTCATCGCCAGGTCGCTGGTGGATAATCCCGATCAGGTGGCCGTACGCGAATCGGAAGGAGATCAGGGTTCCGTGCTGGAACTTTCCGTTTCCCGGGACGACCTCGGTAAAATCATCGGCAAACAGGGGCGCACGGCGCGCGCCATCCGCACCATTCTCGGTGCCGTGTCCGCCAAAACGAAAAAACGCGTCGTTCTGGAAATTCTCGAATAATGCCTGCCTCCTCTCTCGTTATCCTGGGGCGACTCACCAAACCCCACGGCGTCAAGGGCGAGATCCGCGTGGACTACTACGCCGATTCCGCCGATCTTCTGGAAAAGCCCCTCATGCTGCGCGCAGGGCGTTTTGCGCCGCGCCCCGTGCGCATCCGCGAATGGCATCTGTGGAAAGACCAGCTCATCCTGAGCCTAGAAGGCTGCAACGACCGCTCTGCGGCTGAACAACTGCGCGGGCAGGAGCTGCTCATCGACGCATCCTTCCTGCCCGAGACCGAAGAGGACGAACCGTACCTGCGCGACCTCATCGGCCTTTCCGTACGCCTTGAAGACGGCACCGTAGTGGGGAAACTCGAAGACGTGGACTTCCCCGCCGGACAGGAAATGTGGATCATACGCGCGCCGGAAGCGGACGGCGGCTACGAGATACTGTTCCCCGCCGTGCCCGAGTTCGTGCTGGATATCGACCTTTCGGCCGAAACGGCCACCATAGCCCCGCCGGAAGGCCTGCTCGACCTGTATCGGGAAGGGGCCGCAGCGAATGTCCCCGACGACGGGAAGGATGAAGAAGGCGCGACAGACGCTTCTTCCAAGGCATAGACGCCATGCGCTACAATCTGGTCACCCTGTTCCCGGAGTGGTTCGACTCGCCCCTTTCCAGCGGACTCATGGAAAAGGCGCGGGAAGCCGGGATTGTGGAATTTTCCTTTTTCAATCCGCGCGATAAAAGTACGGATCGCCATCATTCTGTGGACGACCGTCCTTACGGCGGAGGCCCGGGCATGGTGCTTATGCTCGACCCTCTCGTGCGGACTTTGCGTGAACTCGCCCCCTGCAACGGCAAAAAAGGCAGGCTCATTGCGCTCACGCCCGCAGGCAGGCCCTTCACCCAGGCCCTTGCCCGGGAGCTCGCACAGGAAGAAGAGCTCACCCTTGTCTGCGGTCGCTATGAGGGCTTCGACGCACGCCTTTTCGAGCTTCTGCCCGTTGAGCCGATATGCGTGGGCGAAGCGGTGCTCAACGGCGGGGAAGCCGCCGCCCTTGCCGTCATCGAAGCCACGGCACGCCTTCAGAGCGGCTTCATGGGCAAGGACGAATCGGGCGACGAGGAAAGCTTCAGCAACGGCCTTCTGGAATACCCGCAGTACACCAGACCGGAAAACTTCGAGGGGCTGGAAGTTCCCGCCGTTCTCCAGGGGGGCAATCATGCCCTCATTGCCGCGTGGCGCAGGGAGCAGGCGGTACTCGCCACGGCCAGGTACAGGCCGGACATGCTCGACCACGCCGTGCTCACCCACCACGACAGGGAAGTATTGCGCGCTTCTCCACGCTTTCGCCCGGCGAAAAACCTCTTTGTGGCCCTTCTGCATCATCCCGTACGATTAAAAAATCGGAAAACGGGCACAACATCTTTGACAAATCTCGATATTCACGATATAGCACGAATTTCCCGCACCTATGGGATCAGTGGATTCTTCGTGGTCACGCCGCTGAAGGATCAGCTCAGACTCTTGGCAACACTGCTCTCTCATTGGACGGAAGGGCCGGGACTGTCGTTTAATGCCGACAGGGCCGAAGCCCTTCGACTGGTCAGGCCTGAGGAATCTCTGGAAAGCGCGATTGCGACGTTGACAACCGATCGCGGCCTGCCGCCCTTCGTGGTCGGCACCAGTGCCCAGCCTCTCCTAGATAAAAAACACCGGGAACGCCGGCCGGCCTCCACCTTCGACGAAGTGCGAAACCGGCTTGCGGACAGGCCCGTACTCCTTTTACTGGGAACCGGGCATGGCATTGCGCCTGAGGTGTTGGAGCAATGCGACGCCGTCCTGCCGCCCCTGCGCTGGATGGACGAGTACAATCATCTCCCCGTTCGTGCCGCCGCCGCCATCCTTCTGGACAGGCTGCTCGGCGATCGGGGATAAACACCATTTCCTCAAGGAGAGTCCCCCCATGGATATCATCAAGAAGATTGAACGCGAACACATGCGTATGGACATTCCGTCCTTCAAGCCCGGCGACACCATCAAGGTGTACCTGCGTATCGTCGAGGGCGAAAAGGAACGTATCCAGATGTTCCAGGGCAACGTGATCCGCATCCAGCGCGGCACCACCGGCGCCACCTTCACCGTGCGCAAGATTTCCGACGGCGTGGGCGTGGAACGCATCCTGCCCATGCACTCCCCCTTCATCGACCACATCGAAGTGGTGACCGAAGGCCGCGTGCGCCGCTCCCGTCTGTACTACCTGCGCGATCTGCGCGGTAAGGCTGCCCGCATCAAGCCCCGCAACCGCTACTAAGATTCCGGCCCGGCCTGCCCGGGTCCTCTTTGAGCAGACAATCCCCTTCCGGCTTCTTCCGGCGGGGGATTTTGTCTATCAGGCACTCCATTCTTTCCCGCTTGCAGGTTGCCCATGGCCCGTATCCGCAAAAAAGCCGTCATCGAACAGGGGCTGCTCTTCAGCGCCCCGGATATGCAGGAACCTTTTACCGCCGGTACCGACGAAGCGGGCCGGGGCTGCCTTGCCGGTCCCGTAGTGGCCGGAGCCGTCATTTTCGCCGACGGCTTCGACCTCATGGGGCTGGATGATTCCAAGGCGCTCAAGGAAAAAGAACGGGAGCGCCTCGCCGTGGAAATACGAAGCCTCGCCGTGGGGTGGGGTATAGGCCTCTCGTGGATGAATGAAATCTCGCGCATCAATATCCTTCAAGCCTCGCTCATGGCTATGACGCGCGCCGTGGCCGCCATGCGTGTGCGCATGAAGGTGAAAGAAGACGCCGTGCCCGCACGCCTTCTCATCGACGGCACACAGATCATTCCCCCGCTCTATTTCCGTCAGTTCGGTATTCCGCTCCCCGAACAGGAAGCCGTGGTGGACGGCGACGCCCTCATCCCCTCCATTTCCGCCGCCTCTATTCTGGCCAAGACCTTCCGCGACGAACTCATGACAAAGCTCGACACCCGCTGGCCCGAGTACGGCTTTGCCCGGCATAAGGGCTACGGCACTAAAGAACATCGGGAAGCTCTGAAGCTCTACGGCCCCTGCCCGCTCCATCGCCTGGATTTTCACAGCGTGCTCCCGAAAAAGGTGCAGGAGCAGGGCCGCCTGTGTTGAAATTCTTCCGAAAAAAAGCCGAAGAAAATGCTCCTTCCCCGGCCAGAACAGGCGCGGAAGGAGAAGAGGCGGCGGCAAAGCTCCTTCGAGGCATGGGCTGGGAGATACTCGCCCGCAACTGGAAAAGCGGCCGTCTGGAACTTGACATTGTGGCCCGGGAACGGGACACCATGGTATTTGTGGAAGTGAAAACCCGCGCACAGGGCGGTATGCAGAGGCCCTTTGAAGCCCTGACCCCTGTCAAGAAGAGCCATCTGCAACGCGCCGCACAGCTCTGGCTTGCCGAACACGACGCCTGGGGTATGTCCTGCCGCTTCGACCTTGTCTGTGTGACGGCCGCACAGGGAACCTACCAAACGGAGCTCATACAAAATGTCATCGAATACGCAGAATCAGGAGCCGGGCACGCTCTGGGTGGTGGGCACTCCCCTTGGCAACCCTGGTGACCTTTCTCCCCGCGCCCGAGCCTGCCTGGAAGAGGCGGACATGGTGCTCGCGGAAGACACCAGGCGCGAAGGCCTCGCCTGCGCACGCTGGGGCGTGACGGTACGCCGTTTTCTCAGCTACCACGACCACAACGAAAAGGAAAAGGCCGCCTCCGTGCTGGAGCTTCTGCGCGAAGGAAAAAACATCGCCCTTATTTCCGACGCAGGCATGCCCGTCATGGCCGACCCGGGCTATGTCGTCATACGCGCCTGCCGGGAAGCGGGCCTGCCCGTCTCCGTGATCCCCGGCCCCTGCGCGCCCGTCACGGCTCTTGCCGGTTCCGGTATTCCGCCGCAGCCCTTCGTCTTCTTCGGCTTTCTGCCGCGCAAGCGCTCCGAGCAGGAAGAAAGCCTCGCCCCCTATGCCGCCCTTCCCGTCACTCTGGTCTTTTTCGAGCGCAAGGACAGACTTCAGGAAACACTGAAAAACGCCCTTGCCCTGCTCGGTCCGCGGGAAGTGTGCGTGGCGCGGGAACTGACCAAGACGCATGAGGAATACCTGCGTTTCCGCCTTGACGACATACCCGACCTTTCGGGCATACTCGGCGAAGTCACTGTAGTGCTCGGGCCTCCTGAAGGGCATGTGAAAAGCAGCCGGGAAGAAATCCTTGCCTTGATCGCGGAAGAACGCCCCGCAGGAGGAGCGCCCCGCGCCGTGGCAAGGCGCGTGCAGGCCCGATCGCGCGGCTGGACCACCGGGGAAATCTACGCCATTCTTTCCGGCATGAAGGGCTGACATATTCCCCGGCCACCGGAATACGCCGGAAGTCCTGGGAAGGAAAAGCAAGATGCCCGAAAGGTGAACACCTCGTTTTTCACGGCCGGGGCAGCGCCGCGTCTTATCGCCATACTCTGGGCCGGACAGGCTTTTCTTGCAGGGAAAAGCCTTGTATGTTACCAGAATGACATGGAAATTGTTTTCCATCCCTTTTTATTCACCGGAACTTGCGCAAGGGTTCCCTTTCTTTAGGATTTCTGGAGTCAGCCATGGCCGACACGCCGCGCATAGACAACCGCAAAGCCCGCCAGTACTATGAATTTCTGGAATTTTTCGAGGCGGGCATCGTACTCACCGGGCCGGAAGTAAAAAGCCTCCGGGCCGGGCAGGTCAGTTTCGGAGACAGCTTCGTGGAATGTCGCGACGGCGAGGCTTTCGTAGTGGGCATGCGCATAGCTCCCTACGAGCGCGGCGGCTATGTGCTTCAGGAGCCGGATCGCGACAAGAAGCTTCTGCTTCATCACCGGGAAATACACCTGCTCGCCACGCGCATAGAACAGAAAGGCCTTACCGTGGTGCCTACGAAGATTTACTTCAAGCACGGCAAGGTCAAGCTGGAAATCGCCCTTGCCCGGGGCCGCAAGCTGCACGACCAGCGCGAGGAATTGAAGCGCCGCGCCGAATCCCGCGATCTGGAACGGGAACTCGCGCGCCGGTGAAGCCCTGTACGGAACAGCCCCCGCCACTGGTCTGCTCCCCGTCAAGTAGACCTCTAAAAAGCCCCAGCAGCGTTGATTCTAAGCGGCCAGCTTTTCCCGATACTCTATCGGGGAAAGCTGGCCGAGCCTTTTCTGAAAACGCTCAGCATTGTAATAGG
>NZ_DYZA01000166.1 GCF_020741395.1 Mailhella massiliensis | reverse complement strand
GGTAAATGAGGTTCCAATAAGGCCCATGCAGCATCTGAAATGTCATGGCGGCGTTGAGGATTCGTCATAAGCACATCCTTGTAGAATTGATGCGCTTCTTATAACTCAAATCTCGTGTAAACACTATCTAGTATCCGGCCTGATAGGTGACGAGAGATACCGAGTCGAGGGGGAGAAGTACGGCGGCGGAGACACTGAATCCGAGGGGCAGGGCCAGAAGCGCGGGATTGATGCCCATGGCCGAGGCTATGGCCGCCACAGGGGGAAGGATGACGCCCACGATGGGGGTGTTCACGGGAATGACCAGATGAATGAGGATGGTGAACAGGGAAACCAGGGCTATGACTGCCACGAGAGGCAGTGAGCTCATGCCGCTCAGGAAAGTGTCGGCTATCCATGTGGCTGCACCGCTCTGCCAGAGGGAGACGCCGAGGGAGTTGGCAGAGCCTACGAGGAAGAGAATGTCCCAGCCTATCTTGTGCCTGTCCTGTTCCCAGCTGATGAGGGAGACTCCGGGCAGGGCGAAGAGCATGCTGCCGAGCACCGCCGCCGCGGGGAGGGAAAGCCCGTGCAGGCCTGTGGTGCACCACAGAGTGAGGTTGACGGCCAGGAGGACGATATAGAGTTTTTCCTGCCTGCCGAGGGGGCCGAGACATTCATAGTCCGCGCACAGCTCATCCATGCCCGCAAGTTCGGTAAGTTCGGGCGGATAGATCTTCATGACGGCCCACCATGCCACGGGGATGAGAAGCAGCGCCATGGGCAGGCCGATAGCCGACCATTGGAAGAAGGATATCTGGACGCCTGCGGTGGAAGAGAGCATGTTCATGGTCAGGATGTTGGTGCCGCTTCCCGCCGGAGTGCCCACACCGCCTATGAGGCAGGCGAGGGGAAGCCCGAGCATGACGGCCTTGCCGAAAGAGCCTTTTCCGGGCACACAGCCGTTCTGCTCCAGAAGAAACAGGGCCACGGGAAACATCATGGCCACTACGGGCACATCGGCCAGAATGGTGGAAAGCGCCCCGCTCATCATCATGAGCAGAAAAAGAAGTCTGCCCGGCCTGCCTTTGGACTTCATGCTCGTCCAGAGCACGATGCGCCGGGTGAGTCCGGAGTTCTGGAAGGCCACCACGATGCAGAACATGGCAAAGCAGAAGAATACCGGCGGAATGGCGAAATTGCGCAGGGCGTCGTCCATGGGTGCCGTTCCCAGCACCCCCTGCAGAAAGAGAAAAAGAGTACAAGACATGGCGAGCGGAAGGGCGTCGGATACCCAGATGATGATAGCCGAGATCATGAGAGCAAGGGCTTTCTTGCCTGCAAGGCCGAGGCCTTCCGGTGTGGGAAGAAGCAGCGCCGCACAGTAGACGAGCAGGGCAAGGAGGCAGCCTGCGGCCTGACGGCGGAAAAGGGGATTATTGAAGGAAGGGAGTTTCATCATGCACCTCCGGGCGGCAATGACGGATGAAGTGTCCGGCGGGGCGGAGGGCACTCCGCCCGCCGGGAGGACAGATCGGATCAGGCCAGGCTAGGCTTGGGCCCCTGCGACGTATTGCGCATCGGCATGGGGCTGGTCGGGGTAGTCGAAGTCGTCCATGTAGTAGCGGTACGGCATGACGGGATATCCTTCCCCGCCGCAGGGCACGGCCGCGCCCTCAATGTCCATACCGTTGCGTCCGCGGCTCAGACGTATCCACTCCGGAGCGCCTGCGCGCAGGGGATAGTCTTCACGGAAGTGGCCGCAGCGCGACTCCTTGCGGGCCAGGGAGGCGCGCAGGTACATTTCCGCCACGAGGGCCATGCCCTTAGCCTCCATGAGCTTCATGAGGTAGTGGGGATCCTGCGCCGTCATTTCAGGAAGATAGTTGTTTTGTATGTGTTCAAGCGCATGCAGGGCGCGGTTCAGCCCCTGCCCTGTCTTGAGCACGGAAACGTCGGCGGGAACCATGAGTTCCTGGATGGAGCGCACCACGTCCTTGGGAGGGATACCGGGGCGTCCGATGAGGGAAGTCACGGGCGCGATTTCTTCCAGCGCCTCGGAGGCATCGAAGTCGTCGTGGCGGACGTCGAGCGCTTCCTTTGCGGCGGCCTCGCCGGCAAAGCAGCCGGTGGTGCTGGTCATGCAGGTATCCCAGCCGCCCATATACACGCCGGTGTGCAGGCTGCTGGCGCGGCCTGCGGCAAAAAGCCCGGGCACGCCGGTGCGGCAGTCGAGGTCGGTCTTCATGCCGCCGAAAATGTACTGGAACTGGGGCATCCATTCCGTTTTCTGATGGAAGAAGTCGATGCCGAGAGCTTTGAGCTTTTCGGCGTTGAGCAGCATCCATCCGCCGGTGGGAGTCATGACTTCCACACCTTCTTCCGACATGGTGCTTGTGTCGAAGTAGGTGGGGCCGTTGCCTGCGCGGGTTTCCAGCACCATGCCGCGGATATTGTAGTGCGGGTCGGATTTGGCGCCGCGCAGCGGGGAATACTTCTTCATGAAGTCTTCACCCTTCCTGTTCACGAAGCGGGCGCCGTAGGGCAGCATGCCCGTCTGCCCCTCCCAGGCGAAAGCCATGGGACAGGTCCAGTTCTGGAGAAATTCCATGTTCTGGAAGGTGGCCCCGGCCTCGTAGCCGAGCAGAGCACCTTCACCTGCGGAGGTGTTGCTGAGGTAGGACATTTTGAAGCCGCCCGTGTTGGTGCAGAGAATGACGGCGCCGGCCTTGATCACGCAGGGCAGGCCGCTGCGGGTGTGGAAGCCCGCCGCACCGACCACGCGGCCGGAGCGCTTGATGAGCTTCACGATCTGAAGGTTGGAGAGGCGGCGCACGCCGCGCAGGGCGAGCTGGTCGTAGAGAGTGTTGCAGGTGTGCGGCCCGCCTTTGCCGTAGGGGTGGTACAGGTAGTAGCGCATATAGGTAAGGCCCCGCTGCACCACGGCGCGCAGTTTTCCCTTTTCGTCGCGGGCAAAGATATGGCCCCAGCGTTCCAGGTCGCGGAAGCGGTCGTAGGAGTGTTCGAGGATCTTGCGGACAAGAGGCTGGTCGCAGAGCCCGTCGTAATAGTAGACCATTTCATCGAGCAGGTCTTCCACCCTGAACTCCGGCTGCATGACGATCATGTCGCCGCCGCTCATCATGCCGAGGCCGCGCCAGTCACGGGCCGCCTTGTCCACGATGAGCACGTCCCCTGCCGTATCCGCCGCCCTGAGCGCCGCCCAGGAACCGGAAAAGCCGCCGCCGACGACAAGAACATCCGTAGTATAGATAATGGGTGTAGCCATATTAAAAACCTCCGAAATTACGTTCCAGCGTGAACGGCAGTCTTTCCTTGAAAGGATGAACGTCTATGGCGTGGGAAGGGCAGCGCAGCTCGCAGAAGAAGCAGGTCATGCAGTCGTCCCTGTAGTTGACGCGGGCCTTTGCCCCGCAGGTGAGGCAGCGCAGGGATTCATGGAGCGCGTCCACGTCGTCGAAACCGAGTCTTTTTTCTTCAAAGCCCTCCGAGGCGATTTCTTTTCTCTCCACGCGGGGGGAAAGCATGACGCCTTCTCCCGGCAGCTGTTCCGCAAGGGGCCTTTTTTCCTTCCGGTCGCTGTGCAGATGCCCGCCCGTCATGAGGCGGTCGATGGATATGGCGGCTTCCCTGCCGCCGGTGATGGCGGCAATGACGGTGGAAGGCCCGGTAACGGCGTCGCCCGCGGCGAAGATGTTCCAGTAAGAGGTGCCGAAGGTTTCGGGATCGGCCGTGATGCGTCCGCGCTGCATGTCCACGACGCCTTCAAAGGGAGCAAGGTCGGAGCTCTGGCCTATGGCGAAAATGACGGTGGCGGCTTCGAGGTTCAGCGTTTCGGCATCGTCGAACACGGGGGCGAAGCGGCCTTCGGCGTTGAACACGGAAAGGCAGCGGTGCAGCACGATGCTTTCGACGCGCCCGTTGCCTTCCACGGCCTGGGGGCCCCAGCCGGGATGCAGGATCACGCCGGCGTTGACGGCGTCGTCTATGTCGTGCTGGAAGGCGGGCATTTCTTCAC
This sequence comes from Mailhella massiliensis, assembly GCF_020741395.1. Taxonomy (GTDB): domain Bacteria; phylum Desulfobacterota; class Desulfovibrionia; order Desulfovibrionales; family Desulfovibrionaceae; genus Mailhella; species Mailhella massiliensis_A. The sequence continues at coordinate 7,064 of NZ_DYZA01000166.1, read as the reverse complement.
GGCTTTCGAGGCAGTACAGATCCACCTGAGAGGCGCCGAGCTTGCGGGCGGTGATGGCGGCGTCCATGGCCACGGCCCCGCCGCCTATGACGACGGCCCTGCCGGAAAGGCGTCCCTGGCGGTTCCGGCGCACGGCGGAGAGAAATTCCACGCCGTAGAGCACGCCGGGCAGGTCTTCGCCGGGCACGCCGGGCTTACGGCTTTTCGTCGCCCCGGGAGCGAGAAACACGGCTTTGTAGCCGAGAGCGTACAGATCTTCCACGGAACAGTCGCAGCCGTTGCCCACGCGCGTTCCGCACTGGAATTCCACCCCAAGGGCCCTGAGTTGTTCTATCTGCGCGTCGAGCACGTCTTCGGGCAGGCGGTAGGCGGGGATGCCGTAGCGCAGCATGCCGCCCGGCGCGGGCATGGCTTCGAACACGCGCACGGGATAGCCGGCGCGGGCGAGATACCATGCGCAGGAGAGCCCGGCGGGGCCGGAGCCCACGACGGCGATGCGGTGTACATGGCGCACGGCGGGCTTTTCGGGGACGACGTGGAGCGTACGGTCGCCGAGATACTGCTCAAGGGCGTTGATGTTGACGGCTCCGTCAACCTTGCTGCGGCTGCATTCTCCTTCGCAGAGATGTGGACAGACACGCCCCGTGACGGCGGGGAAGGGATTGCGTTCCCTGAGCCTCTCTGCGGCTTCATCAATCCTGCCCATCTGCATGAGTCCGTTGTAACCCCGGATATCGGTTCCGGCGGGACAGGTCGCCATGCAGGGGGAAAGTACCGGCTGATCGGTGTCGATCCTGAATACGTCGAGTCCGCATGTTTTGAAACAAGTGCCGCATCCGGTGCACTTTTCCGTATCGATGGTGTTTATCACGGTGACCTCCTGAACGTGTTTTGCTATGGCGGGGAAGGCCTGCCGGGGAGGCAGGCTGCGGCGCATGCAGGGAGCATGGCATTTTTTCCCCTTCTTTTGGTGTTGCATATGTTACATGGGCTTTTTCATGGAGCGGACGGGCTGCCGCCGGAACATGCGCCCGGCCGTTGTACGAGGGGAAAGAAGCTCTGACGGGAAGAAGGAGGGCGTTTTTTTCCTCTTCAGCGCGCAGTAGAAGAGGTCGGCGGGCAGGACGGAAGCCGGGATCAAAGAGAGAAGCCTTTGCCCGGTGTTCGGGAATTGAGGGGCATTTTTTTTCTGCGCAACCTGCCGTTTCCCGCAACCGGCAGTTGCCGAAAAGGGGTGACAAGGGAAAATATCTTATGCTAATTATCTGAAATCATGGGGATGCACCTGATAGTTGCCGTAAAGGAAACTTCCGGTTGGTGGAGAATGATTTCCGAAGGCGTTAATTTCTGGCCGTCATTCGGCGGCCCGGCGCCACGGGGGTTCCCCGCGATTCCATAAAGAGGGTGGAAAGCTCCTTTTATGGGCGGCCTGTCAGATGACGGACCGGAAAAGTCGGCCCGCCGTTCCAACCTGGCAGTGTGCCATAAAACCACAGGAGTTCCCTATGAATAGGAAAATGTTGGCTTCGTGCGCGGCTCTTGCCCTCGTTCTCGGCTTTTCTTCCCTGGCCGAAGCCGGGTGCACCCCGGAAGAGGCCCAGCAGAAGGCCCTTGCCTTTGCGCAGGTCATTCAGGAAGAATCGCAGAAGAACCCGGAAAATTATACGAAGGTCATGCAGGAGCTTCAGCCGGAACTTCTTCAGCTTCAGCAGAAGCAGGATATCGACGCCTTGTGCGTTTTCTATGATAAGGCCATGGAACGCTTCAAGTAGCCTTCCTTTATCGTGAACAAGGCGGCCGCGCCCTTCCCCCGGGGAGTGCGGCCGCCGTATCGGCATGAACCGGTTTCGGGCGGGGAAGCACATTTTTGCCCGCCGGTATCCCGCCCGCAGGAATACGGGCGTCCATGCCTGGAAACGCTGCCAGCCCACGGAATCTTATGAGGAAAGATCTCCAGCTCTACGGAAAAATACAGGCCAGGCGCAAGGCCTTGGGAATGTCGCAGGAAGAACTCGCCCAGCGCATGGGCGTTTCCCGGCAGTCCGTCACCAAGTGGGAAACCGGCCTTTCCGCTCCCGATCTCGACCGTCTGGTGGAGCTGGCCGATACCCTGGGCGTCAGCCTTGACTATCTTCTGAGAGAGCAGGCCGACGGGCCGGAGGCTGCCGCCGTTTCCGTGGAGCAGGGGGAGGCCGCGCCTGCGGAAAGCCCGGCAGAGGAAAAAAACGAAAGGGAATCCGCTCCGCCGGCCCCTGCGAGCACGGCGGCCCGTCATATCGCGCTGGCCGCCGGGGTGCTTGTTTTTCTTATCGGTGCGGGCGGCCTTCTGACCATGTGGATTTATTCCGAGCTTTTTCCCGTCCAGCTTGTGGACGGGCGCGGCGGCGTGCATACCGGCCTCTGGGGCTATGTCCTGGCGCGGGATGTGAAGGCGCTTTTCTGGGCGGCCCTTGCGGCCATGGCCTCGGGAGCGGCGCTTCTCGGATTCACCCTGAGAAGGGGAAGGGGGTGAAAGGCCGGAGCCGGGCAGAAGGAGTGTTTTCCCTATCCGAGGTCTTGCCCGGGGAGCGGGTCTTTTTCCTCATGCCCGGAACCTGTGCCGCGGAGCCGGGAATTTTTCCGTTTTGTCCGTCCATGCTTTCCCTTGCGTGTCTTTCAGGCTGCGCATAAGGGGTGCTGAGGCCTGTTCCGCCCCTGTGAACGCCGTGCGGCGTGGAAATTGCAGGCGGGCGTACGGCTGAGGGTCATGTTTTCCCCGGAAAGGCTGACGCCCGGCATTCTTCCGCCGGACGCCCCTACACCAGATTTTCCAGCATATCCAGAATCTGTTCGCTGAGGCCTCCGCCGAACATGGGGGAGCCGAAAAGCGCTCTTCGCTGGTCGACAAGCAGTTCCCGCGGCAACATGCCCGGCGCGGAGTCGGCCAGGGTGTCGGCAAGGCGGCGGGCAAGAAGCCAGCTCCTGGCTCCCTGTGCGAAAAGGGAAAAGGCCTGCTCGAAGTCGCTTCGCCGCTCGTTCCAGAGGCGGAGGCGGCGCGCGTCCGGCGTCAGGCTGAGGGCTGTGGACAGTGCGGCGTTCAGGCTGTTGAACTGCGCCCCGGGCACGCCGGAGCGCCAGCCGAGAAGCCAGCGGTTGCGCGGGAAAAGCAGGCCCAGCTCCTTTGCCAGGCGGATAAGTGTTGCAAGGGCGTCTCGCGCGGAAAGCAGGGCGGCATCTTCCCAGAGCACGGGCAGCGCGTCGAAGTCCAGCGGGGGCAGCGCCTTCATGGAGAGTGAAGGCTCGCACCAGGAGCGCAGAACATGCAGAAGCCACGTCCCGGCATGCTCCGAACCGGGAAAGTCCGCCGGTGTTTCCAAGTGGCTGTAACTTAAAAGCCAGCTTCCCCGGCCGAAGGTCCCGGCCACGGCGCAGGGCCGCCCGTCCAGAAGCGAAGGCCGCAGCGTGACTCCGTACATGGCGTTCCATTCCGCGAGAATGTCGGCAGGCATGGAGGCGTAGGGCAGGTCGGCCACATAGAGATCCGGCCCCGGGGCGCGGTAGCGCGCAAGTACGTCCACGCCTTCGTTTTTTTCCGGTTCGTTGAAGCGGCCCGGCCACCATACGGGAAGAAGAGCAGTTTTCCCGGAAAGCCCCGGCGGCACCAGCGCGCTTTCCGAGGTCAGGGAGCAGGAAAAATGCCCTGAGACAAGGTGTTGCAGGCGGTCGGTCATGCCGTCGCGTTTCCAGGGGCAGAGTCCCAGGTTTTCGGAAAGGGCCAGGCCCGCGCCGCCGCAGAAGCCGATATAGCGTCCGCCGCCGTGCACGAAGCGCCGCACTTCTTCCATGCCCGCCGTGCCGAGGGCCTCGGCCTTGCGCCGCGCGGAACCTCCGGGCACCATGAGCATCTTGCCAGACAGACCGGACTGGGCTATGTCTAACCCTTTGAGTACACGGAAGGGAATGCCCGTCGAACGAACGGCGTGCAGCAGCAGATATCCCCAGATATGGGAAGCGTCCCAGAGTATGGCGATCATGTTTCCCTCCGTGTCTATGCATACGCATAAGCCGCCCGTTCGGCAAGGGAAGGAAGGCATGCCGGGCATGCCCGGCCGCGGAGCGCTCCGTTGCAGGCGGCCTGTTCCATGGCGACGCGCGCCCCCTCATCGAGCGGCGAATTGTTAAAACACTGGAGCCTTTCAATGCTGTCCAAAGCCTATGAACCGCAGGAAGTGGAAGCTCACTGGCGCAAACACTGGGAAGAAGCCAAGACCTTCACGCCCGACATGTCCGCCCCCGGCGACCCTTATTCCATCGTCATCCCCCCGCCCAACGTCACGGGTATTCTGCACATCGGCCACGCCCTGAACCAGACTCTTCAGGACATACTCTGCCGTCACGCCCGCCAGAAGGGCAAAAACGTCCTGTGGATCCCCGGCACCGACCATGCGGGTATCGCCACGCAGAACGTGGTGGAACGCGCCCTTGCCAAGGAAGGCAAGAAACGCCGCGACGTGGGCCGCGAAGCCTTCATCGAGCGGGTGTGGGACTGGAAGAAGCAGTATGGCGGGCAGATCCTTGAACAGATCAAGGAACTCGGCTCTTCCGTGGACTGGACGCGCGAAGCCTTCACCATGGACGACAACCTTGCCCGCGCCGTGCGCAAGGTATTCGTGCGCCTCTACGAGGAAGGGCTCATCTACAAGGGCAAGTACATCGTCAACTGGTGCCCGCGCTGCCATACCGCCCTTGCCGACGACGAAGTGGACCATATCGATTCCAAGGGTTCGCTCTGGCATGTGCGCTACGACTTTGCCGACGGTTCCGGTTCCGTGACTATCGCCACCACCCGCCCGGAAACTATTCTCGGCGACTCCGCCGTGTGCGTGCATCCCGAGGATGAGCGTTATGCCGCCCTGGTGGGCAAGAAGCTTATTGTGCCCGTGGTGAACCGTGAGGTTCCCCTCATCGCCGACCGCTATGTGGACCGCGAATTCGGCACCGGCTGCCTCAAGGTCACGCCCTGCCACGACCCCAACGACTGGAATCTCGGCCACACCCACGGCCTGGAATTCATTCAGGTCATCGACGACAACGGCAACATGTGCATGAGCGACGTGTGCGGCCGCTACGCAGGCATGAGCCGTGAAGAGTGCCGCAAGGCCATTGTGGAAGAGCTGCGCGAAAGCGGGCATCTTGTGAAGGAAGAGCCGCTTTCCCACAGCGTGGGCTGCTGCTATCGCTGCAAGACGGTCATCGAGCCCTATGTGTCCGACCAGTGGTTCGTGGCCATAAGCAAAATGGCCCCCGCCGCCCGTGCCGCCGTGCCGGACAAGATAAAGATTTATCCTGAAAGCTGGACCAAGACCTATTACAACTGGCTGGACAACATCCGCGACTGGTGCATCAGCCGTCAGATCTGGTGGGGCCACCGTATCCCTGCATGGACGTGCGCCGACTGCGGCGAGCTCATCGTGTCGGAGGAGGATCCCACGGTCTGCCCCAGGTGCGGAAGCTCGAAGCTGGAGCAGGACCCGGACGTGCTCGACACCTGGTTCTCCTCCGCCCTGTGGCCCTTCTCCACCATGGGCTGGCCCGAACAGACCGAGACGCTCAAGAAATACTATCCTACCACAGTGCTCGTCACGGCGTTTGATATCCTGTTCTTCTGGGTGGCCCGCATGATTATGATGGGCCAGCATTTCATGGGTGAGGTGCCCTTCCGCGAAGTGTACATCCACGCCTTGGTGCGCGACGCGCAGGGCCGCAAGATGTCCAAGTCCCTGGGCAACGGCATCAACCCGCAGGACATGATCCGCAAATACGGCGCGGACTCCCTGCGCTTCACCCTGGCCGCATTCGCTGCCATGGGGCGCGATATACGCATGTCGGAAGAACGCATCGAGGGCTACCGCCACTTTGTGAACAAGGTGTGGAACGCCTCGCGCTTCGCCCTCATGAACCTGCCCGAGGAGGGCGAGCCGAAGGCCGTGGATCTTGCCTCGGTGAAGGGCCTGCACCATAAGTGGATACTCACCCGCCTTGAGGAAATCAAGGTGGAAGAGGACGCGGCCCTGGAGAGCTACCGCTTCAACGACGCGGCCCAGTGCGTGTACAAGTTCCTGTGGAACGAATTCTGCGACTGGTACCTGGAACTTATCAAGGCCGACATGAAGGAAGAAGGCCCGGCGAAGGAAGAAGCCCAGTATGTGCTTTACACCGTGCTGCGCGAGATACTTCTCCTTCTGCATCCCATGATCCCCTTCGTCACCGCAGAGGTGTGGGATTCCCTGCCCGGCCATGAAGGCACGGACATAGCCACGGAACTGTATCCTGCGGCCCGTCCTCAGTGCGTGAAGAGCCGCGAATCGGATGCGATGATTTTCCTGCAGGAAGCTATCAGCGCCATACGCACCATCCGCGCGGAGCTCAACATCAAACCTTCCTATAAGCTTTCCGTGGTGCTGCGCCCGGCAAGCGACGAGCAGGCCGCCCTTCTGGAAGCCAACCGCGGTTTCTTCGAGCTGGCGAGGCTTGAGAGCCTCACCATCGACAAGAATGCCCACGCGCCCAAGGCTTCGGCCAGCAACGTAGTGCGCGGCTGCGAAGTCATCGTGCTTCTCACGGGCGCTGTGGACTTCCAGGCCGAGCTTGCCCGCCTCGACAAGGAAATCGGCAAGGTGGACAAGGATCTCGTGGCCCTCGACGCCAAGCTCTCCAATGAGAACTTCGTCAAACGTGCCCCGGCGGAACTCGTGGAATCTGAAAAGGCCCGCCAGACGGAGCTCATAGACAAGAAGGCCAAGATGCAGGCCCTTCAGATACGTTTCAAGGAAGCCATGGAAGCGTAGATGCCCTTCTGCGGAGTTTTCCGCAAAAAACGTGAATCGTGCCCCTGTTCCGATTTTTCGGAACGGGGGGCTTTTTTTATGCCTTCGCAGAAGAGGGGAACCTGCCGGAAGCGTCACGGTGCCGCGTTGGGAAAGTATTTTCATAACATACTGTATTTATTATCATATAAAATTTTTCCCTGCTCTTGGGAGGTTCAGTTTTTTCGATGGTGTTCTTTGAAAATATACGTTTGATCG